>CAKRMZ010000009.1 GCA_934365155.1 uncultured Eubacteriales bacterium | reverse complement strand
GTTTTGCGCTGCCTATTTATGAAGGACTTGCCGTTTTGGGCTTTCAAGACGGAAAGATCGGAATGATTGACACAGAGGGAAACATTGTACTGCCGTTTGCATTTGATTATATATCGAATTGTTCCGGCGCGACAATTACAGCTTTTTCCGACGCGCTCGGATGGCAAATTTTTTCCAAAATGAAAAAATAATTCTCCCGAATAATAAAAAGAAAAAGCGCAGGAACGCTGCAAAACGTTCCTGCGCTTTCTTTTTACTTTATTTTTCCGCTTTGTCGGCAGTATTTTTCAAAAAATCGAAATGCAGACGGAATGGCAAAGGCATTCATCTCATCCAGCGAAACATATTTTAAATCCTCATACGCTGCCGGGCACTCCGCTTCATATCCGCTCATCGTCCATTCGACATGAGAAAATACGTGTCCGGTCTTGCCGATGAATTTCAAACGATCCCGGCAAATTCCGACAGCATTCAAAAAATCGCACACTGACGGATCATCTATATCCCCCATAACATTCGGGAATTCCCACATACCGGCAAGCAACCCCTTCTCACTTCGTTGCCTCAAAGCGACCTTCCCGTTAAAATACAACAAAAATACACATCGCTGTTCAAGACGCCGACTTTTCTTCGCCGGTTTTTGCGGCAATTGCATAACCGTTCCGTTTTTTTGCGCCAAACAATATTTGTTCAAAGGACATATGTCACAATACGGCATTCCGTTCGGTATGCAAACAATTGCGCCGAGCTCCATTAAACTTTGCGTAAAATCGCCGCAATGTCCTTTCGGATATATTTTTTTCAGAGCCTCTCTGAGTTCTCTTTTGACAGCCGCTTTCGTCACATCCTCGCGACAGTCGCAAAGCCTTGCCGCTACACGGAGTACATTTCCGTCGATTGCCGGTTCGGGGCACTCAAATGCGATGGAAGCCACAGCGCCGGCAATATATTCTCCAACTCCCGGAAGTTTACAAAGCGCATCATACTGACTGGGAAAAACGCCGTTGAAATCATCCCGTATTTTCTGAGCAGCCTTTTTAAGATTTCGGGCCCGACTGTAATATCCCAATCCCTCCCAAAGCTTTAAAAGAACGGCTTCGTCTGCTTCGGCCAAAGAAGTTATATTCGGAAAACGCTGCAAAAAGCGCAGATAATACGGAATCACTGTCTCCACACGTGTCTGCTGAAGCATGACCTCCGAAATCCAAACCCCGTAAGGGTCTTTTGAGCTTCGCCAAGGGAGGACACGCGCATGTTCGGCATACCAACTCAGCAAAGGCTCCGGAATATCCTTCAAAACATTCCAATGATTCATTTTAGTTTACCCATTTGAAAAAGCGGAAATAGCCATCATAAAGATGCTTAATGTTACATATAAAATCATGCCGACATTCCAATATGCCGCAGATACCTGTAAATTGGACGGAAGATTTTGCTCCGTCGGCAAAAATACCATCCGTTTGCATCGGTAAATCAAGCATATAATCCCGGCAATGTTAACGGCAAGCATTGCCAGCATGTAACCGAAAAGAACAGCAAGCTCCCACGGAAGATTTAGGGTTTGTCCGCCATCCTGCATAAACTGCTTTACACTGTCGGAATTTAATAAAGAAATTATAATCGGCGCCACAACCGACCCTAAAAAATTCAAAAAAGCATGCATTATAATTGTATACCGCAGTTTCCCGGTCCTGAGATAAACATATGCAAATATCAGTCCGATCCCAAGTGCATAAAAAAACTGAAACAAATTCATATGAAAAAGAGCAAAAATCAGCGCAGAAGTAACAACCGCTATTTTTTCCCCGTATTGCCAAATTCGGTCAATTACCATTTTACGGAAAATGAATTCCTCTAAAATCGGCGCTAAAATCACCATGAACAAAACACGCGGGATCCATCCGCTTTCAATATACGTATCAAGGGCATTCTCTGCATTCCCGTTTGACAGAATGTCGGAAAATAAATTCCCGATGATGTTTCCCACGTACATGAGCGGAAAGCAAGCAGCCAGCAACGAGAAAAATTTCCCGAATCCCAAGGGCTGCTTTCTCGGAGACTCGGCCGCAGTTCCGCGAAGCACTGCCATCCCGACCGGAAAAGCAATCAGATATAAAGGCAAAAAGCTCGTAATCCATAGCTTAATCGAAGAATTTTGGAAAAGCATGGTTTTCTGCATGATCCAAATCCATATCAATTCTGAAGCCAAAGCAGTCAAGATCATCACAAAAATCGCCGTGCCAACTCTGCTGTATGCTTTTTTGGCTTTTTTCACTACATTATATTCATCCATGCCCCGCTATCTTCCCTTTCATTTCAATATGCTTTTTTGATGCATTTAAACATATACTCAATATATCATATTCCCCATGGCCCGTCAATATCCGGCGCCGTGCTTTTGCCGATTTCGACAAGATTCGAAACTTTGCTTGACAGCGTTTTTACTGCGAAGTATAATATCAGTGAAAATGTTTATCTTTCTCAAACACCGCGGAGAAAAAACGTTGTCACAGAAATCGCAAAAATATAAAAACAATATTATACAGGGGGTTCACATCATGCAAAAGAAACTTTATAAAATAGAAGAAGGCAAAAAGCTGGCCGGCGTTTGCGGCGGAATTGCCGAATATTTTAACATTGACCCTACCATTGTCCGTTTAGCTTGGGTCTTGTTTTCGCTATGCTTCGGATGCGGACTCATCGCTTATATCGTTGCTGCGATTATCATGCCGAATAAATCGGATGTTGAATATTGATTGCCTTTATTCGCGCAAATACTTCCGTTAACACTCAAAACAAGCAAACCCGGTTTTGAGTGCAAATTACCGATCAAATATTTTTTATGGAGTTTACCTCATGAAACACATCATTGAAATTGAACACTTAAACAAATCATTTGGTACAATCCACGCGGTGCAGGATTTATCCCTGCATGTACGTCCGGGAGAATTGTTTGCTTTTCTCGGTGTAAACGGTGCCGGCAAATCAACAACGATCTCAATTCTGTGCGGACAATTATCCAAGGACAGCGGCAGCATTCATATCTGTGGGCAAAACATCGACAGCGGCATGAATTGGATTGCCCGCAAATTGGGGGTTGTATTTCAAAATTCCGTGTTGGATCAGGCACTGTCGGTCAAAGATAATCTTCAAAGCCGCGCAGCCCTTTACGGAATCAACGGTAAAGCATTTAAAGAGCGCTTGGCGGAACTTTCTGAGATGCTCGATTTTAAAACATTTTTAAACCGACCGGTGGCAAAACTTTCCGGCGGACAGCGACGCCGAATCGATATCGCGCGCGCATTGCTTCACAAGCCGGAAATTCTCATTTTGGATGAACCGACCACCGGCCTTGATCCTCAGACCCGCAAGCTGCTTTGGAACGTCATTACCGATCTCAGAAAAAATGAGCACTTGACGGTTTTTCTTACCACACACTATATGGAAGAGGCGTCAGATGCCGACTATGTCGTAATCCTTGACAGCGGAAAAATTGCAGCCGAAGGCACTCCGCTTGCGCTAAAGAACAAATATACCGGTGATTTCATTACCTTATACGGCTTGACGGCAGCTCAGGCAGATATGCTTGCTTTCCCCTACGAAACAATCCGTGATGCCATCCGCGTATCGGTTCCGAATACCGCCGCAGCGACTGAGCTGATTCTGAAGCATCCGGAACTGTTTACGGACTATGAAATTACAAAGGGAAAAATGGACGATGTGTTTCTTTCCGTCACAGGCAAAAATCTGACAAGGGGGATCGAAGGATGATAGGACTTTGGAATTTAATCAAGCGCAACAGCAAGCTGTTTTTCAAAGACAAAGCCATGTTTTTTACATCACTGATCACGCCGCTGATTTTATTGGTTCTCTATGCAACATTTCTCGCCAATGTCTACCGTGACAGCTTCACTGCATCATTGCCGGACTCTGTGCAAATTTCAGACCGTCTGATTGACGCTACAGTCGGCGGCGAGCTTTTTTCCTCCCTTTTGGCAGTCAGTTGCGTCACCGTAGCTTTTTGCTGCAATATGACCATGGTACAGGATAAAGCCCACGGTACACGCGGTGATATTTTAGTATCACCGGTTAAAAAATCCGTTTTGGCGCTCAGTTATTATTTTTCCACTTTGATTTCCACACTGATTGTGTGCTTTTTTGCAACCGGAATCTGTTTTGTTTACCTTTCCCGCGTCGGGTGGTATTTATCTTTGAGTGATGTTTTGCTGATTTTACTCGATGTGTTTTTACTGGTCCTATTCGGTACCGCCCTTTCCAGCATTATCAATTTTTTCTTAAGTTCTCAAGGGCAAATTTCTGCCGTAGGCACCGTAGTAAGCGCCGGATACGGTTTTATTTGCGGTGCGTATATGCCGATTTCCCAATTCGGAGACGGCCTGCAAAAGGTGCTCTCTTTTCTCCCGGGCACTTACGGAACCAGTCTCCTCCGCAATCATGCCCTGCGCGGTGTATTTTCGGAAATGAGTCGGGTCGGATTTCCGGCAGAGGTCGTAGAAAAAATCAAAGATTCTATCGACTGCAATCTCTATTTTTTCAGTAATAAAGTAGAAATAAGTACGATGTTTTTCATTCTGCTTTTATCCATCATCGCATTAATCGGTATTTATATATTACTGAATACTCTGTGTAAAAAAAACAGATAAACAGTTTTTTAGCCGCAGATACCATCAACTTACAGCAAAACACCCTTGGTCCATTTTATTAAAATACAAAAAACGGAGTTGCAATTATTATGTTAGACATTTCGCATTTAACCAAAACTTACGGTGATAAAAAAGCAGTGGACGATTTATCACTTCATATTGCAAGCGGAGAAATTTACGGATTTATCGGTCATAACGGAGCCGGCAAAACAACCACTCTGAAATCCGTAGCGGGAATTTTACCCTTTGATAACGGTGAAATTACCATAAACGGAATTTCTCTAAAGGCAGATCCCATCGGATGCAAAAAACAAATTGCCTATATCCCGGATAATCCGGATTTATATGAGTATATGAGCGGTATAAAATATCTCCAGTTTATTGCGGATATTTTTGAAGTCAGTGCAGAAAACCGGCAGGAACGAATTCAAAAATACGCCGATTTATTGGAGCTGACTCCTCATTTGGCACAGCCTATTTCTTCATACTCGCACGGAATGAAACAGAAATTAGCCGTTATTTCCGCATGGATTCACGCTCCTAAGCTGATTATTATGGATGAGCCCTTTGTTGGGTTGGATCCCAAAGCATCCCATCTTCTCAAGGCAATCATGCGAGAACATTGCGATCAGGGCGGCGCCATCTTCTTTTCGACACACGTACTGGAGGTTGCCGAAAAGCTCTGCGATAAGGTTGCCATTATCAAAGACGGAAAACTGATTCGCTTTGGTACCATGGAGGAAGTCAAAGGAGACGAAAGCCTTGAAGAAGTATTCTTAGGGTTGGAGGAAAAATCATGCTGAAAGCGCTTCTGAAAAAACAGCTTTTGGAGCTAAATCGCAGTTTTTTCCAAAACAGTAAAACCGGCAAAGTAAGATCTGCATTTGCATCGATTGCTTATATTATCCTGTTTGCTCTTCTTATGATTGTTTTTATCGGCGGGATTTTTTACGTTGCCGCAAAAATGCTGAGTCCTTTGATTACTATGGAAAAATCATGGCTTTATTTCTGTCTGATGGGAATGGTCGCTTTTATACTCGGCATATTCGGCAGCGTGTTTAATACATACTCCAGCCTCTACAATGCAAAGGATAATGATTTGCTTCTCTCTATGCCGATTCCGGTTTCGTGCATTATTTTTGTCCGTCTGACCGGCGTATACTTAATGGGACTTTTATACAGCGGTGTGGTAATCGTGCCTGCAGTAATTGTCTTTTATCAGACAGCAACATTACAAATAAGCAATATCATCTGTCCGATTCTTTTTGCGCTCCTGCTGTCGTTTTTGGTTTTGATTCTTTCATGCATTCTCGGTTGGGTTGTAGCAAAAATCAGCGCCAAACTGAAAAATAAAAGTTTAATTACCGTTCTTGTTTCTCTGATCTTTTTAGCGGTCTATTACTACATCTACTTCAAAGCCAGTGAATCAATCACGCTGATTATCGAAAACAGTGACCGCATTGCTACACAAATCAAAAACTTCGGATATCCTTTATATCTAATGGGTAAAGCCGCAATCGGAGATATTCCCAGCATGGCTATTTTTGCCGCCGCGATGCTGATTCTGTTCTTGCTCGTCTATCGAATTTTATCCCGAAGCTTTTTAAAGATTGCATTGGAACCCGAAAAGACAGCAAAAACACCTTATAAAGCCAGAAAACAAAAACCCAAAAGCATCCGCGCTGCCTTGCTCGGACGGGAAATGAGCCGTTTTCTTTCCAGTCCGGTTTATATCTTAAACTGCTCCTTAGGCACCCTGCTACTGATTATATCCTCCGTTGCCGTCTTAATCAAAGGCGAATGGATTCGGAATCTGTGCACGATGCTGGAGCTTCCGCAATCAGTGCTCCCTCCGATTGCCATCGTAAGTATCTGCTTATTAGCCTCGATGAATAATATTACCGCGCCGACAATATCTATGGAGGGAAAAAGCCTGTGGTTAATCCAATCGCTTCCGGTTTCCACATGGAAAGTTTTTAAGGCAAAGCTGAGTTTGCATATACTTTTAACCGCAATTCCGGCACTTTTATGCAGTTTATGTATGGCGATCGTCATCCGGCCCACGCTCACAAACATGATTTTTCTCTTCCTTTTACCGCTTGCCGTCTGTATTTTCAGTGCGGAAACCGGACTGATCATTAATCTGAAAAGGCCGAATCTAAACTGGACATCCGAAGCGGCAGCCGTTAAACAGGGGATCGGTATATTCTTAGCATTTCTGCTGAATTGGGCCTATATTATCGCATTGGGCTTTGCACTGGTCTTCGACTATCAAGCCAACAACCATTTATATATAATCCTTTGTTCTGTTTTAACCGTTGTTCTCGACATCCTGCTGGGATTGTGGTTAAAGAGCAGAGGTACAAAGCGTTTTGAAGAATTATAAATTAAATTATCGGAATAACGGTATTCAAAAAACAACCGACATGCGCTGTCAGTGCAGAAGTCCGATAAAACCTTAATTCCAAAAACCAAAATCAAAAATACAATTTTGAACAAAAAAGCCCGTGTATCAAACACTTGTCTGATACACGGGCTCATTTCATCAATATCTGATTTAAAGGTCACCGATATGCTTGATGAAAAACATCATCCATTGCCGGATTCAAAATAAAACGCCGGTCGGAAAATGAAAGTTTTTTCATAAGACTACGCTTTTTCAGTGCGACATTAAAATTTGCCGCCACCGCCGCCGTGCGTTGTGCCGGAGGAGGATGTATGTGTACCGCTTCCGCCTGAGCTGCTTTCCTTCGGCCTTGCCGTTTGGGTAATGGTGCTGTATAAGAACAGATCCCGGCTTTCGGTAATATTCAGGCTACCGCCTTTCATATAGCTGTCGGCCGCGGATTGACGGCGTACCGTTTTAAGCTTCGCTTTCATTCCGCCCACCCCTATCAGTGCCAGAATAAAGCCGATTGCAATTGAAACGGGAATATAAACTGCAGACAAAGGTTCCCGCGGAAGCGTATTTATATCATAGGGGCTCCCGGACTTCGCCTGTGTAACAAAATCATCACACAGATCCGCAAAAGCATTGAAAGCCGCCGCATAGTTACCGTCCGACAAATCAGGTGTTATTTGCTCTCCGATATACTCGATTCCCGCTTCGGTAAAGGCCGTGATGCCAAAGCCGCAGGTGGAAATATACCAATCACGGTCATCCATACTGATAAGCAGTAAAACCCCGTCTCGGTCGTTCCCGCAGCCGAATTGCCAAGCGTCGTAAATATCGTCCGCATATTCTTGCGGAGTTGTTTCCAAAGGTTCATCAGTCGTATAAATAACAATATCAAACTGATGGCGATCGCGGATTTCAATGATTTTTTCATTCAGCTCATCGGCCTCACTGTCGGATAGCAGATTTGCCGTATCAAGCACGCGTAAACCATCAAGATTTTCGATATCACTGAGTGACTCGGCAAAAGCCGGCACCATCATTCCGACACAAAGGATAAAAACAAATAAGAGTGTCGATAATTTCTTTTTCATTGTGCCACTCCTTACAATATGCCAATAAGATGCAAAAGTAAAATCACACCGTAGGATGCGACGCTGAATGCTGCAGTTAAGCCAAGCGTCCACCGAAACGCCGCTGCTTTATCTACCGGCAGGTCACCCACGAATTTTCCTGTCTGGCCGTTCATGGCGAAGGTGTATTTGTTGCCGTTCCATGTGGTATTCAAAATCCATACCGGGTAGAGTGCATATTTTGCCTTGCCGCCGTGGAATCGGACACTGCTGTTTTCGGTGCGAACCGTGCCGTATCCCTGTACGGTAGCGGCAAAAGCCTCCTCCGTGGAACGCTTTACACGCTCGTTGGCACGGTCAATGCTCTGTTCGGCAGTTACATCGTATTTGTCTGCAAGATATCCGGCAAGATATGCCGTTTGAAAATCTACGGCATCGGAGAAATCATAGGGTTCAATGGATTCCATTAAATCATCTGCCATCTTGGATGAGCCGTCCACCGGCACATGCTCAAAGCCCACGCTGCCGCCGCGGTGCACCAGAAAATGGCTGGTTTCGGTGTAGTTATAGTTGCTGTCGCTCCATGTTCGCATATTGGTTGCACGATACCGCACCTGCGCATCCACATCGGTATCGAACAGCCAAAACGGTACATACACGCCTTTAATTTCGTCAATGTGGTTCTGATCCTTGAAGATCTTCGGCAGCAATCTTTTTCCGGTCAGATGCTTCAAAAGCCCTGCCTTTGCCGCCTTCTTATCCAGCTTGAACGGGATTATAAGGTCGGGTTTCAGTGCACCCGTGAACTGACCCATCATTACAACGGGGTTTCCGCAGAAAGGGCAAGAGGTTGCCGCCGTGTTTGCATCGCCCACGATTTCGCCGCCGCAGGATTTGCAGATATAAGAACGGAGACCGTCCGTCTCTCCCTCTTGCCAGTCACCGCCTGCCGAGGTCTCCCACTCCATATTATCAGTCTGCTCTTCTTGCAGCTCAGCATCGTATTTCTTGAGTGTCTCTACCTCAAATTCCGTGTCACAGAAGGGACACTTCATTTTTTGAAGCGTGCTGTCAAAGCTGATAGCACCGCCGCAGCAGGGGCATTTATATTCCTGCAAAGTTTGCATCAAAAATCTCCTTTCAATCGCATCAATCGCAGTTCGCCGCTTTGACAAACCGGATTTCAAATATCATATCTTTATAGTTTTGCGAGAAAGTCGTATTCGCCGCCTTTCTCGCAAAACACAAATATTATTTTTGATCCTTTTCATCAAAGGGATCGCCGCATTCCGGGCAGAACTTCGGGGGGTTCTTCGGATCCTCCGGCTCCCAACCGCACTTGTCGCAGCGGTACTGCGGTACCCCTGCCGGTTTCTTTGCGCCGCAGTTCTGGCAGAACTTTCCTTTGTTCACTGCACCGCAGGAACAGGTCCATCCATCATTGCCGGCAGGCTTCGGTGCACCACACTCCGGACAGAATTTCCCGCTTGCCGTCGTACCGCATGCACATCTCCAAGTCTCTGCCGCCGGTGCTACCGCAGCTGCACTCTGCTGTGCCTGTTGCTGTTGCTGCTGTCCCATAGCAAACAGATTCTGCGCGTTCATTCCGCCGCCGGCATTCATCGCCATACCCATACCCATAAAGCCGGTCATGGCACCGTTTTCGTTTGCAGCAGCCGCCTTCATCGCGTCTGCCTGTGCACCAACCAATGTCGCCGCAGCCATCGTCGGATCTCGCATGATCGCCGTGCGCTGTGCCTGCTTGATCATTTCGGCATCTTCGTCCGGCAATGTGACTGAGCCGAGCGCAATGCTCACTACCTTAAGACCGCGCAGCTCGCCCCATTTTGCCGAAAGCGCCGTGTTCATAGCTTCTTCAAGCTCTGTATTGTGGCTGACAATCTGGTTCGGCCGCATCTCCAAATCGGAAAGCTTTCCGAATGCCGGCTGCAATGCGCTGATAAATTCGGTCTTGAGTTGACTGTCCAGTTCATCCCGGGTATACTCTCTTTCTACATTGCCGCACACATTGGTGTAAAACAGCAGCGGGTCGGCAATCTTATATGAATATACACCCGAGCACCGTACCGATACATCCACATCCAATCCGATCTTCGAGTCGACTACTCGGAAGGGAATGGGATTCGGCGTACCGAATTTGTTGTCGATGAGTTCCTTGGTGTTGAAGTAATAGACTCGCTGATCCTTACCGGTATCGCCGCCGTAGGTAAAGCGTTTACCGATTGTCTTAAACGTCTCCTTAATGCTGTTTCCGAGGCTGCCGGAAAATATGGACGGCTCGGTGGAAGCATCATATGTAAACTCGCCGGGTTCGGCGCAAACCTCCACGACCTTGCCTTGCTCCACAATGATCATGCACTGACCGTCAGCTACGGCAATGCCGGAACCGTTTGTAATGATATTATCGTTCCCCTTGGTGTTGGAGGATCGTCCGCTGATCCGTTTTTGCCCTTTGGTGACAAGCACCTCTTTCGGCATGGATTCGCAGTAGAAAAACTCTTTCCATTGATCCGCCAATGTGCCGCCCAACGCACCGATCCCAGCTTTTATTAATCCCATAATACAGACTCCTTCCAAGTAAAAATATTTTGTTTTATATTACTCCGGAATCATTCCGGAGATTTATTGCTTTTTTTGTATTTTCCCAACCGAATACGGATTCTTATTCTCTTTTTTGGGATCGGGAACACTGCCGCATCGCACTGCCCAGCCGATAAGGCACATCCGAATAATCAGCCAAAAAATCCACAATCCGAGTGCCGCATAGGTCCACCAAAGAGACAAACCGAGCACAAAATGCAAAACAAGCAGAACCGCGGCAAGAATGAATCCCTCAGGGTTCATTAACATATTGATGAGCAAGCAAAAGAAAAAATTGCCGCTCCGTTGTATTCTACGCATATCATTACCCGTCTTTCCGATTTGACTAAAATGCTCTGCATATCGGTCGCCTCTTCCGCTCTCGGTTTTGTCCGCTTCCAAGCTGTCTCTGATTTTAATATCTTTACTGTAATGATTATATCACAATTTTATTCCGTTTACAACTTCCCGAAATACAATATATTCACGATTTCTTCCGTTTTATTCCGCTTCAAAGTGTATCGGGTGTCAGCTGTAGAGCAGTATCCGGGCAATAACATTTTTTTGCGGTAATCAAGAATAGTTCTTGACAAATTGTCCTATGCAGCATATAATAACATCATGTTATACATAACTATATGTTATTATTGAGGTAATTGCCATGCCTGCCGCGAAAAAAGTTTCAAAGGATGAGATTGTGGATGCTGCCGTAGAAGTATTGCGTGACGGCGGCTTTTCGTCAATCAATGCTCGCAGTGTCGCCAAAAAATTGGGCTGTTCCACACAGCCGATTTATTTTTCCTTTAAAAATATGGATGAATTAAAATCCGCACTTACAAAGCGAGCCATTGAGATGCACACACAGCGCGTACGAAATTCTCTGCATGTGCATGAAGGAAATGACAGCCGATACAGCAGCTACGGAATGGGCTTTATCAAATTTGCAGCGGAAGAAAAACAACTTTTCCGTTGGCTGTATTTGGATGGAAAGCAGCTCGGTCCGTATCAAAATGATATACTGCTGACCGAGGTCATCCGGGTGATTCAGGAAGAATACGGCTACAGTGAGGATGTCGCACGACGTCTTCATCAGGATATGATTTACTTTTCCTACGGGCTTGCCATTCTCGCTAATACCGATCATTTATATCTGACGGATGAAGAGCTTCGGGAAACATTCCGACGGGAATTCCGTGCGCTGATTTCGATTTACGGAAAGCCCTCAAAGCTTCCGGAATTTGCCGTGAAAGCAGGTATTGTCCTATGAATTTAAAAATATCCTTCTCATGGATAGGGCTCGTTGTTTTTGCCTTGCCCATGCTCATCAATATCGTTTACGCCGTTTTTCCGCCTACCGAAAAATCTTCACCGCCGACGAAAATTACGCGTTGGATAGAAATTGTCGAACAGATCAGCCGCATGATGTATCTGCTTGCAGTCACATTTTTGGTGAGTTGCAAACCACTAAGTTTCAAAAGCGCATGGCTATATCTTGCTGTCTGCTGTTTGATTTTATACTATGCCGTCTGGATACGATTTTTTATAGGCGGACGAAAAATTGCGTTGCTCCGTCGCGCATTTTTTTGTATCCCGATGCCGCTGGCAGTATTTCCCGTGCTTTACTTTTTATGTGCCGCCGTATGGCTGCATAATCTTCCGGCAGCGGTTAGTATGGTAATCTTCGGCGCAGCACATTGGACGGTGTCACTTCAGTCGTTTCACACGTCTTGCTGAACCGATTTTGATACTGAAAACGCTTGGAATAAATAATAACTCGATTCAACAATACAATCATGGGAGAAAAAGACATGAAATATCCATTCGAAGAACATTTACCGTATCCTGTATTGACCGTAATTGTACTACTACTGTTCTATGGGATTTATTTTACAAAAATGCTGCTGCAAAAGCAGCGGGGGATAAAAACCCGCCAAATCGGATGCAGAAAAGAACGCTCGATCCACACGGTGGAGCTTCTCATGAGCATTGCAACGCTCAGCGTACCTGCGGTACAGCTTTTGTCGATTGCATTCGGTTGGAGCGCCCTTCCCTCCGGCGCACGTTTTACCGGCTTTTGCACCGGAATGATCGGAGACCTGATTTTCCTTATTTCGGTAATTTGCATGAAGGACAGTTGGCGTGCGGGAATTCCCGGCGAAGACAAAACCGAGCTTGTTACAACCGGCATTTACAAATACAGCCGAAATCCCGCTTTTCTTGGCTTTGATTTTATGTACATCGGCGTTCTCTTAATGTACTTCAATCTGCTTTTGGCCGTTTTCTCGCTTTTTGCGATCGTAATGCTCCATTTACAAATTTTGCAGGAAGAGAAATATCTGTCCGAAGTTTTCGGAGACGCATATCGGGAATACAAAAAACACGTGTTCCGTTATTTCGGAAATTTTAAAAAAGGACTTGACAAGTAACCGTTCGGTCACTATAATTTATAGTAACCGAACGGTTACTATAAATTAAGGAGTAAAATCATGTCCGGAGATACAAAGAAGCGAATTTTGGAAACTGCGCTTGAGCTGTTTGCTCAAAGCGGATATTTGGGAACCTCAATGAACGATATTGCCAAGCGACTCGGAATCACAAAAGCCGCTTTGTATAAACATTATACCGGGAAGCAGGAGATTTTAGATTGTATTGTAGAGCAAATGAACCAAACAGACTACGAACGAGCCGAAGAATATGAGATGCCGGAGACAGAGCCGGACGGGTTTGCGGAAGCCTATATGCATACGCCGATTGAAAAAATTCGGTCATACAGCATGGCTCAATTTGAGCATTGGACAGTGGAAAAGTTCGCCTCTGATTTTCGCAAGATGCTGACATTAGAGCAATATCGGGATCCGGCGCTTGCCAAACTCTATCAGAATTATCTGGCCACCGGCCCCGCTGAGTATATGGCAGCAATTTTCAGAAAAATGACAGACAGCGATGAAGCGGCAATGCAACTCGCCTTAGAGTTTTACGGACCCATGTATTTGCTTTACAGCATTTACGACGGCGCAGAAGAAAAATGCTCGGTTTCTAAACTGCTGAGCACACACATCGACAGTTTCATCACGCGAATTGAAAGTGGAAGGGCCAAACATGACAGAGAATACAAGTAAACAAAAACAATGGGTTTTATGCCCCCTATGCGGGGCAAAAACACGTTTGCAGCTTCTTCGAGAAACAGAATTAAAGGATTTTCCTTTGTTTTGCCCGAAGTGCAAGCATGAAAGCATTATTAATGCCAAAAATTTTATGATTGAAACTAAACAGCCAGACGCTAAGACGCAGTGCGAATCGTGAAAAACGGTCAACACTGCGTCTTTTTTTGGGGAAAGGAAATCTTTATGAAAGCAATTGTTTACACCACTAACACCGGCAGCACAGAGCAATATGCAAAATTGTTGGCACTCAAAACCGGTCTTCCCTCTTATTCATTTACAGAAGCAAAAAAAGCGCTCCCCACCGGTTCGGAGCTTATCTATCTCGGGTGGATTATGGCAGGGACCGTTCAGGGATATTCAAATATCGTCAAGCGCTATAAGGTATGTGCCGTCTGCGGTGTCGGCATGAGTCAAACCGGAACACAAATAAACGTTGTACGAAAAAAGACGGCTGTTCCGGAGAACATCCCGGTATTCACCCTGCAAGGCAATTTTGATGTAAAAAAGCTACACGGAATCTACCGCCTCATGATGAAACTGATGATAAAAACAGCAGGCAAAAGCCTTGCCGCCAAAAAAGACCGCACACCGGAAGAGGATGACATGCTGAATATGCTGTTATATAGCGGCGAACGTGTTAAGCTTGAAAACTTAAATGCTGTATTCGAGTGGTACAGTTCTCAAAAATAAGAAACGGAGAATTCTATTATGATGTGCCCAAAATGCGGAAAAGAAATGAGAAAAGGCTATTTGTTCAGCACAAAAGACGGAGCTTTCAGCTTTGCGAACGAAGTGCCGGGTGCTTTTGAAAATGCAAAACATTCGATCGGCTTTGTGAAAATTACGGAGTTGAATGCCGGTCATAGGGCAAGAGTAGATGCCCACTGCTGCGATACATGCAAAATCGTTATTATTCAGTACGGAAAGGAAGCAACAGAAGAATAAAGCTCTATTTCGGAAACACCGTGACTGCAATCACGACATTTATGATTGTGGCCCTGTTGGGATTTATCGGATACTCCGTGTATAACCGTACAAACATTCAATATTGGGGACGCAGGACCGTAATTTTGCTGTTTTTCGGTCTTGTTATCTGCTGCTTCGCCGCAGCACGAGATAACTTAGATAAGACGATCCAACATGCGATCGACGGGAGCTGTGCGCCGGTCCTGTTCTCTCTCGTCAGTATTCCTACCGTTATCGGCTGCATCGGCGCAGTGATGATTATTGTCGCTGCGATCGCCACTCCGATTACAAAATCCCAGCAAGCACGCGAATGCTGGTTCTATGTAATGTGCGGCGGCACACTGATGAAAATCGTGACTGTGGAAATCGCACGGGCCATTCTCTAATTTCAAAAGGACGCAAAGCTATGCCGCAATTGAACAAGGGTGGAAAATTTATTTTCGGAGAGGCGATGATTCGTCCCGACGGATGTCTACAGTTTCCGTCGCAGGCTGTAAACGAATATCATATTGCTTCGGAAGGAAGGGTATATCTTTTTACCGGAAGCAAGATTACGGGTGGCTTCTGCGTAACACGGCAGGGACTGTTTCTGTCGTCGAGGCTTGGGCACATTCTGACCGAAACCCCGGCCCTTCTGCGTTATAAAGCCCCGGTAGGCACATTCCTTCCCTACAAGGGACGCGCGTACTGCTGGACTACAATTTCAGAATCGGGTGAAATCAAGCTGACAAAAGACATGATGACATTCCTGCATTTGAAGCCCGGAATGCGTCTGCTCTCCATTTGAAGCAGTAGCATCCCTTTACTATGGGAGCAAAAGGACCGCTGTCGGAAAAGGCGAAGCATTTTGACGGCAAAATCCCGCAATTTTGAAATTAAATAATAATTACAACATTATAAGGAGGATTCATCATATGCTTGCGGCAGATGAATGCTATGCAGAAAAAGGTAAAATGAAAAATCTGACCATATATGTCCACGGAAAGGGAGGCACTGCACAAGAGGCTGAGCATTACCGAACGCTTTTTCCGAATGATGAAGTTGTCGGGTTCGATTACCGTTCACAAACGCCTTGGGATGCCAAGGAAGAATTTTTCTCATTCTTTCTTGAAAAGCGAAAAAACGGCAAACACCTCACTTTGATCGCAAACAGCATCGGTGCATTTTTTTCGTTATCCTCGCTGAATAAAGCACTGATTGACAAAGCCTATTTTATCTCTCCGGTTGTAAATATGGAAAAACTGATTTGCAATATGATGCAATGGTCAAACGTGACCGAAGAAGATCTTGAGAAAAAGTTTGAAATATCCACAGATTTTGGTGAAACGTTGTCTTGGTATTACCTTTGCTATGTGCGCAAGCACCCGATCTTATGGGATGTCCCAACCTCTATTCTCTATGGAGAGTACGATAATCTGACATCCATAGAAACAATCTCCGCATTTGCAAAGCAGCATAATGCGAAATTAACTGTTATGCCCGGCGCGGAGCATTGGTTCCATACAGAGGAGCAAATGCAATTTCTGGACAATTGGATCAGAAAATCTGAGCACGAAAAAAACATCGCAGGCATGCCCTCTTGACATTCCGCAAAAAATGATTATAATATAACTAACGAATATTAGTTAGCGAGGATACCGATGAGACAGGAAGATACAAAACAAAGGATTTTAGATAAAGCTTTGGAGCTGTTTTCGGAGCAGGGATATGATTCCGTCAGTGTGGGAGAAATCGCAAAGACAGTGGGTATAAAAGCGCCTTCGCTTTACAACCACTTTCCGAGTAAGCAAGCAATTTTTGACGCCATTGTGGAGTCTACGGCAGCGCAATATGAGGTGGATACCGACAAGATCGATATTCACGTGCAGAATGTAAAAAAAGATATTCCCGTTTTTACGGAGATCACTGAGGATGCCCTCTTTGAAAAGGTGCGTCAAATCTTTGAGTATTCCCTGCACAATGAAACCATCGGCCGGTTTCGCCGCATGATGACAATTGAGCAATTCCGTTCGCCGAAGTTGGCGGCACTGTACTCCAAGCGATATGTGGAGCGCATAATCAACTATCACGCCGATATCTTCCGTGCTTTGAGTACTGCCGGTGAAATTGCGGCAGAGGACCCGGACACTTTGTCTATGATGTATGTTGCACCGGTGCTGACTCTTATCGGCATATGTGACCGTCAGCCGGAAAGAGAAAATGAATGCTTGGAAAAACTCAGTCGGCATGTACGCCTCTTTTTTCGCATGGTTCATGGTAACGGTTTAAAAAGAGCGGAAAGCCATGAGCAGCTTGGATGAAAATGGATCCTTTGCTCGGTTCGCGATGCAAAAGCGCAACTGCGATTTCTGCAAAGAACGCTATTTTTACTCTTTTGTCTGAAGTGAAAGCAAGAGTGCATCATCAATGCGCAGAATTTTTAAGGTTGAAGTTACCGATCGGCAAGACGCAAAGACGCAGTGCTGACCGCAATTTCTGCGGTCATTCTCTGCGTCTTTTTCAGGAGGAAAATTATGAAAAAATCTTTGATACAAAAATTGGGACTATTGGGTATTGTCAGCTTTCTTTCATACACCGTGGCGGTGGTGTTCGCGCCGCTTGCCTATCCTGGATACAATTGGATGGTGCAGGCGGTCAGCGATCTAAGTGCCGCCAATGCGCCGTCGTTGGCGCTGTGGAATCAGCTCAGCGCTCTTTACAATGTGTGCGAGGTTGTATGTGTGACCGTTGTCTGCATTGGTATACAAGGGCAAAAAAGCAAACTGCTCCGTTTTGGAATTTATTTGTTTGCCATGATGGAGTGGATCTCAGCGGTCGGATATCGGATGTTCCCGCTGAGCGACAGCGGCTATGCCGGCGCGTTTCAGGATGTGATGCACATGGTCATCACCGCTTTAGTGGTGCTGCTATCCATCGTATCGCTGACTGTTATTATCATCGCCGGAGTAAAAAGCAAAGGCTGCCGTTCTTACGGAGTATGTGCGGCGATTGCTCTCGGCATGATGCTTGTCGGCGCTATGGGCATGAAAATAGTTCCTGCCGATTACTTCGGCGTTGTGGAACGCTTCAGCGTGTTTGCCGCGACGGGATTTAATGCGGCGCTGGGCATTCACCTGTTTTGTATGAAAGCAAAAGAAACCAAGGAGTAAAATTTGTATGAGCATCATTCCCTATGTAATTGAACAAACCAGCCGCGGTGAGCGCAGCTATGACATTTTTTCCCGGCTGTTATCCGACCGAATCATTTTTCTCGGCGAAGAAGTGACCGATGCGTCTGCAAGCGCCGTTATTGCACAGATGCTGTTTTTAGAAGCGCAGGATCCAAGCAAAGAGATTCAGCTTTATATCAACAGTCCGGGCGGATCGGTCACTGCCGGATTTGCAATTTATGATACCATGCAGTATGTTAAGTGCGATGTATCTACCATCTGTATCGGCCTTGCCGCAAGTTTCGGAGCATTTTTGCTGGCAGGAGGAACAAAAGGTAAACGGCTTGCTCTTCCCAACGCCGAAATTATGATTCATCAACCGCTGATCGGCGGGAACGGGGTGCGAGGTCCTGTCACGGATATTCAAATCATATCCGAGCAAATGCAAAAGACCAAAAAACGACTTGCCCGTATCCTTTCCGAAAATACCGGAAAAACGCTTGAAGAGATCACCGCAGCTACAGAGCGAGATAACTATATGTCGGCACAAGAAGCCCTTGCCTATGGGCTGATTGATAAAATTATTGATAAGAGATAAGGAAATAAACCATGATAGAAAAGAACATTACCATTCGTCTTGAAACCAAAGAGGATTATCGAAATGTTGAAAACCTGACCCGCGAGGCATTCTGGAATATTTATCGCCCCGGCTGCATGGAGCATTATGTGCTGCATTGTCTTCGAAAGGATCCGGCATTTGTTCCGGAATTAGACTTTATAATGGAGCTCGACGGAGAGCTGATCGGGCAAATTATTTATATGCGCTCTGCAATTGAATGCGATAACGGGCAGAAAGTGCCGATCATGACCTTCGGTCCCATCGGCATTGCTCCAAAGTACAAACGACAGGGCTACGGAAAACGCCTGCTTGATTATTCTATGGAAAAAGCTAGAGAAATGGGCGCGGGAGCACTGGCCATTACCGGAAACATTCTGTTTTACGGGAAGTCCGGTTTTGTTCCCGCCAAAACCAAAGGCGTACGTTACGCTGATGATCCGGAGGCAGACTATTTTCTAATCAAGGAACTGATCCCCAGCTTTTTGGACGGCATCTTTGGTACCTACAAGGACCCCGATGGGTATTTTGCCTGTGAGAAAGATCCGGAGGGTTTTGAACAGTTTGAAGCCACTTTCCCCGCCAAGCAAAAACAAAAGCTTCCCGGCCAGCTATTCTGAATAGGAGCAAATTAATATGAAAAATAAAATCTATCCTCGTCCGCATGATAAACAGACGGTTTACCTAAAAGATGTTATCACAGACCCGAATATCGAAGTCGGCGATTATACAATATATAACGATTTCGTCCACGATCCCTGCGATTTTGAAAAGAACAATGTGCTCTATCACTATCCCGTCAACGGCGACAAACTGAAAATCGGCAAATTCTGTTCGATTGCCTGCGGCGCAAAATTTCTGTTCACCAGCGGAAACCATTCGATAAAGTCGTTAGCGACCTATACCTTCCCAATTTTCTTTGATGAATGGGATCTTGATGTAAAAAACATTTGCGATGCATGGGACAACAAAGGCGACACCGTGATCGGAAATGATGTTTGGATCGGCTATGAGGCGGTCATTATGCCGGGTGTAAAAATCGGTGACGGTGCAATCGTCGGTACACGTGCCGTGGTAACAAAGGACGTTCCCCCCTACACCATTGTGGGCGGCGTTCCCGCAAAGTCCATTCGCCGTCGATTTGACGACGCAACGATTGAGAAACTCCAAGCCTTGCGCTGGTGGGATTGGGACGAGGAAAAAATCAAACACGGCATTCCCGCCATTCAGTCCGGCGATATTGCGGCATTAGAGCGTGCAGAATGAAACCGGTTGTTATCGACCCGAAAGCGACTGCCCGTGCCGAGGCATATGCGCTTTGGATGAACGCGCCGGACCCCATGGTGACCTTTTTCAAAACACTGGATGTCACGCCGCTTCTGAAGCTGAGCCGTAAGCGTGGTTACAAGTTCAATATGCTCCTCTGCTGGTGCATCGGCAAGGCGGCGAGCGAGTTGGGTGAGTTTTATTTTCTCCCCGTGGGACGCGAGTTTTGGAAATATGACAGCATTGCAGTGAATACCATTGTGAAAAATAAGACCGGTGAGGTCAGCTCCTGCGATGTTCCGTTCTCGGACAGTCTTGCCGGGTTCAACACCGACTATCTGCACCTGACGCACGAGGTGTCGGAAAGCTGTAAAAACCACGATTTGACCGACAGCATGGTCATCGGTACGTCTGCCATTGTGGATACCGAAATTGACGGGGCTTTTGTCATTGATACCCCCGGCATGCGCGAAATTGGAATGTGGGACAATGATAACGGAATCAACATAGCATTTCGGGATATTGAAAATTTGTCCCACATGTGCAAATTTTCCAATTGCAGTCATACCTCAGAGCCGGGATGCGCCATTCAAAAAGCTTTGTCGGACGGAACGCTGGACGATGCCAGATGGAATTCTTATTTGAAACTGAAAAACGAGACCGAATATGCAACAGACAGTAGCCGATATTTAGAAGCAAAGCGTGAAAAGTTTAAAAACATCTCAAAAATCAACAAGCAAAACCGAAAAAACAGACATTGATGAAAAAAGCAAAGCATAAAATTATGCTAAAAAAATACTGTTTACATATTTATATATTGAATTTCCATGTTGACAATTAACGTTTTATGTGATATAACAAAGAAACAAAATCAGTATGGATTTTTCTGAGATCAAACACTCATTTTTCGCCATACACCGAGTTTCGGTGTATGGTATTTTTTTGGAGGAACAAGCATGACACAGGGGCAATTCATTGAGAAAAAGCAAACAAACGCAGAGCACACGGCGAAGAAAAAAATCTGCATACCGTCGGAGATTGCATATATTCTTGCAATTATCTTGCTGGCTCTCTCGGTGTCTATCCTGACCTCGGCCGATTTCGGCATCTCCATGATTGTTGCCCCCGCTTATCTGCTCAGTTTGAAAGCGGGCGTAATTACGTTCGGGCAAGCAGAATATATCATTCAGGCAGGAATATTTATCATACTGTGCCTCGTTTTGAAAAAATTCAAGCCTGTGTATTTGATGTCCTTTGTGACTTGTTTGATATACGGTGCGGTTTTAGACTTGTGGCGGATGATTCCCTGCTTTAATACATCCGTAACTCCTCCGGGCACTATGACTTTGTGGCTCAGGATTTCAATGTTTATCATCGGTATTTTGCTATCTTCGTTTTCGATTGCGCTTTTTTTCAAAACATATCTATACCCGCTGGTTTATGACTTCTTCGTAAAAGCGGTCTCTCTCCGCTATGGTATCAAATTATCTGTTTTCAAAACAATTTTCGATATTTCCTGCTTGCTTGCAAGTACAGCTATGACCTTCTGCTTTTTCGGAAAACTTGAAGCGTTAAGCTGGGGCACTCTTGTCATGGCCATCCTAAACGGATCGATCATTGAATTTTTCTCCAAACAGCTTGATCGAAGCTTTGAATTTCAACCGCTTTGCAAAAATTTCTCATCCTGTTTTGAGTTAGACAAAAAATAAGAATTAATTCTCGCCCTCTCAAAAATATCACTGAAACGACAAGCGCGCTTTGCTTTTTAAAACTAAGCAAGGCTTTTCCTTGACCATACCCAACTCTTAGACAACTTACAAGCAACCACCGTTCTCTTTGCTTTCCGAATCAAGGGTAATATCTATCTTGTATTCGTCATCAATCAGAAAATAGTCTACTCCGTTCTTTTGTGCAAACTCCAATGTACGCGCATTGTCTTTCAACACATCTTTTAAAGTGCAATCTTCATTCAGTCGGTTTTCAATCACGCTTGCATATTGTTTTATGTCGTTAAAATGCCGATTTATATAGTTCTCACTCATGACAAGGCAACAATATTTTATATTTTCAAGGTAATCTCTCGAAAAATCCTTTTTCCAGTCAAAAGGGATATAGCAGCCCTCAACAATAAGATTTTGTTTGTTTTCAATCGCTGTCTTGACAATCTCGCGTACGATGGGCCATAAATATTCGGTTAATTCCGTGTCACCGCTCAATGGGGTAAGCTCCGTGCTTTGACTGCGGATCAGTCCCATTTTCAGATGATCAATCGATAGATACGGATATTTATATTTTTCCAGCAATTTTTGTGCCAGCAAAGTTTTTCCTGTATGAGAAGCACCGGCAATCAAAACAATCATCTTTTTCCTCCTTAGGATAGTTTGCTCTGCCCTCCAGCATAAGCAAATCGCAAACAATATATTTTGCGCATAAATTTCGATGGGTTGATATCATTCATCATAACATAGAATAATTCAAAAGAAAAGTCGGCATCTTCGAAATCATCGAAAATGCCGACTTTTTATTTTGGCAGGGGCAGTAGGAATCGAACCCACGACACGCGGTTTTGGAGACCGCTGCTCTACCTGCTGAGCTATACCCCTATAATCAACGTTTTTTATTATAGCATATTCCATCGGGTTTTGCAACACAAAAATCCAAAAAATTAGAAAAACGTTTTTTGAAACAACAATATCAAATCAGGACTTCAAAACAGAACATTCGGCTCCATCAGTGAAAATTCCTATGAGACCAAGAATGAATCCGACAGCCTTTCGAAAATTCGATTTCATTTTGCAATGAATCAAAAGCATTTCTTTATTTTTTTACGAAAATTTTATTTACAATCACAGGAAATATGTTATAATTGTCTTAGAAAAAAGATTGACAAGAGGATTTTTTATGAGTATTTTAGTGACAGGCGGTGCCGGATATATCGGCAGTCATACGGTTATTGAACTTTTAAAAAGCGGATATGAGGTCATCGTCGTTGATAATCTTTATAACAGCTCTGAAATAGCTCTCAAACGGGTAGAAGAAATCACCGAAAAAAAGGTGAAATTTTATTTGAACGACGTACTGGACGGTGCAGCTTTGGATCGCATCTTCAATGAAAACCACATTGATTCCGTCATTCATTTTGCAGGATATAAGGCAGTCGGCGAAAGCGTGAAAATGCCGCTGAAATATTATCATAACAACATCGGCGGTGCTGTCAGTCTCATCGACGCCATGCAACGCCACAATGTAAAAAACATTGTTTTCAGCTCTACTGCAACCGTTTACGGCGAACCCGAAAAAATGCCGATAACCGAGGATTTTCCGCTGTTTTGCACCAATCCCTACGCACGCACTAAACTGTTCATCGAAGAAATACTTCGTGACGTCTACCGTTCCGATTCAGGATGGAACATCGCTCTGTTGCGTTACTTCAATCCCATCGGCGCACATCCGAGCGGACAAATCGGCGAGGATCCCCGCGATATTCCGAACAACCTGATGCCGTATATTACGCAAGTAGCGATCGGCAAGCTCTCCTGCCTTTCCGTTTATGGCAATGATTATCCGACACCGGACGGCACGGGAATGCGTGACTATATTCATGTCGTTGATCTTGCCCGCGCTCATCTTTTAGCTCTGAAAAAATTAACAGAGTGCCCCGGCGTAGTAGCATATAATATCGGGACCGGCAAAGCCACCAGTGTTTTAGAAATGGTTGCAGCCTTTGAAAAGGCTTCCGGGCAGGAAATTCCGAAAAAAATCGTCGGCCGCCGTCCCGGGGATGTACCGATTCTTTGCGCCGATCCTTCTAAGGCAGCCGCCGAGCTTGGATTCCGTGCGGAATTTAATATTCAGCAAATGTGTGAAGATTCTTGGCGCTGGCAGAAAAACAATCCGAACGGTTACCGTGAACCGTAAAACATTTAAAGCAGTAAAAGAGGCACAACTCATAAATGAGTTGTGCCTCTTCTTTTGATCTAAGAAAGATCAAAATTTTATTTTGACGCTTCCGCTTTGGTATCGACCAAACGGATTAAAGCCATCTCAGCTCCGTCACCGCGACGGGGGCCGAGTTTGTAAATCTGTGTATAACCACCATTCACATCGGCATAGGCCGGTGCGATTTCGTCAAACACCTTTTTTACAACACTCTCTTTTGTAATTACTTCCATTGCCATGCGTTTTGCAGCCAATGTATTCTTTTTACCTAAGGTAATCATTTTTTCAGCAATACTTTTTACTTCTTTTGCTCGGGTGAGTGTAGTTTCAATCGAACCGTTCTCTAAGAGATAGGTTACCATTCCGCGCAGCATTGCTTTTCGGTGAGCAGTGGGTCTTCCAAGTTTTCTGGTTCCCATGATTCATTTCCCTCCTTTGTCGGTTATTCGCATAAACGACAGTCATTATTCATCGTCTTTCTTTAAATCAAGGCCAAGAGAATGCAACTTCTGGATGACCTCTTCGAGTGATTTCTTACCGAGGTTACGAACTTTAATCATATCCTCTTCCGTTTTACTCGTCAGATCTTCAACTGTATCAATGCCGGCACGCTTTAAACAGTTAAAGCTACGAACCGACATGTCAAGCTCCTCAATGGTCATCTCAAGGACTTTTTCTTTGATGGTTTCTTCTCTCTCCACCATAATCTCTGCTCTCTTTGCATCGTCCGAAAGGTCAACAAAGAGGTTGAGATGTTCGTTGAGTATCTTGGCTCCAAGAGAAATTGCTTCTTTAGCAGAAATAGTTCCGTTTGTAAGTACTTCAAGCGTTAATTTGTCATAATCGGTAATATTGCCGACACGCGTATTTTCCACATTGAAGTTTACATTATAAACAGGCGTGTAGATTGAATCGATATAAATCAAACCAATCTGCGACGGGTGTGATTGTTTGTTCTTTTCCTGCGAAACATAACCACGACCATGATCGAAAGTCAATTCCATATAGAAACGAACATCCTCGTCCACTGTAGCAATATGATGTGCAGGATTTAAAACTTCGATATCAGCATCTGCTTTAATATCCCCGGCACAAACATTGCATGGTCCTATTATATCAATAGCAACGGTTTTCGGAGCATTCGAATGAAGCTTTGCAATAATACCTTTTACATTCAGAACGATTTCACAAACGTCCTCTTTCACACCCGGAATCGTTGAAATTTCATGAAGCACGCCATCAATCTTGATGCTGACAACCGCTACACCGGGCAAAGAACTGAGCAATACGCGTCTGAGCGAATTGCCGAGAGTAGTGCCATATCCGCGCTCCAAAGGTTCAACTACAAAAGTACCGGATGTTCCGTCATCACTTAAATTAATCGTGGTAATATTGGGCTTTTCAATTTCTATCATGATTGTTTCCTCCTAATTTATTATAGTAAATAATTCCGAATATCAAAAGCACAGACATCTCTGCCAGCCGGTGATACTCTATGCGGAGGCATCTATTATTTCGAGTACAACTCGACAATCAGATGTTCTTCGAACGGGAAATCAACATCTTCTCTGCCGGGAACTGCAACAATTTTAGCAACAGCATTATTTTTATCGAGATCCATCCACTTCGGAGCGTTGACGCTCGAAAGGGTTTCAATCATTTCTTTAAATTTCGGCATAGAACGAGTTTTTTCACGAACAGTAATCACATCGCCTGTTTTTAAAATAATAGACGGGATGGTAGCCTTTTTGCCGTTAAGCAGGAAATGACCGTGTCCAATAAACTGACGAGCCTCTTTGCGGCTGCTTGCCATACCCATTTTGTAAACAGCGTTGTCAAAACGACGCTCAAGAAGAGAAAGAAGATTTTCACCGGTCATTCCTTCCACAGCATCTGCTTTCTTAAAATACGTAGCAAACTGCTTTTCGGGAACACCGTAATATCTTTTTGCTTTCTGCTTCTCACGAAGCTGCAATCCGTATTCTTCTACTTTTTTTCTTGCGCTTCCATGCTGGCCGGGAGCAGATGCTCGACGATCAACTGCACATTTGTTGGTTAAGCAACGTTCGCCCTTTAAAAAGAGCTTTGTACCTTCTCTGCGGCAAAGTCTGCACGCAGGTCCTGTATATCTTGACATTTTATTACACCTCCTTAATTCTGATTAAACGCGTCTTCTCTTCGGCGGTCTGCATCCGTTATGCGGAATCGGGGTCACGTCTTTTATCAAGCTGATATCCAGTCCCACAGCCTGCAAAGCACGAATTGCAGCTTCACGTCCGGAACCGGGACCCTTAACATAAACTTCAACAGTTTTCATTCCCTGGTCTACAGCAAGCTTACCTGCGGTTTCTGCAGCAGTCTGAGCAGCAAAGGGAGTAGACTTTCTGGAACCTTTAAAGCCAAGCTCTCCGGCAGATGCCCAAGAAATTGCATTTCCGGCTGTATCAGTAATAGTGATAATGGTGTTGTTGAAGCTTGCACGGATATGCGCTGCGCCACGCTCAACATTTTTGCGCTCACGGCGTCTTCTGACGGTCTTTTTTGCTACTGCCATTTCTTCATGTCACTCCTTTACTTCTTCTTATTTGCAATGGTCTTTGCGGGACCCTTGCGTGTTCTTGCATTGGTTTTGGTTCTCTGCCCACGAACCGGCAGACCTTTTCTGTGACGAATGCCACGATAACAACCGATTTCAACCATACGTTTAATATCGAGTGCCACATCACGACGCAAATCACCCTCAACTTTGTAAGAGTTTTCGATTTCGTCACGGAGTTTGGCAACCTCATCTTCCGTCAGGTCTTTCACGCGCGTGTCCGGATTGATGCCGGTTTTTGCTAAAATATCATTGGAGCTTTTGCGACCGATACCGTAAATATAGGTCAGTCCGATTTCAACACGTTTCGCGTTCGGAATATCTACACCAGCAATACGAGCCATTTAATTTGTTCACCTCTTTTTTTAAAGTAAAAATCAACCTTGTTTCTGTTTGTGCTTCGGATTTTCGCAAATCACCATCACATGGCCTTTTCTTTTAATAATTTTGCACTTGTCGCAAATTTTTTTAACGGAAGGTTTTACTTTCATTTTGTGCCCATCCTTTCCATCAGTTTATTTTTATTTTGCTCTCCAGGTAATGCGGCCCTTGCTCGGATCATAAATTGAAACCTCAACCGTGACTTTATCACCCAGTAAAATTTTAATGTAATTCATACGCAGCTTGCCCGAAATCCGAGCAGTTACAATATGATCGTTTGAAAGCTTGACTTTGAAAGTCGCATTGGGCATAACCTCCACAACGGTTCCCTCAAATTCAATCACGTCATCCTTCGGCAGAATAATCCCTCCTTTTTATTCAAAAGCTTGCCAGTTTTGAAACGAAGAGTTTTTCAAAATTTTCATATCCATACATACCGATGAAATAAAACCGATAAAACTCTGTTAAAAACTATGCAATCAGTCTACTTTTGTCAGTAGGAGGATGCCCTCCTCTGTTACCGCGATAGTATGTTCATAATGGGCAGAAAGACTGCCGTCCGCTGTCACAACCGTCCATTCATCATCCAGCACCCGCACTTTTGCAGTTCCGCAGTTTACCATCGGTTCCACGGCAAAAGTCATTCCGTTATAAATGCGGCTACCGCGTCCCGGGGTCCCGAAATTCGGAACATCCGGAGATTCATGCAGTTCATGTCCGACACCGTGACCGACGAAGTCCCTGACAACCGAAAAACCGTTTTCTTGGGCATACGCTTCAATTGCGTGTCCTAAATCACCCAAACGTGCCTCCGGGTGAATCTGTGCAATTCCGCGATAAAAACTTTCACGGGTTACGTCAATTAAACGTTTTGCCTCATCGGAAATATTACCAACGGCAAAGGTATTCGCACTGTCGCCGTGAAATCCGTGATAAAAAGCGCCTACGTCTATTTTGACAATATCGCCTTCCGATAAAAACCGACGATCGGAAGGAATGCCGTGAATGATCTCATTGTTCACGCTGATACATGCGCTCCCGGGAAAGCCTCCATAGCCTAAAAACGATGGACGCGCGCCGCACTTTTCAATATAGGTGCGGACCGCATTGTCAATTTGCTTTGTGGTAACGCCTTCACGCACCATTTCAGCACCTTTGAGCAAAGCTTCACCGGTAATACGCCCTGCAATTTTCATTGCTTCAATTTGCTCTTTGTTTTTCAACTGTATCATAATTATTTACCAAACTCAACTTTATCAAGAACACACATAATTTCATCGGTAATTTCATCAATCTTCTTATCTGCATGAATAATGAATAACTTACCGATATCCGAATAAAATTTCTCTAACGGTTTTGTCTGATTATGATAAACACGCAGACGATCTCTGACCACCTGCGGTTGGTCATCATCACGAACGCTCAGCGCATTGTGGCATTGATCACAAAGCATCGAATGAAGCGGCGGATGATATAAGCGGTGATACGTTGCTCCGCAGTGGGAACAGTAAAGCCTGCCGCTCATCCGTTCAATAATCGCCTCATCACAAATCTGAAGATCCAAAACAAGATCAATCGGAACATTCATATGGATCAGTGCTTCTGCCTGAGTTACCGTTCGGGGAAATCCATCCAAAATAAACCCGTTTTTGCAATCGTCTTTTGTCAACCGTTCCCGAATGATGCCGATAACGACATCATCCGGAACAAGCTCCCCTTTTTTGATAAAGGTTTCGGCTGCAACTCCAAGCTCGCTGTGAGCACGAATTTCATTTCGAATAATATCACCGGTAGAAATTGTCGGTATCTTGTATTTTTTACTGATAATTGCTGACTGGGTACCTTTTCCGGCGCCGGGAGGTCCGAGAAATATTATTTTCATAAAATCTCCAAAAGCAAAACCTTATTCAAGGAATCCTTTATAATGCCGCATCGTAAGCTGTGATTCCAGTTCACGTACTGTCTCTAAAACAACACCGACCACAATCAATAACGATGAACCGCTGAACGCGATACGTGTGAACTGATTGCCGGATATTTGATTGAGAATCAGCGGGCATACTGCAATTACGCCTAAGAACAGCGCACCGATTAACGTAATTTTATTCAAAATCTTCTTGATGTAATCGGCAGTCGGTTTGCCGGGACGAATGCCGGGAACAAACCCACCGTTCTTTTTCAGGTTATTGGCCACTTCAACGGGATTAAATGAAATTGCAATATAGAAATATGAAAACAAAACGATCAAAACAGCAAACACTGCGATATAAAACCAAGATTCATATGAGAAAAATTTCTGCACATGATACCAGAAAGAACCGGCCTCCGGAGTGGGGAAGAAGAATGCAATCGTAGAAGGAATTGCAACAATGGAGTTTGCAAAAATAATCGGCATAACTCCGGACATATTTACCTTAATCGGAAGATTGGTATTTTGTCCGCCGTACATTTTACGGCCGACAACCTTCTTCGCATATTGTACAGGGATTCTTCTCTCGGCATCTGTCATGAAAATAACAAATCCGACCACAGCTATACCAATCAATACTGCCGCAACAGCAACAACGATTCCCCAAGGACTGATCCCGGTTACCTGGTTTGTATCTTCGCTTCTGACAATAATCTTTTCATACAGCGAAGACAGAATAGACGGAGCCGAAGAGACGATATTCGCAAACAGAATAATCGATATGCCGTTTCCGATACCGCTTTCATTGATTTTTTCTGCCAGCCACATAACCAAGGCAGCACCGGCACAGTAGGAAGCTATAATGACAACAGCAGGAAACCATCCGGTATTGGTAAGCATCCCGGAGTTTCTCATCAGCATATAATAACCGAAACTGGTAATCAACGCAAGTACAACCGTCACATAACGGGTAATTGCGGTAATTTTTTTGGTTCCTTCTTCGCCCTCTTTGGAAAGGCGTTCCAAAGCAGGAATTGCGATTGTCAAAAGCTGAATTACGATGGATGCTGTGATGTACGGCGATACTGACAAAGCAAACAGCGTTGCCTTTGAAAATGCATCACCGGAAAGAAGGTTCATGTACTGGAACAAAGACCCATCTGCAGAATTTGCAAAGGTCTGCATAACACCTGAACTGATATACGGCACGGGAACGGAAGCACCGAAACGGTACAAAAGAATGATCAGCAATGTGAACAGTATCTTTTTTCTGAGTTCCGGAGTTCTCCAAGCGTTTCTAAGTGACTGTAACAATTCAGATCACCTCGCATTTTCCGCCAGCTGCTTCAATTTTCTCTTTTGCAGCCTGGGAAAAAATCGAAGCTTTTACTGTGAGCTTTTTCGTAATTTCGCCATTACCAAGTATCTTCAAACCGTCTTTGCAGTCATGGATTGCTCCGCTGTTGAGCAAAGAATTCATATCAACCGTCGCACCGTCTTCGAAATTGTTCAACGCGCTCACATTGATAATTGCATAATTAACAGCAAAACGCTTATTATTAAACCCTCTTTTGGGAAGTCTTCTGTAAAGCGGAATCTGACCGCCCTCAAATCCGGGTTTTACTCCGCCGCCAGACCGCGCATTTTGACCCTTATGTCCTTTTCCGGCAGTTTTGCCGTTTCCGGAACCATGTCCTCTGCCCTTGCGGAAAGCCGGAGTTATTGAACCTGCAACAGGTGAAAGTTCATGGAGCTTCATGGTTTCTCCTCCTTCATGCTTAAAATTGTTATGTCTTTTCGTTTAAGCTTTCTCAACTTTAACTAAGTGAGAAATGACATTGATTTTACCTTTAATGACATCGCCGTCAGCATGTACGATGGAGTCGCCGATTTTAGCGAGTCCCAAAGACTTTGCTGTGCTCTTCTGAGCAGGCTTTGCACCGATCAGGCTCTTTATCAGAGTTACTTTTACATTGTTGTTTTCCATGTTTCCGTTCCTCCTCAGCCTTTCAGATTTTCAACATTGATACCGCGCATTTCGGCAACCTGTTCTGCGCTTCTGAGTGCACGCAATCCCTCAAAAGTTGCTTTAACAACATTGGTGGGATTATTGGAACGCAGACACTTGGTACGAATATCTCTGATTCCTGCCATATCCACAACAGCTCTTACTGCGCCTCCGGCAATAACGCCGGTACCGGGAGCTGCCGGTTTCAGAAGGACTTTGCCTGCGCCGTATTCGCCGGTTACCTGATGAGGGATGGTTGTACCCTTGAGCGATACCTCAATCATATTTTTCTTTGCATCTTCAATGCTCTTTCTGATTGCCTCCGGAACCTCTGCTGCTTTGCCGAGACCGTAGCCAACATGACCGTTTTCATCACCAACGACCATAATTGCCGTGAACCGAGCAATACGTCCGCCTTTTACGGTTTTAGAAACACGGTTGATTGTAACAAGTTTCTCTTTCAGATTCAATTCTGAAGCATCTATTCTTTTAGCCATGTTTTCCTCCTGCCTTAGAACTTCAGGCCGCCTTCTCTGGCGCCCTCCGCAAGTTCCAAAATACGTCCGTGATAAAGGTAACCGCCACGGTCAAATACAACTTCGCTGATTCCCTTTGCAACTGCTCTTTCTGCAATGGTTTTTCCAACCGCACGTGCAGCTTCCTTGTTTCCGCCGTTTGCATCAAAGTTCTTTTCGGTAGTGGATGCTGCCGCTAAAGTAACGCCGTTTACATCATCAATAATCTGCGCATAGATGTTATTGAGCGAGCGATATACGCAAAGACGGGGTCTTTGTGCAGTACCGGATACTTTTGCACGAATTCTTTTATGTCTTTTCAGACGCTGTTGATTGCTGTCTTTTCTTGTAATCATTCTCTATCCACTCCTTTCTTTATTTACCGGTCTTTCCGGCTTTACGACGGATGCGCTCACCCTCGTACTTAATACCCTTACCAAGGTACGGCTCCGGAGGTCTCTTCTCACGGATCTGTGCTGCGATCTGGCCGACTTTCTGTTTTTCAATACCCTTTACAATAATTGTATTGGAGTTCGGAACGTCGAATTCGATTCCGTCACTTTCGTTGAACACAACCGTATGAGAATAGCCAAGGTTTAATGTAATCGATTTTCCGGTCTTAGCTACACGATAGCCGACACCGTTGATTTCCAAAGTTTTGGAATAACCGTGGGTTACACCGTCAACCATATTGGCAATCAGAGTACGGGTAAGACCGTGCAGTGAACGCTCCAGCTTCTCATCTGAGCTGCGTTCACATATAATTTCTCCGCCTTCCACTTTGATTGTAATTTCAGGACGGAATGCTTGAGTGAGCGTTCCCTTCGGGCCTTTGACAGTAACAACGTTTCCATCGTTAATTTTTACATCAACGCCGGCAGGAATCGCGATAGGTTTTCTTCCGATTCTTGACATTTGTCTTTCTCCTCCCGTTCCGAATTACCAAACAAAGGCGATAACTTCGCCGCCCACATTTGCCTTGCGAGCCTGTTTGTCTGTCATAATACCTTTTGAAGTAGAAATGATCGCAATACCGAGACCATTCATTACTTTCGGCATATCTTCGCAGTTAGAATAAATACGAAGACCCGGTTTGGACACTCTTCTGAGTCCCTGAATAACCTTGCCTTTTCCTTTGGTATACTTAAGTGTGATTCGAATCACACCCTGTTTACCGTCTTCAATAATCTGATAACCCTTAATATAACCCTCTGCCAGCAGAATATCTGCAATAGCACGTTTCATATTGGACGCGGGTACATCAACGGTTTCATGTTTTGCATTATTTGCATTGCGAATGCGTGTCAGCATATCCGCAATTACATCTGAAATTTGCATTTTTAGTTCCTCCTTAAATAGGTTGAATGAAAGTGTTTGGATCTTTTAAGATCCTGCCCTTTTTAACCTTGCCACAAAAATATGCGGCGGTCAACCGGCGGTTAAAGATTTCTCTTTCCTGCCGATATTTCGGAGCCTTTTAATTACCAACTTGCTTTTCTGACACCAGGAATTTGACCTTTATAAGCAAGCTCTCTAAAGCAGATACGGCAAATACCGTATTTTCTCAGGTACGCATGAGGACGACCGCAAATTTTGCATCTGTTGTACTCACGGGTAGAATATTTCTGAGGTTTTTGCTGCTTTAAAATCATCGATTTCTTAGCCATACCGATTCTATCCTCCCTTATTTTGCAAACGGTGCGCCCATGAGAGTCAGAAGTTCTCTTGCTTCTTCATCATTTTGAGCGGTGGTAACAAATACAACATCCATACCGCGGATTTTATCGACCTTATCATATTCGATTTCCGGGAAAATCAACTGCTCTTTGAGGCCGAGGGAATAGTTGCCGCGACCGTCGAATGCATTGGGATTGATTCCCTTAAAGTCACGAACTCGCGGAAGAGCAAAGTTAAACAAACGATCCATAAATTCGTACATCTTGTCACCGCGAAGAGTAACTTTTGCACCAATTTTCATGCCCGCTCTCAGTTTGAAGTTTGCAACCGATTTCTTAGCAAAAGTCGGAACGGCCTTTTGACCGGTAATGATGCTTAAATCATCAATAATATTATCAATGACTTTCGCATTATCTTTTGCATCGCCGGCTCCGACGTTAATGACAATCTTTTCAAAACGCGGAATCTGCATCGGACTCTTATACTCAAACTTTTTCATCAGTGCGGGAGCTACTTCTTTTTTGTAAAAATCATTTAATCTTGACATTTCCTAAACCTCCCGCATTACAGTTTTGCGCCGCATTTAGCACAAACACGTTCTTTTTTGCCGTCTTTTCCGACAACGTGTTTAACACGGACACCTTTGTTGCATTTCGAACAGAAAAGCTGAACTTTTGAAGCGTACATTGCGCCTTCAACCTTTACAATGCCACCCTGTTCGCCTTGCTTTTTCGGTTTAACATGTTTGCTTACGATATTAGCTCCCTCGACGAGAACCTTTCCTTCTTTCGGGGAAACTTCAATCACTTTCCCCTTAATACCCTTACTGTTACCGGAGATTACAATAACGGTATCATCCTTTTTAACATGAACTTTATTCGCCATTGTTATAACCTCCTTACAGAACTTCGGGCGCCAGTGAAAGGATCTTCAAATAATCTTTTTCACGGAGCTCTCTTGCCACAGGGCCAAAAATACGTGTGCCTCTGGGGTTTTTATCTTCTCTGATAATTACTGCTGCGTTTTCGTCGAAACGGATGTAAGAGCCATCAGCTCTTTTCAGGCCCTTAACGGTTCTGACAACAACCGCCTTGACAACCTCACCTTTTTTTACGGTACCGTTCGGTGCGGCTTTCTTGACAGCAGCAACTACAACATCACCGATATTCGCATATCTTCTGCCGGTTCCGCCAAGCACACGAATGCACATGATCTCTTTTGCGCCAGTGTTATCGGCCACTTTTAATAATGATTGCTGTTGAATCACTGTGTGTTTTCCTCCTTTTCAATACGCTTTTTGACGTATTTACTTTATCACTTTCCGGTTATCTTATTTTGCTTTTTCGATAATCGAAACAAGGCGCCATCTCTTATCTTTGGAAAGCGGTCTTGTTTCCATAATGCTTACTTTATCTCCGATTCCGCATTCGTTATTTTCATCGTGAGCTTTCAGCTTGATGGTGTGCTTAATAACTTTGCCGTATTTCGGATGTTTTACGTTGTCAGCAATCGCCACAACAATGGTTTTATCCATTTTGTCGCTTACAACCATGCCGACTCTGGTCTTTCTAAGGGTTCTTTCCGTTGCTTCACTCATGACCTGTTCTCCTCTCTACCTATTTTAAGCATTCTTCTGATGAAGAATAGTCATTATGCGTGCAATGTCCTTTTTCACTTCTACAATCTTGTTGGGATTGTCAAGCTGGTTAATTGCATGCTGGAAGCGGAGATTGAACAGCTCGGCTTTCAAATCTTTCAATTTAGCCTCAAGTTCAGCGCAAGACATATCTCTTAATTCTTTTGCTTTCACTGCTTATACCTCCCCGACTTCTTCAGTTTCTTTTTTCACAAATTTGCATTTGATCGGAAGTTTATGAGTCGCAAGACGCATTGCTTCTCTTGCAATTTCTTCGCTGACTCCATCCATCTCAAACAAAACTCTTCCGGGTTTTACTACAGCAACCCAGTATTCCGGAGAACCTTTACCGGAACCCATACGAGTTTCAGCCGGTTTTTCTGTAATCGGTTTATCCGGGAAAATCTTGATCCAAACATTACCGCCACGGCGAATGTAACGAGTCATTGCAATACGTGCCGCTTCAATCTGATTGCTGGTAATCCATGCAGGCTCAAGAGCAACCAGTCCGTAGGAACCGCTTGAAAGCTTGTTACCGCGAGTAGCCTTACCGGTAAGACGTCCTCTGTGAACACGTCTATACTTGACTCTTTTAGGCATTAACATTTTTCGTTCCTCCTTCTCTGGGTACTCTGGGAGCACGAGGTGTTCTGGGGGTTCTGTTGTTATCCCGACGTTCTCTGCGCTCTCCGTTCGCATTTCTGTTAAAGGGGCGTGCAGGACGCTCTCTCTTTACTTCCGGAAGAACCTCACCTTTGTAGATCCATACTTTTACGCCGATCTTACCGTAGGTGGTATTTGCCTCCCAAAAACCGTATTCAATATCCGCACGCAATGTCTGAAGCGGAATGGTTCCTTCATGATAATGCTCGGTTCTTGCAATTTCAGCACCGCCCAAACGGCCGGAAACGCTGATTTTAATTCCCTTTGCACCAAGCTTCATGGTTCTTCCGATCGCCTGCTTCATTGCACGGCGGAAACCAATTCTGCGTTCGAGCTGGCTGGCGATGTTTTCAGCAACCAACTGTGCATCCAAATCCGGAACTTTTACTTCCACAACATTGACACTTGCAGGAATGCCCGCAATTTTTTCCACTTCGGTTCTGAGTTTATCGATCTCAGATCCTTGACGTCCGATAACGATACCGGGCTTTGCGCAATGGAGAACAACGCGGACTCTCTCTTTATCCGCAACGGTGTTTCTCTCAATTTCAATCTTGGAAATACCGGCAAGTTGAAGCTTTTTCTTAAGATATTTTCTGATATTGTAGTCTGATACGAGCGTGTCACCGAATTTGGCGTCTTTGGTGAACCATCTGGAATCCCAATTCTTAATAACACCTACGCGCAGACCATGAGGATTAACTTTTTGTCCCATTTTGATATTACCTCCTTTTCTGCTTATTCTTTTTCAGCAACAGCCAAAGTAACATGGCTCGTTCTTTTTAAAATTCTGAATGCTCTGCCCTGTGCACGCGGCATAATTCTCTTCAGCGTCGGACCGGGGCAAACAAAGCACTGCGATACATAAAGTTTTGAAGTATCCATCCCGAAGTTGGTTTCCGCATTTGCAATTGCGCTCTTGAGCAATTTCTCAAGATATTCGCAAGCAACTTTGTTCGTATTTTTAATTATTCCCATCGCTTCGTTGACATCCTTGCCACGAATCAAATCGAGAACGATCTTAACTTTACGGGGGGATATTCTCGCATATTTAAGATGCGCCTTTGCTTCCATTAAAAATGTGCCTCCCTTCGCTCAAACTCTCTTGAGCTCATTTTTACAATTTATAACTGGATTCTCTTATTTAGTAGTTTTGCTGCCTGCATGGCCTTTAAATGTTCTCGTAAGAGCAAACTCACCGAGCTTGTGGCCGACCATGTCTTCGGTAACATAAACCGGAATGTGTTTGCGTCCGTCATGCACTGCAATCGTGTGGCCCACAAATTCCGGGAAGATGGTGGAGGCACGAGACCAGGTTTTGACGATTTGTTTTTCGTTTTTCTCGTTCATAGCAACAATCTTTTTGTAAAGCTTTTCTTCTACGAACGGTCCTTTTTTCAGACTTCTGCTCATTTATGCTACCTCCTTATTTACTGTTTCTGTGTTTAACAATGAATTTTTCGGTTCTTGCTTTTTTGTTTCTGGTCTTGTAACCGTTAGTCGGTTTACCCCAAGGAGTAACCGGAGACGGACGACCGATCGGAGAACGGCCCTCACCACCACCGTGCGGGTGATCGCAGGGGTTCATAACAGAACCGCGGACGGTAGGACGAATGCCCATATGTCTTTTTCTTCCGGCTTTACCGATCTTAACATTTTCATGATCAATATTGCTGACCTGACCGATGGTTGCCTTGCAGTTCAAACGAACGATGCGCACCTCACCGGAGGGAAGACGAATCTGTGCAGATCCGTTCTCTTTCGCCATAAGCTGAGCGGAACATCCTGCGCTGCGAACCAATTGGCCGCCTTTGCCGGGGTAAAGCTCAATATTGTAAATAAATGTACCAACCGGGATATTCTCAATCGGAAGCGTGTTGCCGGGTTTGATATCCGCAGCAGCGCCGGAATACACGGTATCGCCCACCTTCAGTCCAACCGGAGCTAATGCATAGGATTTGCTTCCGTCTTCATATTGGAGCAAATTGATGAATGCGGTACGGTTCGGATCGTACTCGGTAGCGATGACCTTTGCAGGAACATCCAATGTATTTCTCTTGAAATCAATAATTCTGTATTTGCGCTTATTTCCGCCGCCTTTGTGACGAACGGTAATTTTGCCGTAACTGTTACGTCCGGCATGTTTTTTCAGTACTGTAAGAAGACTTTTCTCCGGAGCTTTCTTGGTCAGTTCATCGAAGGACAAAACTGTCATATGTCTTCTTGACGGAGTAGTAGGTTTAAACTTAACCGTTGGCATTTCTTACCCTCCCTCTTACATCATACCGTCGAAGAATTCGATGGTCTTGGATTTCGGCGTCAAAGTTACATACGCCTTTTTCCATGCCGAGGTATAACCGGCGTGAACACCCATTCTCTTCGGTTTCTTTTTCATGCTGACTGTGTTAACGCGCAAAACATCGACCTTGAAGATCTCTTCAACTGCTTTCGCAATTTCCGGTTTTGTCGCGTCTTTCTTAACTTCAAATACATAGCGTTTGTTTCTCGCCATGTCCATGCTGGCTTCCGTAATTACCGGACGAATAATAATATCGTGAGCTGTCATCATTTCGCATACACCTCCTCGATTTTTTCACAAGCCGCCTTCGCAACAACAAACATATCATTGTTCAGAATGTCGTAAACATTGATGGTGTTAGACAAAGCGGTTTTAACTCCGGGAATATTGGCAAAGCTCTTTAAGACCTTTTCGTCATTGCTATCCAATACCACCAAAGCTTTTTTCTTAAATCCGATCGCATTCAGCATGTTCACCATGTTTTTGGTTTTATATTCCGTTGCCGAAATTTGATCAATTACAACCATCTCACCGTTTGCCACTTTGGAAGACAGAGCGCTGATCATGGCCAGCTTCTTTACCTTCTTATTAATTGATACACGGTAAGTGCGCGGCTTCGGGCCGAGAGCAATTCCGCCGTGTGTCCATTGCGGAGAACGAGTGGATCCCTGACGGGCTCTGCCGGTTCCTTTTTGTTTCCACGGCTTTTTGCCGCCGCCGGAAACTTCTGCTCTGGTTAAAGTAGACTGGGTTCCCTGTCTTTGATTCAAAAGGTATGCTCTGACAACACTGTGAAGAACCGCTTCATTCACCTGTGCGCCGAAAACAGCATCGGACAGGGTCATTGTGCCAACTTCCTTACCTGACATATCCAAAACTTTCATATTTGGCATTGTAATTTTCCTCCTTCCGTTTATGCTTTCACGCTGTCACGGATAAACACAATTCCGCCTTTAGCGCCCGGAACGGCACCCTTAACGGCAATCAAATTGTTTTCCGCATCAATACGAACTACACTCAGATTCAAAACGGTAACCTGCTCGCAGCCATACTGACCAGCCATTTTTTTATTTTTAAATACTCTTGACGGAGTTGAGTTCGCACCCATAGAACCAACCTGACGGTGAATCGGGCCAGTACCGTGTGTCATACGCAAAATATGATTGTTCCATCTTTTGACTGCACCGGTATAACCGTGTCCTTTGGTAATTCCGGTAATATCCACACTCTCGCCGGCGCTGAAAGTATCTGCGCCGATTACGTCACCGACGTTAATCGCGGAAATATCATCCAAACGGAACTCTTTCAGATGCTTTTTAAACGCCACATTGTTTTTTGCAAAGTGGCCCTTTTCCGCTTTGGTAAGCTTTCTTTCTGCAATATCCTCAAAACCGAGTTGGATTGCATCATAGCCTTCGTTTTGAACAGTCTTTTTCTGAGCAACAACACACGGTCCCGCTTCAATTACGGTTACCGGAATGCTGTTTCCGTTTTCATCAAAGATCTGCGTCATACCGAGTTTTTTGCCGATAATTCCTTTTTTCATTCTTACTTTTCCTCCTGTAGGTTATTGGTTGGCATTTCATGGTATGCCAACATGACCGACTTTCGAGCTATAAAACCTTGTTCGGCAAAGATCAAAGTTTCAGCTCAATTTCAACGCCTGCCGGCAACTCAAGACTTGTCAATGCATCTACCGTTTTCTGAGACGGCTTCATAACATCAATCAGTCTTTTGTGAGTTCTCATTTCAAACTGTTCGCGGCTGTCTTTGTATTTGTGCACCGCACGAAGAATGGTGATAATCTCCTTTTCAGTAGGGAGCGGAACGGGTCCGGAAACAGTAGCTCCGTTGCGTTTTGCGGTCTCTACAATCTTCTCCGCAGCCTGATCGACCAAAGTATGATCAAAGCTGGAAAGTCTGATTCTGAGTTTCTCTTTCTGTGCCATTTGTTTGCCTCCTTTTCAAAATATCACATTGCTTTAAAAGACGGCGTAGCATCAAGCATAAATAATATGGATGCTTTTTACAGAAAATTCTGAACACTGATCCGGGTGTTTCATAACACCTCATAAAAGAACTGGATTGTTTTTCACTTTAAAACGCGAATAACCAACCCAGGACAGAATCGTTATTGAATAGATTCCTTTTTTATCGCAGTTTTGCACCTTGTTTCGGATTGTCACAATAATGAAAACATCATAAATCATGAAATATCCTACCGCAATCTGCAACATTCTGCGCAGAAATGCTCATCCTCTGCTGTCGCCCGGTTAAATATCGGACATACTCTGCGAAAATTACCCGTAATAGTTACGGCAACCTCTCGCTTCATCGCACATCAAGCCTTATTATTATACATAAAATGAAAGAGATTTGCAATAGTTTTTTGTGTTTTTTTTCAGTTTTCTTGAAAATATATAAAAATTTTTTCGGTGTTTTTGCGTTGTTTTTTGTATATAATGCACATATACCGGGTTCTCTTTGAAAAACTATACTTTAATCTATACTTTTTTTGAAAAATATGGTATACTGATAACATTGCAATAAAAACGATAAAAACTTTGAATCTGTTATATACTGTATACATAGAGGTATATGCATCGATTCAAAATGCCAAAATTCAGTTTTAAAGGCAAAAGAGGATAATTATGGAGAAAAGAATTTCGTATAAAACACAAGGAACCTGTTCTACTAAAATCGACATTGTAACAGAGGACAACATTATTAAAGATGTTGTCTTTACAAACGGTTGCAACGGAAATACTCAAGGCGTTGCCCGCTTAGTCAAAGGGATGACGGTTGACGAGGCAATATCCCGTTTGCGGGGGATTCAATGCGGATTTCGCTCAACATCCTGTCCGGATCAGCTTGCCATCGCACTGACAAAACTCAAAGATCAACAATAATGATTATTTCAGGAGATAATTTTATGAATTATACAGAAGAATATGAGCGTTGGTTGAATTATGACCACTTACACCCCGATATGAAAAAAGAGCTGTTATCGATTCAACAGAATGAAGAAGAAAAAAAATTCCGTTTTTATTCTTCGCTCTCTTTCGGTACCGCCGGACTGCGCGGAAAAATGTGTGCCGGAACCAACGCAATAAACCTTTATACCATCGCACAGGCAACACAGGGACTGGCTTCTTTAATCAATACCATCGACGGCGCTGCTTTTAAGGGCGTAGCCATTGCATATGACTGCCGTCACAATTCCGTTGATTTTGCCAAGTGTGCCGCATCGGTTCTCACGGCAAATGAAATTGAAGTATTTTTGTTTGACGATATGCGTCCGACTCCACTGCTTTCCTTTGCCATTCGGGAGCTCGGATGTGTCGCCGGAATTAATATTACCGCATCCCATAATACCAAAGAATACAACGGCTTCAAAGCGTATTGGGAAGACGGCGCTCAGATTCCTCCGGAGCATGCAAAAACCGTAGCGGAATATATCCAGCATACCGATATCTTCAGCGGTATAAAACAGCATTCTTTCGAACAAGCTCAAAAATCCGGATTTCTTCATATTATTGATAAAAGCATGGATGAAAAGTATCTTAACGCTGTTTTGGCAGGGCAAGTCAACCCGGGAATTGTATCGGAAATGGCTGAGAGTTTTCGAGTTGTTTACTCTGCAATGCACGGTGTCGGATACAAACTCGTACCGGAAGCATTGCGACGCATGGGACTGAAACATTTATATTTAGTTCCGGAGCAATGCAGTCCGAACGGTGATTTTCCTTCTGTAAAAAGTCCCAATCCGGAATTTCCGGAGGCTCATCAGCTTGGTGTAAAGCTGGCACAGAAAGAAGGGGCATCCCTCTTTATCGCTACAGACCCCGACAGCGACCGTATCGGAGTCAGCGCCCGTAAAAAGGACGGTTCTTTTGCCATGCTGTCCGGCAACCAGGTCGGCGCTCTTCTCTTAGAGTATATTATAAATTCACTGAAAGCCGCAAATACCTTGCCGAAAGATGCATATGTGGTAAAAACCATTGTGACCACGGAAATTGTCAGCCGGATCTGCAAAGAAAATCATATTACACTTTATAACGTATTCACCGGCTTTAAGTTCATCGGCGAAAAAATCAAAGAGTGTGAAGATAAAAAGACGGGAACCTATATTTTCGGCTTTGAGGAAAGCATCGGTTATATGCGCGGCACGTATGTAAGAGATAAGGACGGTGTCAGCGGTGCCGTGATGATATGC
>CAKRMZ010000008.1 GCA_934365155.1 uncultured Eubacteriales bacterium | reverse complement strand
GTTGTTCATCAGTCAATGCGCGGCAAGGATATTTATATTGTTTGTGACGTATTCAATTACGGTGTTACCTATAAAATGTACGGACAAACAGTTCCCATGAGCCCGGATGATCATTTTGCGGATCTGAAGCGCGTGATAGGAGCCATTGCAGGAAAAGCAAGACGTGTTACTGTAATTATGCCGATGCTGTATGAAGGCCGTCAACACCGGAGAAGCGCGCGGGAATCCTTGGATTGCGCGGTAGCTTTGCAGGAACTGGCTAATATGGGAGTTTCCAACATTATTACATTTGATGCTCATGATGCTCGGGTACAAAGTGCAATTCCGTTGCACGGTTTTGACAGTGTGCGCACTACATATCAGATGATCAAAGCCATTGTGCATACTGTTCCGGATATTTCGCTGAAACAGAGCGATACGATGATTATTTCTCCCGATGAGGGAGCGATGGATCGCTGCATGTATTATTCTTCGGTGTTGGGCTTGGATCTCGGTATGTTTTATAAACGCCGCGATTATACCATTGTGGTGAACGGACGCAACCCGATTATTGCGCATGAATATTTAGGAAATGATGTGGGCGGTAAAGATGTTATCATTATCGACGATATGATTTCTTCCGGAGATTCTGTTATTGATATTGCATACCAGCTCAAGGAAAAGGGTGCAAAACGAATTTTTGTTTTCGCTTCATTCGGACTGTTCTGCAACGGTCTCAGCGTATTTGACGAAGCGTATGAAAAAGGCTTGATTTCTAAGATATTTACGACAAATTTGATTTATCGTTCACCGGAGCTGTTGACCAGAGAGTGGTATCAGGAAGTGAATATGTGCAAGTATGTTGCGTATATTATGGATACGCTGAATCGCGATACAACCATTGGTGAACTGCTTGACCCGGTAGGCCGAATCCATAAATTAATGGACCGCTTGCAAAATGGCAATGTGTAAAATCCAATATTGATAAAAATGAACACCTCCTGTTATAGAATAGAAGATACAACAGGAGGTGTTGTTATGCCCGAACAATATGTATCAAAGTCAGATATAAAGCAAAGAATTTTTGACGATAAACAGCAAACAAAATGCATCGAATGACCGAAACGGCGGGAAAGCGATTATGAAAGCGTGCGATCAAACGGTATATTGTTCGGCGAATGACAGGTCCATTTGAGAGGGAAAAATGACGGAGAAAAAATGTAAGGAGCGGAGCTGATGAAATATACATTAAAAAACGAAAGGATAGAAAGCTATAACGAAAGCAGCCCTTTTTGCTTTCCCAAATATACGTCTCAGTTAATTAACTGGGCGAATCAAAATGCGCAGGGGACCCGTCCTGTTGTCGTCGGTCAAATGTCCGAACTGTTTCCGGAATTTATGTCTTCAGAAAAAGAAATAACAGTTGAAAACTGGCGCAACTGGTATACTGAAAGATATCCGGATGCATTTGAGAGGGCAACAGACAAGATTTATGCACAGGTGCAGAATCTTCGCGATGCAATTCAACTCATTGATCGTGAAATGGTGGAACATTGGGTAGAAGATCTTGTTGTTGCCAAGACATTTAACGGTCTTTATGTTCAGAAAGCAATTTTAGCATCCCTTGCAGAGTGCAAAGGAACAAATTATCGACTTGCTACGCCGGATGAGGAATCCGTCGGGATTGACGGATTTGTCGGGAACGTGCCGTATTCGGTAAAGCCCGATACATATAAAACCATGGGACGTTTGTCTGAAACGATTGCGGTCAAGATGATTTATTACACCAAGACAAAGACCGGGTTGACGATTGAAGTGGAAGATTAAAATTGTAGGCGGAGATGAAAATCTCCGCCTATCTTTATTTAGGAAGGGAATTTAAAAATTTGCTTTTGCAGCTATAGTCAAAAGAGGTATCTACATCTACATATCCGGTTCGAACCAAATGATTATTTATAAAGGTTTTATTATCAAGATATACGTAGCACATCGGAGTATTATCCGTATCATGTTGCACGGTATCATATTTTAAGTAGACTTTCCGTTTTTTGAATTTTTCCTGCAAAAAACAGATTGCCTGTTTCTCATGTGAAATATTCGGTTTTATTCCTAACAAACGTACAATCAGCCCATTATTGAGTTCGATTTTGTCGGGGGCAATTACATCTTTCACATAAAACAAATCTTCACGTTTTACATTTGTTTTGTCAATTTTAGATCCGAATTGAAGCTTTTTGACATCAACTTTTTTATCCATACGATGGGGATCATGAAAAATGTATGGCAGTTGTTCGAAAGAGGGAATATTTTTGGTTTCGTCCTCTGCAAAAGTCACTTTTGTATCATCACCCAATTTGATGGAATCTACTCCTAATTTTTCACGAATAATGGGTTCAAAATCCTTGTTGATTTCATAACCGATAGAGTTTCTTCCGAGATTTTTTGCAGCAAGCGACGTTGTTCCGCTGCCTGCAAACGGATCCAATACGGTTTCTCCCGCAAAGGAGAACATTTTAATCAATCTCTTCGGAAGTTCTTCCGGAAACATAGCGATATGCCCGGTCTGTTTAACACCGCTAAAATTCCAATGAGAAGAGAAGTATCGTCCCCACTCCTCCTTTGTCATAGCAGACTGCTCTTTCTGCTGTTTGGTGGGTTTTGGAGCATTGCCTAATTTTTTGAAAATCAAAATAAACTCGTAATCCATTTTGAGAATACCGTTACGAGGATACGGATAACTTCCCATAATTGCTCCGCCGCCGGAAGTGTTCATGGTAGTTGTTTTCTGCCAAATAATAGCTCCCATATAATCCATGCCGAGCGATTCGCAAAAACGGATGATTTCGGTTCTGATAGGAATAACCTTATATCTGCCGTAATAAACAGAACGAGCAAACTGATCTCCGATATTAATGCATAATCTGCAACCGTCTGAAAGGACACGGTTACACTCTTTCCACACCAGGTTTAAATTATTGATGTATTCTTCATAGCTGTCATTAAACCCGATTTGATCCTTTGTGCCATAGTCTTTTAATTGCCAGTAAGGCGGCGATGTGATAATCAATTGTACCGATTTATCCTTTATCTTACGGAGTGAACGACTATCGCCGAATATAATCTGATGTTCAGTCATAGCAAAGTCCTTTCTTATTTTACAAGTTCACCGTTTTCTAAAACAAAGTATTGTTCATATGTAACATCTAAGGCCTTTGCGATTTGATTCAGTTCGTCCTGTGTTATTGTGTTTCGTCTGAGTTTTGCATTAAAATTTTGCGGGGATTGATTAATTTTGCGAGCAAGTTCCGATAAACTTACACCCGTTCTCACACATAAAACACGAATCTGTTCCGAAGTGGTCATATTTATCCTCCGTTAATCATTGTTTGATTTATATTATAAACTATTTAGTTTATATTGTCAATTATTTGGATCACTCTATATAAAAAACAGCAAAGATTTTTCTGGGATGGCGTAGTAATTATATGTATAAAAGGGGTGTGTAATCGGTTGTTTACCGACTGAAAAGGAAAGTGTTTGCAATCGTATCAGGAGGGGGGCGACAGAGAGCAGACAGAAAAAATGAGACAGGATTTTCGGGGGCGGAGAAACATGGATTTAACACTGAAAACGACATTGTAGGACAATTGTGTTGCGTGTTTTTTGACAATAAAATTCCCTGCAAGATTTTAAATTTTTGCAGGGAATTTTATTTACTTTATCATTTCTTTGTATTTTCTGATATTTTCATCTGTATATCCGATAAGACAGTGTTTGTTGTGACGATAGATTTCTAAAATGGCAATCTCAATTTCATGATCTTTGTCCTTGCCTATAGTAACAACATCTATGGGTTCTTTTATGCCTTCAATGGCAAGTTCAAGAGAGTCTGAAACTCGGCTTGCCACTATCGTATAGTCGGTGAGTTTATATTTATAAGCCCAGAGAATTTCGTCATAGCGAAGGACCCAACCGGTACATTTGCAAAATATATAATTTTCCGTAAATATCACTTTTCCTTTGATTAGATATCTCGCATTTGCAGACATCATTTCTGCTGCGGCTTTTTCCAGTGTACCGCTATCTTCCAATTTAGCAATGCTTTTTTGGGTTCTTCTTAGATGTATAATCAATATAAAAATCAGAATTAAGCTGATGAATGTCAGTGGTGGAATAAGAAAGATGATGATTAAAATATAAAGTGTCACATTGTGAAAAATAAATTTTTTAATTGCTTTCTTTGCAGCTATTGTATCCATTTGTATGCATTTTATGTTTTATCTTTTTCGGCCATATCATTGATCTTTTGATATGCTTCTTCGGTTACTACCCCTTCATTCTGCTGTTTTTCAAGCGCTTCATTTGCTGTGTCCGCTTTGGAAACGTCTGCATTTTTCTTGCCGGCTATCACGGAGCTGTTTTCAATTAATTCACCAAAACCGTAAAGCACAAGCGAAGAAAGCCAAGAAGCCAGTGCGCCGATCGCCATGATAATCACACCGATAAATGCCAGTTTCTTTAGAACTACAATCATAGTCAGTCCGTATATAACGGAAATTGCTATGCCTACCCAAAAGAGTACATTTGCCCATTCTTTGATTTTGTTGCCAACGTTAGTAAACATATTTTTTCCCTCTTTTCATAAAATTTTAGATTAGATCTCTATATCACATTATATAACTATTAAATTAAAAATGCAACAAAATTAAAGAATATTTTCTAAAAATTACATTTTTTTGGTAGAATTGCACAGAAGTGATTATAAAACGGGAGCATGCGACACCTATCGGCAGGTGGAAGGAAAATGCAACAGAAGCTGCTGTCAGTGCATTACACCGATGGGAACTTTATATATGTAGCCCATAACAGTATATAATATTTGAATTTATTATAGAACCATTCCGTTTTGAAATTTTTGATTTATCTGTTGTAAAAATATTGCAGCGTGTTTTATATCAAAACATAAAGTGCCCAGAAATCCATTATTTTCAAGGGGGACCGGGCGTATTTTTTTGGGTATCATTCCCACTCGACGGTTGCGGGGGGTTTTCCGGTAACGTCATAGAAGACCATGTCGACATCCGCACACTGATCAAGAATTTGCGTGGATGCTTTTTGCAAAGCTTCTAATGAAAAATCTTTTCCCGGTAATGCCGGTCTTGCGGTCATAAAGTCACTGGTTACTACTGCACGAATGGCAATTGAATATTTTTTATGAATACCAATCGGAATTAATACCGCAAAACATTGGCTGATATTGGAATTCATAATGCAATTTGTAACGATGTGATCTGCCTCACGAAGCAGATCGGCTGTATCTTTACCGATATACATCGCCGTATTTTTAATTTTGCCGTCAAAATCACGTCCGCTGATCAAATATGCCACACGGTTGATTTTAGAAAAGTGGTTCGGAAGAGCTTTTGCCAATTCAAAAATACGCTCAAAATTATCGCTGTCTTCTTTTTGAGAAAGCAGTGCCAAGCTTTTATAGCTTCGGTTGTCACCCTGTACGCCGACGCTTTGAACTGGTGCAATGGCGCATCCGTAAGCATAGTTTTCTTTTTGGATAAAGTCTGTCAAAGAATGGGCTAAATCTTCATCTATGTCCATTTTTCCGTCAGAACAAAGAATTCGAACGCCAAGTCCGGGACCCGGGAAAGGCTGTCGCGACGCAACATCCTCACTCAGTCCGAGAATTCGGGCAATACGCCGTACTTCATCCTTATGCCAATCCCAGTTAGTTTCAATAATTAATCCCTTTTCCCGCGCACGGCGCACCAAATCAACATCATTGTGATGGGTTTTAATTTTATGTGCATAACCGCTGACATCCGGATTTCCGCTTTCAATTAAATCCGGGCGCAAGGTTCCTTGCGCAAGGAAAGTAGTGTCGAAATCCAAACCGAATTCATCTGCCGCATCCCGTGTTACTTTGATAAACATGCTGCCTATAATTTGGCGTTTTTGTTCGGGATCACAGGTTTTTGACAGAGGACCGAGAATTTTGCCGTCACCGATGTCAATTTTTTCATTAAAGAATGTGTTCATTGCATTGACGCGCTTTAAATTCTTAAGTCCCAGTGTTTTTAAGTCTTCGCAGATAATGTCGCTTTCATTTTTGCGCATTAGGCCGTGGTCAACATGAATAGCATAAATTTGCTCGGGTTTTAAAGCTTTCAGCAAAAGTGCCGCCGTTACGGCAGAGTCCACGCCGCCCGAAACCAAAACCATGACGTTGCGATCTCCGACACGATCTCGGATCATTTTCACAGAGGTTTCAATTAAATCGCTCGGCTCATATTCCTCTGTAAAGGAACAAATTTTCCGAAGGAAGTTGTTCAGCATGGCTATCCCGTTTTCAGAAAGATCTACCTCGGGATGAAATTGAACTCCGACAATTCGAAGAGGGGCATTATAAATACCGGCGACTACCTTTCCTGTCTCGGCCACCGTGCAAAAACCGGGTGCTAACTCGGATACAGCATCTCCGTGGCTCATCAATACTTTCTGCTTTTTCTCTAATTTATCAAACATGGGGCAGGAAGTATCTACTGTGATTTCAATTTGTCCGTACTCCGTTTTTACCTCCGGCAAAACCTTGCCTCCGAAATGTTCGCAAATGAGTTGCATTCCGTAGCAAATTCCGAGCATCGGTATGCCTAAATCAAAAATCGATTCGTCATATTTCGGTGCGGCATCTGCCCATACGCTGGCAGGTCCTCCGCTTAAAATAATGGCCTGATATCCTTTTAAGCGTTCGCTGTTCACGCCCATAGGGAAGATATCCGTATAAACACCCAGTTCCCGAACCTTACGGTCAATTACTTTTGTATATTGTCCACCGCAATCTAAAATTGCCAGTTTTTCGCTCATATGCATATCCTCATTTCGCTATAATAATACAAGTAGTATTATTATACAAGAATTTGCACGGATTTGCAACAAATTTCAAAAATATATGGTATACTAATGCTATAGAATAAAAAGGAGGGATTGCTATGCATTTTTTGCAAAGCAAAAAACACGGGATTTTAGGCTTTGCATTACTGCTGATGATTTTTTTGCAAATCGTCGGAGACTATCTGATCGCGATTTTAAATATTTCAAATGAATCGATTCGATATATTTTGCAGGCGCTTTTCTTTCTCATTCGAATGTTTCTTCCATCCCTGTTCATTTTGAAATTCAACCCGAATATTCACCTTTCTGCCTTCTTTTCTAAAAAAGAAAAGCCGATATTGGGATTTCGGAACGGCATTGTATTTTTGTGTCCGGCAATGCTTTTGTCAAGTGGGATAGCTCTTATCTTAAATTTTATCGGACTCCGCGATACACAAACATCTTCTTTACCCCATACTGCAGGGGGAATGGCGGTTTACATTCTTTTGGTATGTTTCATTTCTCCGATTGTCGAGGAACTCTTTTTCCGTGGGATTATCTTAAAATCCCTTCAAAGCTTCGGAAAGCTATATGCAATTCTTTTTTCTGCAGCAATATTCAGTATTACACACTATTCACTGTATAATCTGATTTATCCTTTTCTTGTTGGCTGTATTTTAGCGTTCATTGCATTTAAATACGGTATCGGTGTTTCGATCATCATACATATATTCAACAATTTTATTGCTTTAATTTCCAAATTTTCTGTGCCGGGATTTCAAATATTTTTGCTTTTTTATCTGATTATCGGCAGCTTTGTCACGGTATTAATGATACCGAAGATCCAAAAAGAAGTTCAGTTGCTTTTCAATGCGCCGAAATTTCAGAATGCGTTTATGCTTTGCTTTCATCCTGTATTGATCGTATTTTACTGCATTGCATTAATATTTATTATCAGTTCGGTCTCAATTTGAGTGGAAAGGGAAATACATTGTTTATGGATTCACAGGATCAATATTTTATGCAGGCTGCCATTGCCGAGGCCCGGAAAGCGGCCGAAATCGGTGAGGTGCCGATCGGTGCCTGTATTGTTTTTGACGGAAAAATTATCGCGAAAGCGCATAATACGCGCGAAACGGAAAAAAATGCGCTTCATCATGCCGAGCTTTTAGCCATTGATGCAGCATGCAGGGCGCTTCACGGTTGGCGACTTTTTCAGTGTGATCTTTATGTTACCCTGGAGCCTTGTCCGATGTGTGCAGGCGCTATTATCAATTCTCGAATTCGGAGAGTTATATTCGGTGCAAAGGACTCGAAAGCCGGTGCTTTCGGTACCAAACTGGATTTAAATTCCTTTGGACTAAACCACAAGCCGGAAATCATTGGGGGGATATGCGAAGAAGAGTGCCGTACCTTGCTGCAGCAGTTTTTCGTGGATCTTCGAAATTCCCGTTCATAACGGATATTGCTCCGGTATAAACTTTCCTGAGGAAGGCTTTCTTTTTGTGGGACGACAGTACCAAAAACCGAGGAACCTTTATTTAACAAGGTTCCCATAAAGACATCGTTGTTAATCGGGGAGCCAACGGACAGGTGATGCTTATGCGTCGCCTGTCCGTTGGCTTTTTCGTTATAATCCGGTTGTATTGCCGATATAACGGGAATAAATATCAATTTGCTGTTCGGTGTTTTGCTTGAACCGTTCGCACCGCTCGTGAATAACTATCTTTGAAACGAAGGTGAGAAGGATTGAGAGTGTAAGCTCGGTTATGTACAACCGTCTTTTCGTTCCAGTCATACGGTCTGTCGGTATCAAGCGCCGTAACCGCTGTTCCGGATTTGCGGTATTCATACATCACAGGCGTCAGTATCTGCATTTCTTTCAGCCTGTTTGCGATCATCGTCGGACCGAGTCCCGTAACGCACATGGAAAAGATTATTTGAACCACTGTGTTCACGGTTTTCACCCCTTTCCAAGCCAAACACCATACCACAGTCGGTGTCGTAAGTCCAGCACTTTTTAAAATAAAAAAGCGGCTACCGTTTCCGATAGCCGCCGTGTGAGTTAAACTGTTTTGTCAGCTGTTAGTTTCCAGCTGACAGCCTTTTCACGACCGCTGATAAAGTGGCGGTAAATGCCGTCCTGTGCCATCAGTTCCTCGTGTGTGCCGCGCTGGACGATCTGTCCCTTGTCAACCACAAGAATCTGATCTGCATGACGGACGGTTTTCAGGCGGTGGGCGATCATGATGACCGTTTTCTCCTGTGTCAGTTCTTGGATGGCCTCCATCAGTTCCTTCTCGTTCTCCGGGTCCACATTGGCGGTAGCCTCGTCCAGAATAATGATGGGCGCATCCTTCATCATGGCGCGGGCAATGGAGAGCCGCTGGCGTTCACCGCCAGAAAGGGAGCCTCCCGCCTCGCCGATGACCGTTTCATACCCTTGCGGCAGCTTTAGAATGAAGTTGTGGCAGCGGGCTTTATTCGCTGCATCCACCACCTTCTCCATCGGTGCGTCTGGCCGAAAAGTAATGATACAAATAAAAGAAAGAGGGGTGCGATGCAACCCTCTTTCTTTTATTTATTATATTTGATTATCAATCTTCAAATATAAATACTTGAAGTTGTTCGGCAGAACATGAAAGATTTTAATGTTGTCTTATTCGCCGATAATTTGAACCTGAACGGTGCGTTTCCGTGCACGGGTCTGGTCCCAGTCAATGAAATGAATAAATCCGAATTCGCCGAGATCCATTTCACCGTCGATTAATACAACCGTAACATTGCGTCCGATGATGGAAGAACGAAGGTGTGCATCGGTGTTGTGGCATCCGCGTGCATCTTCATCATGTTCTTCTGCAAATTTGAGCGCTTTCGGTCCGGGATGAAGGTACTGTCCCTCACGACGGCAGGTCGGTACGATATCTTCGAATACATCAACCAAATCCTGCTGCAGGGTTTCAAGGCCGGTCATGGACATATCAAATGCGCATTCCTGTGTAATTACCGAGCAGGTAGTATGATGAGAATACACTACTACGATACCGTTTTTAATGCCGGAACGCTTAACAATCTCGCGAGTTTGAGCAGTAACATCATGGAATGAAACTACCTTATCATTGGACATTACCTGAAACTGTTCTCTGTAAACCATATTATTCTCCTTAAAATTATTTCTTTTTCAGATCATCAGCAGCTCTGCGAACCGCTGCAATCATCTCTTCCATAGTAGCAAAACGATCTTTGGAGTTCATAATGCCGGATGCGGAGCCTGCAGCTTCCGATCCTGCCATAATAAAGTCGTATACCTGCTGGCCGTTTGTGATGCCGGCAGCCTGCTCAACCATAATGTTCGGGTCAATGGCTTTAATTTCTTTGATGGAAGCTTCTACATAGCTCATCGGGCTGGCTGTATCAGAACCGATAATATCTGTCGGCTCAGGATTAATGATGTCCGGATGCAGTTGTGCGATTGCCTTTGCTTCAGCAATGGAATCTGCGCATGCAAAAGTCAGCATATCCAGTTCGTTCGCACGGTCAATCGTCTTTTTAATCTGCGGCAGGCTCATGGGTTTCTCGCAGTGGTTCACAACAACACCCTTTGCACCGGCTGCTTTCAGTGCTTCGGGCAGAATGTCTGCCATGCCGCGTCCGGGACGAAGCGTATCCATATAGGGAGCCAGAAGAATCAAGTTTTTGGTGTTTTCCGCAAGACGACGGATTTCTACGCAGGGAGCAATGAAAAGAATATCAATGTCATACTTTTCAGCTAATTTGTCTGCTGCCATTGCTAATTCAAGGACATCATCACCGTAAATATAGTTTTTTACGCCGATTTCAAAATAAGGTGCTCTGATTTTGACTTTCATTTTATATACCGCCTTTAAAATATTTAATAATGCATATACTCAAAACTCATACGCAATGCCGTAAGAGATTGAATTTTTATTTATGATTTAAACGTTCGCCGACAGCTCCGCCCGGATGAATCAAAGCGAACTGCTCACTGCGATAACCGGTCTCCTCGATCAATGCCGCCTGCAAAGCATGAAAGATCATGCAAAGTGCGGTTGTTGAAGTGGTTCCTTGGCAATTATATTTATCGGTTTCGCGATTGACATGCTGCTTTAATACCACATCTGCAGCTACTGCAAGAGGGGATTCTAAATTTTCGGTAACGGTGATAACCGTAACTCCTTTGGCTTTGCAGATATCTAAAATCGGAATCAGCTCTGCGGTTTTTCCTCCGCGGGAGGCGAACACCATAACGTCGCCTTTTTGCAGATAACCGGTTGCACCGTGAACCGCCTCTGCCGGGGAAATGAATCGCGCAGGACGCTCAATGCAGCACATTAAATGCGCAAAGTGCTGGCAGATAATACCGGAATGTCCGCAACCGCAAGAAGCAATGCGGGGGGCTTTCGCTAATACTTCGACCGCTTTGCCGAATTGATCGGGATCTAAAAAATCCTTCATTTCATTAATACATTGCGCCTCAATGTCATATGCTGCCTGTGCGGCAGCCAATGCCTCAGATTTCATAAATACTACTCCTTTGAAAACAATTTGGAAAGCGCTGTTTTAAAATCCATATAACTACTTTATTATATATCGTTTTTTTCCAAAAATCAATAGAAAGATTGAAAATGCGATACGATTCTCAAGCATACAGGGTGAATGAATTGTAAACGCGAGAAAATACCGTCTCCGCTTTATCCCCGTGCCAAAATTTGCTTGATTGTGTCAAGATTCTCCGCAAAATAGATGCCGTTCTGCCGCTCTTTTGAGGACAAATCTTTTTCGATCATGTGTTGCAGCAGCTCTTTGAGGCTGTTGTAGAAGCCGTTCAAATTATAGAGAATGCAGGGAGCCTCCAATTGCTTTAAGGACACCTTTGACATGATTTCCGTAATTTCTTCTAATGTTCCGGTACCGCCCGGAAAGGCGATAAAAGCGTCGCCTAACTCGATCATTTTATTCTTTCGCTCTGACATATCTTTTGTGACAATCAGCTCCGTCAGCCTATCATATTGAAATCCTTCATCGATGAAAAACTGCGGCTCAACACCGATCACGTTTCCCCCGGCATCAAGCACACTTTTTGCAATTTCACCCATAAGGCCGCTTTTTGAGCCGCCGTAAACCAATGAATTACCGCTTTCTCCGATCCATGTGCCAAGCTCCCGAACGGCCTTTTGCAAGGCCGGATCATTGCCTTTGTTTGCACCGAGATAGACTGTAATATTCATGCGAATGCCCCTCTTTTGTTTCGATAGCCTAACCCGCCTTGCCGACAGGTACTCATGGGTATTATACATAGAAAGCCAAGATGCTGTCAAGCGGTCTTCGGCTGGGAGTTAATGCGTAAAAATAAGTGATATCGAATGATGGGCCTCATCATTCGATATCACTTGACGGGATTGTTTATTTTGCGGAGTGTTTTTTCTTTTTACTGATTGCTGTTGTGCCGATAGTAGCTCCACCGCTGATGAACAACAGTGCAATCCACAGCACAAGGTTGCGGTTATCACCGGTCTGGGGAGACTTCGGATCGTCCTGATTCGGTTTATCCGGTGTGGTATTGTCGCCGCTCTGAGTCGCTTTGATCTCAAACTCCGTGCTGCACTCGCCATCGTTATAGACAACAGTCAGGGTATGCTTGCCGACCGAAAGGGTGCTGAGGTAGTCTTTTTTCAGCGTGATAACCGTAGAACCGGACACGGCGGTGTATTTATCTGCTGCAATGAGCGTGCCGTCCACCTGAATGCCGGTAAAGTTTGCGAAATCTCCGTTTGCCACAAACTTCAGCGCACCGTCGCTGTTCCGGAGCCAAGAGCCGTTTGCACCCTCGGTGATTTTATATTCGGGGGTTGTGCCGGATGCCTGCGGTGTCATGGTAAGGTCGGTGTAGGCCCAGAAAGTGTACATTCTTCCGGTCGAATCGTAGTTCGGATCAATGTTAACGAGCCTATAGCTATAAAGAGTGCCATTGATCTTTATCTTGGTATCAGCGGTAAAATAATAGCCGTTTTCTGCCTTAAAATACAAAATATACTGATGGGTTTCGCCGTTTTCAAATGCGGTGATGTGTTTTTCGTAGGCATCATCAAAGAATTTAGCAGAGTTTACACCAGCTCCGTCCTTGTCTCCCAGCATTCAAACTGGTAGCTATAGGGGGCGTTTTCGGGGGTCTTGCCGGTAAAGGTGGGCTTGTCGCCGGCTTTAAAGTTGATGGTAGCGCCATCGATCTCAATAACATCGATCTTCTGCCATGACTTTGCCGGTTTCGGTGTCATCGTCAAAACATTGCTGAACCAAATAGTCTCGCCGCCATCACCCACATCGATCTGCTCGGGCGTCAGAGTGATTTCCTCGCCGTTGATGTAGAGCTTTGTGTTCTTATCGAAGTGGTAGCCCTCTTCCATGCCCAAATCGGAAATCTTGAAATACACACCATAGATGTAGCTCTTGCCGGCTTCAAATTCCGTAATGAGCTTGCCGTTATAGCGAGTGTTCCAGAAATCGCTGGATGTGATGCCGTAACCGCTGCCGTCGTTGGCATCCCAACGCTGATGATCGGTGTCAATAAAAGGATTACCGACACCGGTGCTGAAACGCGGTGCATCTCCGGCATCAAAGTTGATGACAGCATCCAATCGGATCGCTTCAACAACCTGACCGGGGCGTATTTCTGTTCCGTAGGTAATGAGACAGGTTTGGCCGTCATCCAACACATTAACCCATGAGCCGGAAGGGAAAGCCTGCCCGTTCAATGTTACATTATTATTGCTCAAATTGCTGTCAAAGATATAGCCGTCCTTTGCTTTAAGTCTCACGGAATATTGATATCTTCCGCCTTTTTCAAAAGTGTTAAACCGGATATCGCTGTTCGAATAGTAGCTTTCATCGGAATACCAATAAGCAACGGTGGTAATGGTGTCGTTTGCGTCCTTTTCTCGCTTTCCCCAGCACTCGTAGAGGATATCATATTTGTCCTGATTAACACCGGTTCGTCTGACTGTGGGCTGCGGGGTACTGCCCGGCTGATAGTCAAATTTCGCATTCTCAACATCGACGGTAGTAATAGCGCTTGGCTGGCTCTCGTCCGGAAGGTCAACAGAGTAAATACCGTAAATGCGCAGCTCTGTGCTCATTTGCTTTATTTCAAGATTTGTGTTGCTTCCCGGCGTGCTCCTTTCGTATTCTCCGACGAAAACAACAGTCTCGTCATCACTGAAAAAATAGCCGCTTTGAGTCACAAGAACAATATTATAAGACGGAATATTTTCCGAAATGTCAATTGACTTATTGGAAAACTCAGTGTATGGGTGTAATTTGACATGGAATCAAATGAACATACCGGGAAATCAGCCCGATCGAAGGGGTATGCTTTTTTGGGAAAAGGGAAGTGTGATGCACATCCGAACGAAATTAAGCAGCGCCTAAAACATTGCACACTGCGATGGGAGACTTAAATGCAAAACAAGCGGCAGGCTCATGTGTGCATGAACCTGCCGCTTGCTATTGTTTATATTTTTGCCGAGGACATCGCTTTATAATGGGGTGGATGGCCTATTTGTTTGTTACAGTTTCTGTCCGCATTCCGGGCAGAAGGCGCTTCCTGACGGAATATCGGCGCCGCAACCGGGACATTTGTTGTTTAGCTTTGTTCCGCAATGGTTGCAGAATTTTGATCCTGCGGCGATCTGTTCTTTGCAATTCGGGCAGAGGATCATTCCCGCCGCAACCGTCGGACCGGCACCGTTTATTACTACGTTCTTTCCTGAGGACAGGATACAAGCCTCAATCACCTGAAAAATCTCAGCCGGCAGCTTCTTTTGCTTAAAAGCACCCATTCCGGCTGTGATCGCCAGCGGCCACGCCACGAACAGACCGATCGCTCCGGCGCCGATTTTATCCGACCACTGACCCTCGCCGACTGTCACATTCATCTGCTCTCCCGTGACGGCCATTTGTACGGTAACCGCCAATCGCATACCGGTCAGTGTTTTCCAACCGTCCTTGGGCTGGCTGGCTTGTATAACATATCCGTCAGCGGTTTTTGAACTTTGCACTTCCATGCTTTTTTCGACACGGAAGAAGTTTTCAAGTCTGTTCACAACAGTTTGAGGTTCTACACCGCTTAAAATAAACACTCTTGATTCTGACATGTTAAGGACCTCCTTTATTATTGCTTCTCGATGTACCCGCTTATCGGTTGCGTATACATGTTATCGTCCGTCACTGCTTTATAGCGTTTTCCGTTATACACATCCGTAAAGCCGTTTGTCGCACGGTAAATCTCGCCTGTTTCGGTATCGTACACGCGCTCATAGCCGAGCGTTGCGTCGCTCTGCTTTTGGCTTATGATATCCTGGCTCTTATTGCGGTTTTCCCACGAGGACATCATGCCGTCCATTGTTTGATTGAAGTTTTGGCTGATCTGATTGGCGAGTGCAACCTTTTCGTTGCTTGCTTGATTGGTGGCATTGACAAAGCTGCTTGAGTACTGAAGGGTTTTCATACAGTCGGAAAGAACGCTTTCCCATTCGATGAAGGAGTCTTTTACAGCGGTAATGGCTACAATGTTGTAGGCCATATAGTAGCCGCCGTCTACCGCTTGAAGCTGATAGTTTGACATGCTTCCGCCGTATATCATTGCGCTTCCGAAATCCACAACCGATGCGGCAAACAGGCCTTCGCCCGCTTTTCCGTTATCCGTAAATGTAGCTCTCAACAGTTCGTCGCCTATCGCAACCGACTTAAGTCCGCTTGTGGAGGCGTATCGATCGGTTACCGTGAAGTTGTCAAATCTCGGAAAGACATAGCCGGTGTAATCCGGTTCTACTTCGGATACAAACGCCGTGTACTGCGGAAAGATCTTAAAGAAGCCCTCGGTTGAGGGATTTGCCAGAACCGGTGCCTTTGCAAACAGCGCCGCTTGCGTGTTGCCCATGGAGTAGTTCATTTGCCAAGCGTCTTTGCCGGCCTGACTGTGCAGAAGAATATCGGCTTTGAGCAGTAAAAACATCTGATTCCGCGGCTCATTCGGGTCACTGACGTGAATGCTGTGATAAATGTTCGTTCCGCCGGCCGTGACGGTCCACCCCTTGGGGATGGTGATGCTGAAATCGGCTGTTTCGTATTTTTCGGTTTGCACGGCTTTTGCCGCTGTTTGTGTGACCGTAATTCCTTTTTCGGTTTGCTCTGTTTTGGTGCCGTCGCTGTTGATGACGGTTTTATTTCCGCAAGCCGTGAGAAGAAGAGTCATAATTCCTGCCAGGATAAGAGCGGTTATTCTTTTTGTTTTCATAGCGATCTTCCTTTCCGAAGTCTTTATTGTTTTGAATAGTCCCAATAGAAGTCGATGCAGTCATATTGGGTGTATTTGCTGTAGCCATCCGTGACGATTTCCGTGATCGGCAGCATCGTGTAGTCGGTGGTAATCACATGGCTTGTGCTGATGTTTCGCACTTCGCTGTAATGATTGCTCAGCAGTGTTATCTTGCGAAGTGTGAGATTACAGTTTAGATGCTGTGCCGCCGGGTAGTAGGGCGATACTGAACCATCCGGTGCCAGTTGCGCCGCTGCGTTTTTTTCATCCATCGGTTCCGAGGCATAAACGATTTCATAAAAAGCGCAGTCGGTCATCAGAATGTTTTTATTAAAAAGGCGGATCGGTGTTTCATTACCGATTGCCGACAGGTCTAAATCAATGGCAATATATTCTCGCCAGCCCATATCCCGATACCAATTCCAGCCGGTTGTTCCGTTGTCAAGATATTTGCCGGAAAAAAGAAGGCTGACTTTGTTGTCCACAAAGGCAATCATGGGGATGCCGGTGTCATAAATTTTATCGGCATTTAAGTATTCCGCGGTGTGATCTTCCAGTGTTTTTCCGTCTGCCGCATAGCGATATACTTTCTTAAACAGCGGATACTGTGTTTTATCAAGCGATGTTGTTGAGAAAGGCGGGTTGCTGGCCTTATATACCGATCCGTCTTTTAAGTAGATATTTCCCATTTCGCCGTCATAGGTGAGATGCCAACACAGCACATCCTTTCCGGGCAAGGTGCCGATTTCTTGGATGTTCTTCCCGTTTGCCAGTACGGAATTAAAATTGGCTTGATAGATTTTTCCGTCGGATATAACAATGTCGTTGATGGTTTTGCTGTATCCGTGATCCAGATTACAGTCAAACTCGGTGTGCTCGTCGATGATGTTTTCACCGCCTATGAACTTTTTATAATCCGATTTGTCAAAATCAATTCCGCGGAGCTTTAGAAGCTCCTGCTCTAATGTTGTCGGTTCCTTTTCCGTTGTCGGACTTTGTGTGTCACTCTGCGCGGAACCCGTTGCCTTTGCGGAATCTGCTCCGTCAGACGGTGTGTCATTGACCTTGGAGCATCCGCACAGCATTGCCGAAATCAGCGTTGCACACAAAGCAAGTTTCAGCGCAGGACAAAGTTGTTTTTTCTTTGATTCTTTCATACAACATTTCCTCTCCATGCATGTTTTGGGGTTTCTGTTTGCAATTAAGCATGATACAAAGTAATTATATCATATACCGAATTATAAATTCAGATAGTTTTCCGAAATGTCAATTGACTCTTTTGGAAACTTTTCTTTGTAAAACCCTTTTCTTTTGCAAAACAATGCAGTATAATATGTTTAAATGAACGGTATCGGAGTAGAATTTATGAGATTTTGCGAAAAAATAAGTGAGTATATTGAGAAATTATCCAGTTCGGCAAGGGATATCTGCAATTTATCCGGCATTTCCGAAGCATCATTCAGTCGATACAGAAACGGTGAGCGTGTGCCGAAGTTTGGGACGAAGCCTTTTGAAGGACTGTGCAGCGCCATTGCCGAAATTTCCGCACAAAAAGGAATAACGGACATCACGGTCGATACCGTAAAAGAATCGTTTATGGCCTGCGAGGATTTTATTACGACCGATAAAGAAGCGTTGCGGAAAAATTTTAACACGCTGATCGCAACACTCAATGTCAATCTGACTCGCCTGTGCCAATATACAAGCTATGACCCCTCCGCAATTTTCCGCATCCGCAACGGCACAAGAAAGCCGGGCGACCCCGAACAGTTTGCTTCCGCCATTGCTTCGTTTGTGTCCAAGGAAATGAGCGCGGCGTCGGAGATTTCCGTCATTGCAGAACTGGTCGGCTGTGAAGCCGATACAATCTATGATCTGTCGGTACGCTACTCAAAGATTAAAAGCTGGCTGTTGGAACAGCCGCTGCAGGAAGCCGGAAACGACAGTGTATCGAAGTTTCTGAGTAAACTGGATGCGTTTGACCTAAACGAATATATTAAGGTGATTCGTTTTGATGAACTCAAAGTGCCGACCATGCCGTTTCAGCTCCCGTTATCCAAAACCTATTTCGGTATAGCGGAGATGATGGAAAGCGAGCTTGATTTTCTAAAAGCAACCGTTCTTTCGAAATCGATGGCCCCGGTAACCATGTACAGCGATATGCCGCTGAAGGAAATGGCAAAGGATCCGGATTTTCCGAAAAAATGGATGTTCGGCATGGCGATGATGCTGAAAAAGGGCCTGCATCTTAACCAGATCCATAACTTGGACCGATCCTTTGACGAGATGATGCTCGGCCTTGAAAGCTGGATCCCGATGTATATGACGGGGCAGATTTCGCCCTACTACTTCAAAAACACACAGAATAACATTTTCTTGCATTTTTTGAAGGTATCCGGTGCTGCTGCGCTTTCGGGAGAGGCGATTGCAGGGTATCACGCTGATGGCAAGTATTATCTTACCAAGTCAAAGCGTGAGTTGGAATATTATCGGAAGCGAGCCGACGAGATGCTTGCCAGCTCTTATCCGTTGATGGAGATATATCGCAGTGAACGCGAAACGGAACTGAACACCTTTCTTCTTGCCGACACCGGAAAGATCGGCGGTCGACGCAGTATTCTTTCCACATTGCCGCTGTATACCGTAAGTGATGAGCTTTTGGAGCATATGCTCACACGGCATGGCATGGATGAAAAGCAGAAAGAAGCCATCCGAAAACACGCCATAACACAGAGACAGCGAGTTATGTCTATCCTTGAGACGGAAACCATTGAGGATGAGATACCGATGGTTACACCGGAGGAATTCAAGGAGAATCCGCCCGTGCTTGAGCTTTCGGGCGTATTCTGTGAGACTGACATTTCGTACAGCGAAGAGGAATATGCAAAGCATCTGAACGAAACCAAAGCCTTTGCGGAGCAAAACCCGAATTACACGGTAAAGCAGGGGACGTCTCATGCTTTCCGCAATTTGCAAATTTTGATCCATGAAGGGCAGTGGGTTATGGTATCCAAGGGCAAAGCGCCGGCCATCCACTTTGTTATCCGACACCCGAAGTTACGCAATGCCATTGAAAACTTTATTCCGCCCGTAGTGGAATAAAAAATATGTGAATACAGCAAAAGAATCACCGAAGCCCCGTCTGTCATCGACGGGCTTCGGTGATTCTTTTTTTTGCAATATGGTAAGTTATTGTCCTTAAGCTTTTACGGCATTTTTTGCTCGGATTTTTTCCAGTTTAAATCCACGGTTTCATCGGTGTCGACGAAGGATAAAATTTGAAATGAGCCAACCGTTTCATTGGAATAATAATCGTTTACTTCAACAAACTCTTTTAAAAAGCTAACGGAAAAACCTTGCCCGGGTTTCAGGTTCAGCACTTCCATCATTTGCGTTTCAAGAGCTTCGCAATCGGAGAGAATGCAATAAACGGATTCGCCAAACTTGTTCATAACGGTTAGTTTCTTGTTCATATAATGCCTCTTTTGCGAATTCGCGCAACTGTTATTCATTCACAAAAGTGAACACGGATCCGACCGATATGCCTTCCATGCCGGCAAACGCATTCGGGGCAGAGCTGCACTTTAGGGTGTTTTCATCAATTCGGGTAAAAACAAGCTTTTCTCCGGAATCATCTGAAATCGTGATAATATGATCTTCTTCGGTCACCGATTGCAAAGGACTTCCGTCGCCCTTTCCGTAAAAATAAAATTGACCGTTGTATTCTTCGCAATTGTTTTTGATGTTCGGATCGTTTTGCATTTCGGAGGGCAGGGTGCTGAGTAAATCTCCGATTGCCGCTCCCATGTAATATTCACCGGGTTTGTTTAGGGTGATGGATACAGAGTACAACTCGGTTCCTAACAGAGATTTTGATGTCCATTTTCCGTTTTTATTAAAAATCGATGTCAGCTTATAGTTTGGATCCTTTTCCCCGCAGCGTGTGCATGTGCCGTTTTCAAAGTTATGTCCCAATGCATTTCCGTCGGTCGCGCCGCAAGAGCATGTTTTGGGCTGGGTGCAGGTTGCGTCGGAAAAGCTGTGGGTATGAATGGGCTCGGAAGAAACCGTGCTGTCGGATGATTCGGTGTCAGTGCCTATTTTCGGCTCATTGATACTGACATTTATTTCAATTTTTAATTTGTCGGCCGTATCGTCGGCGGTTTTTTTGATTTTAGAAAGAATGTCTGTTTTGGCTTGTTCTTCCAGCTTGCTTTCAACGAGCTCAAAGCTTACTGTCGCATCGGCTTTTACAAATCCGTTTTTATTGGATTCCGTAATAATCGATTCAATGACGGCTTCCACTTTTTTATCTTCCAAAGCGATGCTGTTCGCAATGGATTTTGCATCTTCATTGACCGCTTCTACCGCCAAGACATTTTCATTCCCGTCCAAGTATAATCTGAATTGTGGGTTGATCGTGACCATCAGTACGGAGGAATATTCCTTCGGAACGGTGAACTCTTCCGTTTTGCTTTCTGAATCCGGATTCGGGGAAGGGGAATTGCCCTTTCCGCATGAAGATAATACCATCATCAGTGAAAGTACCATCATTATCGATAATATTTTTTTCATAACAGTGCTCCTTATTATAGATAAATATAGGGTTTTGCTTAAAGTGTATTAAGACACAACCAATGCGATGATATCAATGCTTTTGCTGAGAAATGGTTGTCAGTAAATCTTGATGAAAACTTTATTGCAATAATATTATTGTAACATTTTAGTCATATTCTGTCAATAATACTTTGCTCCGGTACCGACGGTTGTCGGACGGTTTCGGTGAAATAAATGAAATTTATTATTGACTTTTGTCCAAATAAAACTTATACTGAAATAGTACAGGCAAAATGTCTGAAATCAGACTTATCTTACTTTACGGAGGCATATACTATGGAATTCAAAGTATATCAAAAAGAACTCGAACTGCAGTCTCGCGGCTGGATCCCCACTTTCCACGACGTTTCCAAAGAGGTAATGGAAATTGTTGCTGAATCCGGCGTTAAAAACGGTACTGTTTGCATCGCATCGCATCATACCACTTGCTCAGTCATGATTCAGGAATGCTCTCATGACATTGACAGTTTTGATTTGGAATATTTGCAGCACGACCTTTTGGACATTATGCGCAAAATGATTCCCGATTTTGCAGAAGAGGGACAATATCGTCATCCCGGTCCGATCCACGCACAGTTCGGCCGCTATGTTGATGAGCCCGGCAACTATACAAGCTACAACACAGACGGTCACCTCCGTTCTGTTTTCTTCGGCCGCAGCGAGACCATGACCATAAAGGACGGCAAATTAGACGGCGGTGAATTTGCACATGTTTATTTCATCGACTGGGACCATGTTCGTGCTCGTCATCGTCAGTTGAACGTTACCGTTATGGGAACGACAGAAGATGTTGGAGACCGCAAGTTCCACGGCGGAGAAACGCTGAACACTTTGCGTAAATTCACTGACAAAGAAAAGGCTTACATGGAAGAATTTGACTTCCAATTGAAAAACCGCTAAGCAATATCAAAATAAAACAGAGGGAACGGGTTGCCGTCCCTCTGTTTTTGTTTTAAGATGTCTTTCGGTTTTTTATTGGTTTCTATTCAATTCAATCAAATTAAAAAGTTCTCGGTTTTAAAATTTCGGCTTTTAATTCCGTACAGGAAGATACCAGACGATCGGCTCCGCGGGCAACCAAAACCGCCCGATCGCGAAATCCCCAATCCACAATAACGGATCGAAGCCCGGCATTTTCGGCTGTTTCAATATCCACCTCGGAATCTCCGATATATACGGCTTCTTCTTTTTGGACTCGGAGCGCTTTCAGTATTTCAAACACGCTGTCCGGTGCGGGCTTTTTCGGGATCCCATCCTTAGCGCCGATTACCATATCAAATATTCCTTTAAAAAAACGGTTGCATAATGCCTGCACGGCATTGTCCGCTTTGTTGGATACCACCGCCAATCGGCATCCGTTTTTTTTCAGCTCATCTAAAAGTTCCGGTATGCCGCGGTATATATAGGTGTAATCTGCATTGTGCTTTGCGTAATATATACAAAAATCGTTATAAACCTTATCTGTTACGGTTTTATCGGTTCCGCTCGGCACTCCGCGTTCTACCAACTTTCGGATTCCGTTTCCCACAAATCGCCGCACCTCCTCTAATGTCCGAGGCGGCAATGCATTTTGAAGCAAAGCCGCATTTAAACTTTGCTCCAAATCCTCTAATGTATCCAAAAGTGTTCCGTCCAAATCAAAAATTGCCAGTTTGTAGTTCATTTTTATTCCTCTGGATTAAAGTATTTACTTAAAGATTTTTCTCTAAAATAAAACGTTGTTCTGTCATTCCCATCGAGCGATAAAACGAAAGTGCTTCCTCGTTAAAGGACCATACGGATAAATCCAAACGGTGCGCTCCCGCCTGAATACTTCTTTTTTCCGCTTCGGAAAAAAGACTTTTGGCAACGCCGCATCGGCGCATGGACGGTTCCACGAAAAGAACATCCATATATGCGCGCGGTCGGTCGGTGGTTCCGCTGCGGGAATAAACGGTAACAAAGCAGATTCCGACAGCCTTTTCATCCATTTCCGCAATCAGCATAATATGTCCCGGGTCCGAAAGCATCTGCAGATACTCCTCGCGACAGTACGGATGCTTGCCGGAAAACATGTCCGAACGCCTTTTTCTATGGATGTCATGAAGTTTTGCAAGCATATGATCTGCCTTGGGAAAATCCTGTGCTGTCATGGTTCGAATATGGATCATCAAATCCTCCGTAAAAACATCTTGATTTTTGAGTCTCGTTTTTTAATGAAAATTTGCTTTTTCTCGATTATACCGCATGTTTTTGTTTTTTTCAACCCGGAAGCGACAAAGGACTTATTAAAAACAGTTTTTAAACGGTTTTTTAATATTTTTTTACTCTTCTTCTTTATTTCGTATGGAATTTGTGATATACTGTCTGTATTAAATACTAAATGTAAAAAACTTATTTGGAGATTTTTATGTGCGGGTTCGCAGGATTTACAGGGCAGATTGAACAGCAAAAAGAAATTTTAAACGCGATGATGAATCGTATTGTTCATCGCGGTCCGGATATGTCCGGGTCCTATATCGGTGACGGAATTTCTCTCGGATTTCGGCGCCTGAGCATTATTGACTTAAGCGAGGCGGCCTGTCAGCCGCTTTTTAGTGAAGATCGCAGTCTGTCGATGGTTTTTAACGGAGAAATATACAACTTCATGGATTTGCGAGAAGAATTATTATCCCGTGGCCATATTTTTAATACGGAAACCGACTCGGAAGTGATTGTCCATGGTTATGAAGAATACGGCACGGAGCTTGTCAATAAGCTCCGCGGAATGTATGCTTTTGCCATTTGGGATTCTAAAACGAAATCGCTTTTTGCGGCAAGGGATATTTTCGGGATTAAGCCGTTTTATTATACCAAGACTGCTCAGGGAGAGTTGATTTTCGGCTCGGAAATCAAAAGCTTTTTGGAGCATCCTCATTTTCATAAAGCGGTCAATCGGGAAGCGCTTTTGCCTTATCTTACATTTCAGTATTCCGCTACCGAAATGACGTTTTTTGAGGGAACGTTCAAACTTCTTCCGGGGCACTATCTGCTTTGGAAAGACGGCGAAATCACCACAACCCGTTATTACAACTTTGATTTTTGCGAGGAAGAGGACACCTTAGAGAATTATACGGACCGTTTGTGCACCGTGATCCGTGATTCTGTGCAGGCGCATCGTATCAGCGATGTCCCGGTAGGATCTTTTTTATCCGGCGGAGTAGATTCCAGCTATATTACAGCCGAGCTCATGCCGAGCAAAACATTCTCTGTCGGTTTTGCTTCCGAAAAATTCAACGAAACCGATGATGCGCGTGAACTTTCCGACATTTTGCATATCGAAAACTATAAAAAAATCATCTCCCCCGAAGAATGCTTTGAGGCATTTTCGGATATTCAATATCATATGGACGAACCGCAGTCTAACCCCTCTTCCGTTCCGCTGTATTTCTTGGCAAAGCTTGCAAAGGAACATGTTACCGTAGTCTTAAGCGGTGAGGGAGCCGATGAAATTTTTGCGGGATACGATTGGTATTGCGATACTCCCGAAGTCAAAAAATTCAAAAAGCTTCCGGCATTTCTCCGGCATATTTTAGCGGATATCGTAAAACCGCTCCCGGAGTTTAAAGGCAAAAGTTTCCTTTTGCGTTCCAGCGGACGTCCGGAGGATTACTTCCTCGGACAGGCTCTTGTATTCCATGAAAAAGAAGCCAAGAAAATTTTAACAAAGTCTTATCGCAGTGCTCGCACCGCAACCGAGATTGCATCGGCGGAATACGCCAAGGTTCGCGACAAGGATGAGGTAACCCAAAAGCAGTTTCTCGACTTTGCACTTTGGCTTCCCGGCGATATTCTGCTGAAAGCCGATAAAATGAGTATGGCTCATTCGTTGGAACTGCGCGTACCGTATCTTGACCGCGAGGTCATGAAACTTGCATTAAAAATCCCGCAGAAATATAAAATATGTGAGAAGGGCGCCAAATATATTCTGCGGCATGCAGCCGACCGAAAAATCCCGCAAAACTGGGCATTCCGCAAAAAAATGGGCTTCCCGGTTCCGATCCGCATGTGGCTTTGGGAAGAACGTTATTATACATTGGTGAAAAAATATTTCAACGCTCCGTACACATCGGAATTTTTCGATGTTGACGCGATCAATCATATGTTGGAAGAACATTTTCACAAGAAAAAAAACAACGCCCGCAAAATATGGACGGTTTTTACATTTTTGGTATGGTATCAACGCTTTTTTGTCGATGAGCAATAATTTTATGAATTTATGAAAATGAAGGTTTTTTTATGAAACAAACAGATTTTTTGCCGGTTATTCTCGGCGCAGATCTTAACTGCTATCATGTTGCCCGTGCTTTTTATGAAGCCTATCAGATAAAATCCCATGCATTCGGAAAATATGAAACCAGCGCAATCAAGTCCAGCCGTTTCATTCATTTCCATGCGGAGCCGAATCTTGCCGATGCCGAAACCGTGCTGCGGGTATTGCACAACTTTGCTGCAGAGCACAAAGATCAAAAACTGATTTTATTGGGTTGTACTGATGATTATGTCAAAATGATTATCGATCATCGCGAAGAATTGCAGGAGCAATATCTGATTTCTTATATTGACTCCGAACTGATGGATCGGTTATCTTCCAAAGAGCATTTTTATGAATTGTGTTTGATGCACGGTATTACATTTCCGAAAACGTTTATTTTTAGTGCGGATATGCTGAAGGACGAAAATTGTCTTGCCGATGAAACGTTAGGCTTTTCCTATCCGATCATTATAAAACCCTCGGTCAGTTATCTCTATTGGAAATATCCGTTTGACCATATGAAAAAAGTCTATATTGCCAAAAACGAAGATGATGCCAAGAAAATCGTGGATGAAATTTATCAGGCCGGATATCCCGAAACATTGATCATTCAGGATTTCATCCCCGGCAAGGACGACTGCATGTATGTGCTAACCTGTTATTCCGACCAAAACGGCAAAGTGCGCATGTCCTGCCTCGGTCACGTCCTTTTGGAAGAGCATACTCCAAAGGGGCTCGGGAATCATGTAGCGGTTATCACGGAGTCGCATCCCGAAATCGTCGAAAAACTGACTGCATTTCTTGAGAGTATTCATTATTGCGGATTTTCCAATTTTGACATTAAATACGACCGGCGCGATCATTCTTGGCGTGTATTTGAAATTAATATGCGTCAGGGTCGCAGCAACTATTATGTAACAGCACAAGGCTTTAATATTGCAAAACTTTTGGTGCAGGATCTGATTGAACATCATTTTGAACAGGATATTTTACAAAACGGTGAATCTGTTTTTTGGGCAGCCATTCCGAAAAAAATCGTTTATGACTATACCGAAGATGTTGCTTTGGTAGCCAAAGCCAAAGAGTTGGTTCAAGCCAAGCGTTTTCGTTCGTCGCTTTGGTATTCTAAGGATTTGCTTTGGAATCCGATGCGGCTGTTCTACGTCAGTGCAAACAGCTTCAATCACTTTAAGAAATTCAAAAAATATCTTGAAAAACCGAACAGGTGAGGGATTAAATTCGTGAAAAAAGCAAGTGTTTTGGGAATTCTCGGCGGGCTCGGCCCGATGTCAAGTGCGTATTTCTATGAGCTTTTAATAGCGCACACGGACGCTGCGTGCGACCAGGATCATATTGACCTTGTTTTGAGCAGTCGCGCTACTACACCGGACCGTACAGGCTATATTCTGCATAAAAGCTGTGAGAATCCGGTGCAGACAATGATTTCGGAAGCACAAAAGCTTGTGAGATACGGCGCAGATTTGATTGTTATTCCCTGTAATACCGCACATTTCTTTTACGATGAGCTTCATGCGGCAATTCATGTTCCGATGCTGAATATTATCGAGGAAACCGTTCGTCAGGCCCATACCATCGGTGCCGAAAAGATCGGAATTTTAGCCACGGACGGCACCATTCAAACACAGACCTATCAGAGATACAGCCAAAAATACGGTATGGAATGCATTGTGCCGAATCCGGATGAGCAAAAGGAGATAATGGACATTATATACGGAGCGGTAAAAAGCGGCAAAGAACCGAATCTTAAAGCTTTTCAATCGGTGGGTGATTCTCTTTTGCAAAGGGGAGCGGACCGTATCGTTTTGGGATGCACGGAGCTTTCCCTGATTAATAAAAATTACCCGCTCGGAGAAAAATACATTGATTCTCTTTTAATGCTTGCCAAAGCAACCATTATCGCTTGCGGTAAAAAATACATAAGGTAGGGCAATATGAAATTAACTGCACTTATTTCTACGCTCAATTTCCGTCTGCAAACCGATCTCTTTATTGATGATATTGATGTTTTCGATATTGTGTGTGACTCACGCAAAGCGACAACGGATACCGCTTTTATATGTATAACGGGGGCCAATGTGGATGGGCACAGTTATGCAAAGCAGGCGTATCAAAACGGATGCCGCGTTTTTATCGCAGAACAGGAGCTTTCATTGGCAGCAGATGCTGTCATTGTTATTACACCGGATACAAAGATTGCACTGGCGCTGATGTCAGACATTTTGTTTGACCATCCTTCAGAAAAGCTGACTTTAATCGGCGTCACCGGGACAAAAGGCAAGACCAGTGTTACAACCATCGCGGCTTCTGTCTTTAATCATTCCGGTATCAAAACCGCTACCATCGGGACGAACGGCATTATGATCGACGGAGTGTTAACCCCTACTTTGAATACAACGCCGGATGCGTATGAACTGAATCGCGCATTTGCGGAAATGGTAAAAAAGAATATTCAGTGTGCCATTATTGAAGTATCCTCACAGGCCCTGTATATGAAGCGTGTCTACGGTTTGAAGTTCCAAATCGGAATTTTCACCAACCTCTCTCCCGACCATATCGGGGGGGCGGAACATCCGACTTTTGAGCATTATCAAAATTGCAAAGCAATGCTTTTTCGCCAATGCCGTTACGGTATTCTTAATTCGGATGATGAGCACTATTTTGATATGATCAAAGGCTCCGGCTGCATTTGCACAACATACGGAACCAAAGCCCCCGCCGACTATTTAGCTTCCGATATCAAAATTTCGCAAGACGGAGACATGGGGATCTCTTTTTCCGTAAAAAACAACGGACAGCTTTATCATTTGATTTGCGCAACACCGGGGCTTTTCAGTGTTTATAATGCGCTGGCTGTTTTTGCTCTTGCACAGCGCTTGAATATTCCGTTTGAAAAGATCGCACAGGGTTTAAAAAATGTACACGTGCCCGGACGCTTTGAGCTGATTCCCTCGCTCCCGGGGATAACGACCGTTATTGACTATGCACACAATGCTCTCAGCTTGAAAAATGTGCTTATGACATTGCGAATGTATCACCCGAAACGGCTGATTTGCTTATTTGGATGCGTCGGCGGTCGGACCAAAACAAGACGGAAAGAGATGGGGGAGATCGCATCGGAGCATGCCGATTTTTGCATTCTCACCAGCGATAATCCCGATTTCGAACCGCCGCTGAATATTATTGCCGACATTGAAAAGGGCTTTGCGGGTTCACAGTGTCCTTACCGAGTCATTGCGGACCGACGCGAGGCAATTCGTTACGCCTTGGAAAACGCCTGTAGCGGTGATGTGATTTTGCTTGCGGGAAAAGGCCATGAAACCTATCAATTGATTGAAGGAGAAAAGGTTCCTTTTTCCGAAAAAGAAATTGTTGCCGAGTTCTGTGCAAAAGCGAACAGCAAAAACGCATCGCAGTTCCCGCGGGAAAGATTGCCGCTGTGAAAAGCATACAAGAGAGGGAAGACGACTTATTGCTGTTTGCGTGCGCTTTGTTACAGCGCGGAGCTGCCCATTAAAAAAACATACAAATAATATCTACTGTCGATCGGCTTATCGCATAATCGGCAAAGATACACTTCATAAAAAGCGATTTGCTGTATTCGGCAGATCGCTTTTTTATATATTCTTTGGATATATTTTAAAATATTATAAATAAAATTTTGGCGGTAATGATTGACAAACGCAGGAATATATGGTATGATGCACTTGTACTATTAATGATAGGACAGTTAATACTGCTGAACAGGAGATATTTATGTTAGAAACAAAAGATCTTGTTAAAATTTATAAACCGAAAAAAGGTGTCCCGGTAGTGGCACTGAATCAAATTACTCTGAAGTTTCCGAAACAGGGGATGGTTTTTCTTCTCGGAAAATCGGGAAGCGGAAAATCAACTCTTTTAAATGTTTTGGGCGGCCTTGATAATTATAATGACGGAGAAATCATTATCAAGGGCGTTTCCTCCAAGAATTTCAAGCAGCGGCATTTTGATTCTTACAGAAATACTTATGTCGGATTTATATTTCAGGAATACAATGTGTTGGATGAGTTCAGTGTCGGTGCTAATATTGCATTGGCAATCGAGCTTCAGAACCGCAAAGCAAGCGATGAAGAGATCAATCAGATTTTAAAAGAGGTGGATTTGGAGGGATTCGGCTCCCGCAAACCCAATGAGCTGTCGGGCGGACAAAAACAGCGGGTCGCAATTGCACGTGCCTTGGTTAAAAAACCGGAAATTATTATGGCGGATGAGCCGACCGGCGCTTTGGATTCCAATACCGGTAAACAGGTCTTTGATACATTAAAGAAGCTTTCCGCATCAAAACTGGTGATTGTGGTATCTCATGACCGTGAATTTGCAGAGCAATATGCCGATCGTATTATCGAGCTTTCAGACGGCCGTGTGATCAGTGATGTGGAACTGGATGCTTCCTCTCAGACGACAAACGAGGAAAAAGATATTCTGGACTTTCATGATAATGTTGTGGATGTCCCGGCCGGATATCATTTGACGGAGGAGGACCGCCGGGCCATCAATTTGTATATGGATCAGTTGCACGGCGATTCTTTGAAAATTCGGGTTTCGAACCGAGCAGCATCCTCCAAGCGCTTTGTAAAAACGGATTCTTCAAAAATTAAAAGTGAAGACGGATCCAAATTCAAGCTGATAAAATCGAAACTACCACTGAACAATGCCTTTAAAATCGGAGCCAGCGGACTGAAATATAAAAAGTTCAAGTTGGTCATGACGATTTTGCTTTCCTGTATTTCTTTCGGGCTCTTTGGTCTGGCCGATACGTTTGGAGCATACAATCACATAAAGACCTGTGCGAATTCCCTGATAGACAGCGGCACTCAATATGTTTCCGTGCAAAAAACAAAAAAAGTCGGAAACGGGGTGAATGAATACTGGAGAAGCGGCAACTATATGATGTCGCAAAAGGATATTGACCAGGTGTCCTTGGGTACAAATGTGAAAATGCATGGAATCTACCGACCGGTTTTGCGTTCGTTTGACTTTGAAAGTCAAATTAATCCCGAGGTAAAGCTGACGAAATCCGAGTATCAAATTTTTATCCCGTCTTTTGCAAATGGGTATGGTACCATCAATGATTCCATTGTAAAAGAAATGAATTTTAAAATTCTTGCCGGTCGTTTGCCCGATGGAAGCAAAGAGGAAATTGCCGTAAGCGAGTATATTTTTGAAGTTTTTAAGAAGGCGCAGTATTTTGACGGAACGGAATATCATAAAACCGACAACGGAAATGAAGAGCCGGTCTATCAGGATATAAAAAGTTACGAGGACTTAGTCGGCAAAACGTTGCGTCTGAGCGGAACCACATATACAATTACGGCCGTCATCGATACCGGTTTTGAATTTGACCGGTATAGTTCTCTTACTGATTCCGCCGAGCATAAAGAGCGCTCGGAAGAATTGCTTGATTATGTACTTTATAATGAATTTTTGGTTGCGTATAAATACAGCTATGTCGGAGTCGTGATGGTGGGCGACGGATACATTGACCGACTCTTGGAGAATGCATTGCCGATGACAAAAATTACAGAGGGGTATGTAAGCTTTTTCGGTGAGAATGCGAGCGCGGATTCCGAATATTTGGCGCGTCTTTCCGATGTGAAGAAAGAAGACATCATTTGGATTGACGGCGAAAAAGATCGTTTGGATGAGAAAGAGATTATTGTGACTGCCGACGCACTCGCGATATACAACACGGACGGGAGCATCGGTTATGGGCAAACAAACAGCGATATCGACTATGTTGCGGCGCTCAAAAATAAAAATGATGTGAGTATGCAGAAAAGCAATTATTCGGATTGGCAAACGGTGGAGGGATATAAAATTGTCGGAGTGATTAATAACCGAGGCAATGCTTCTTCGGAGAAATCCGGCATTATATCTACGGTGGTATGCTGCGACAGCCTGTTTGACGAATTGACGGGCGGGGCCGACAATATTTATTCCTTTGCGGTCGGCGCAATGCCGTCCGATCGGGACGCAGTCCGTTCCATGGTGTCATACTGTTATAATGAGAATGCGCAGGTTCGGTATCAGATACAGAATTCCGTTACTTTTGAGCTGGATTCCGTGAATAGCGCTCTTAAGATTTTGTCGGTATACTTTTTCTGGATCGGTATCGGATTTGCGGTATTTGCATCGATTATGCTTGCAAATTTTATCGGTACGAGCATTTCTTATAAAAAGCAGGAGATCGGCATTTTACGTGCGATCGGATCCCGAAGCAATGACGTTTTTCGAATTTTCTTTGCGGAGAGCTTTATTATTGCGATGATTAATTTCGTCCTGTCAAGTATCGGCGTGTTCGCGGCGTCCTCGATGATTAATTATCTGATTCGCACAAGACTCGGTGTGCTGATCACGGTTTTGAATTTCGGTCCGAGACAACTGCTTCTGCTTTTTGTGATCAGTTTGTTTATTGCGTTTGCGGCAAGCTTCTTGCCGGTGAAGCGAATTGCCTCAAAACGTCCGATTGACGCAATTCGAAATCGATAAAACAATTAAAAAGACAAAAAAGCGACAGGGTTCTGTCGCTTTTTTTGCCAACGGCATTTTTGTTCGAATTTTTTGTAAGGTTGAAGCTTTTCGGGAACATACTCTGAAAAATACACTCTAATAAAAAATGATGTCGGAAACTGCCGATTGCGTTTCATTTTGGGCCGTTTGCCCGATATTTTTGCGGATATTTGCTTGAAAATACTTGACAAATTGTTCAAGATATCATATAATTCCGTTATCATACATTTTTTTAGATGGGAGAACGTGGAAGATGAAGAGCATGTCTATGTCGATGCAGACCAATACTGCCGCGAACTCTCCTTGTCAACATGACTATAGCCTTATCAGCGGTTTAGCTATGGCGGTATTAGCCATAGCTGTTTTTGTGCTATCCTATTTTTTGATTCTACGTGACCTAATTTTTTGCTTGTACTCAAAACGAATCATAAAATGTTAAAATTGCAACTGCTAAGGGCTTGCTTACCGTGGTTTTAAAATGCGAACGGCCTTGTGATTTTAACAAGGCCGTTTTTTTGTGTTGATTCCGGTCTGTTTAGGACCGTGAAGATAAAAATTATTATTTTCAAGTGAGGTAATAACTATGAAATTCAAAAGAATGTTAGCCGTAGTTTTTTCTTGCATGATGCTGGTTTTGTGTTTTGCGGGATGCGGTAAAAATGACAAAAACACGTATTTCATCGGCGGAACTGGTCCTCTTACCGGAGATTCAAAACAGTATGGAGTATCGGTAAATAACGGAGCAAGTCTTGCTATCGAAGAGATTAACGCAAACGGCGGTCTCAACGGTGTAAAATTTACTTTTGAGTTTTTGGATGATATGGCGACTGCTGCAGCGGCTTCCACCGGATACGATCAACTTTTTGATAAAGGAATGCAGATTTCGATCGGAAGTGTAACCTCGGATTCTTGCGAAGCATTTGCTTCTAAAGCAGCCAAAGACAAACTGTTTTTCATGACGCCCTCTGCTTCTGCGGCAAATATTATTGAAAACCGTCCCACCGCATTCCGTGTTTGCTTCGGTGATCCGGACCAGGGAACATTGGCAGCACAGGAGTTAGTTGCAAAATATAAAAAGATCGGTGCGATTTATAACAACAGTGACACCTATTCTTCCGGTATTTATGATGCGTTCAAGGCAGAAATGGAAAAGCTCGGTGTTTCTTATGCGGAGCAAAGTTTTGACAATGAAAACAAAAAAGATTTCTCAACGCAAGTTGAAAATTTGAAGGATTGTGATGTAATCTTTTTGCCGATCTATTATACAGAGGCCGGACTGATTGCAAAAGCATGTGTAAATAAAGGTTGTACTGCAGCTTTATTCGGCTGTGACGGATTGGATAATATTGAAGGACAAATCGATTCCACCGTTACAAACAGCATTCAGTATATCACTCCCTTTGATGTGAACAGCAGCGATGCCAAGGTCAGCGCATTTGTTTCGGCATATACACAGAAATACGGTGTGAAGCCGGATCAGTTTGCAGCCGACGGTTATGATGCGGTTTATGCAATTTTCGAAGCCATGAAAGCGGCTGAGATCAACGATCCCTCTATCTCTATGGCAGATTTGAGTGAAAAAGTGATTGCTGCGATTACTGCGGATTCGTTTTCCTATACGGGAGTCACCGGTAAAATGGTTTGGGATGAGAGCGGCGCTTGTACAAAGGTTCCGCAAATTGTAAAATTAGGTTGATTTTTCTAAAAGGAAAAGTTGCGATGTATACCAGCTCTCAAAACATTATTTTGAGAGCCGGCTTGCATCGGAAAGCGATAAGGGGGCTCTCTTATCGCTTTCCGATGCAAACCTTTTTTGCTTAACGGCAAATTATATTATAAAAGGAGCTTACAAAATGAGTACACTTCTTGACGGGCTCAGTCTCGGCGCTATTTATGCTCTGATTGCCTTGGGATACACGATGGTTTACGGTATCGCAAAAATGCTGAATTTTGCTCACGGCGATATCATTATGGTGGGAGCATATGCCATTTTGGTTTTGGTCGGTGCGGGCGCAAATCCGTATATCGGATTGATTGCAGCCGTGATTGTTTGTACGCTGATAGGAATTGTAATTGAAAAAGTAGCATATAAGCCTCTGCGAGGAGCATCACCGCTTGCCGTATTGATTACCGCAATCGGTGTCAGTTACTTTTTGCAGGGATTGGCACAAATTATTTTCGGTGCGGAATCCCAACCGATTACCTTGCCGAATTTCGGAACATTTACTTTGGGATCGGTAAAAATCAACGTCAATACGGTGATCACTTTGGTTGTCGGTGCGGTGATCATGGCCGGATTAACACTTTTTATCAAAAGAACCAAAACGGGACGCGCAATGCTTGCCGTATCGGAAGATCGGGGAGCAGCCCAGCTAATGGGGATCAATGTCAATACGATTATTATGATAACCTTTGCGATCGGGTCGGCTTTGGCGGCATTTGCCAGTCTGTTTTATTTGATGCAGATTCCATCCGTTGATCCGTCTTTGGGCGCAATGCCTGGTATCAAAGCTTTTACGGCTGCCGTGATCGGCGGTATCGGTTCCATACCGGGCGCGATGATCGGCGGTGTATTGCTTGGCGTAGTGGAAAAAGTTTGCCAGAGTATTCCGGCGATTAACCCTTATACCACGGCGATTGAATTCAGTCTTTTAATAATTATCCTGTTGATTAAACCGATTGGAATTCTCGGAAAGAAGAGAAGAGAGAAGGTGTAAGCCGTGAGTTTTATTCGCAATTTCAAAAGTCAATTCAAGTTAAAATATCATATTAATACGATTGCAATATTCGTGTTTTTGATAGCGATGATTATTTGTAATCAGGTGGGAATATTAAATCGTTCTTATGCCGGACTTCTTGTGCGGATCGGATACAGCGCTATCCTTGCGGTTTCGCTGAATTTGGTTGTCGGATTTTTGGGAGAATTGAGCCTTGGTCACGCTGGTTTTATGTGCGTCGGTGCATACCTCGGATGCTTTTTTGCGGACATTTTACAAAAAACGGTTTCCGCTCAATGGATCGTTTTGGTTTTGTCTGTACTTATCGGCGGTGCTGTTGCTGCCCTGTTTGGATTTTTAATCGGCCTGCCTGCGCTTCGCTTAAAGGGAGACTATCTCGCCATTGTGACGCTTGCTTTCGGAGAGATTGTGCGCAATATTTTTAAAAATGTACCCTTGTTCGGCGCGGAAAAAGGACTCATTACCGATGCGATTCAGATGGATGCCAAAAAGTTGTTCGTTGTTTGCTTTATTGTTCTGTTGCTTGTGGTGGTTTTTTCTCAAAATCTAATTCGAAGCAAACACGGCCGAGCAATTACTGCAATTCGCGATAATGAAATTGCCGCACGTGCCATGGGCATTAATGTGACGTATTATAAATTATTTGTATTTACCATTTCGGCCTTTTTTGCCGGTGTGGCCGGCGTGCTGTTTGGCTATTGCACTAACCCGATTACATACGGGACGTTCTCATATAACTATTCGATTGAAATTTTAGTAATGGTTGTATTGGGCGGAATGAGCAACATTCGGGGTTCGATTATTTCAGCGGCCTTAATTACCTTTGTAAACTTTAAACTTCAAAGCATGCTGACCGGAAAATTAGCCGCTTTAAAATTATTGATTTATGCGGCAATATTGGTGGTTGTTGTTCTTTTAAACAACGCCCCGGCTTTAAAGCCCTTTAAGGAGCAAATCGGAATCGGTGCGGTTCGTCGCCGCGCAGCGATGCGGCGTAATAAGCCGGAAGTGATTCATGACGATGATGCTCAGTGGAATCGCATTGATACGAAAATAGAAATGAATGAGGTGCTTTCGGTAGACGTCAATATTTCTGATGACAATGCGGATCGGGAGGATAAATAAGATGGCGGATATCATGCTGAAAACAGAACATTTGGGTATCTCATTCGGCGGCTTGAAAGCAGTGCAGGATGTTAATCTTGAAATCCGTAAAAATCAGCTTTACGGTTTAGTAGGACCGAACGGCGCCGGGAAAACGACGGTGTTTAATATGCTTACGGGCGTTTACCGTCCTACTGCCGGATGCTTTTATTTAGACGGCGAAAATTTAACCGGTAAGACACAAGAAATCATTAATCACAAGGGCATTGCCAGAACATTTCAAAATATACGCTTGTTCAATAATATGAGTGTGATTCGCAATGTTATGGTTGGTCTGCATAATCAGAAGCAGTTCTGCTGCAATCCGTTTTCCAGTATGTTTCGGCTTCCGTCTTTTTACCGTACAGAAACCGAGATGCGTCAGAAAGCAAAAGAGATTCTTCGTATTTTCGGACTGGAGGAGTCTCGCAATCAGCTTGCGTGCAATCTGCCGTACGGTAAACAGCGTAAGTTAGAAATTGCACGAGCTTTGGCTACGAATCCGAAGCTTCTGCTTCTTGACGAGCCGGCTGCCGGAATGAACCCCAACGAAACGGCCGATCTGATGGATATTATCCGCCGAATTCGGGATGATTTTGATATGACTATTTTGCTGATTGAGCATGATATGAAATTTGTGGCGGGCCTTTGCGATGAAATTACGGTTTTAAACTTTGGTACGGTACTGGCACAGGGTGATACGAAAGAGGCGCTGACAAATCCCGAAGTCGTTAAGGCCTATATCGGAGGTTAACGAGTATGGCATTTTTGGAAGTAAAAGATCTTGAAGTGTATTATGGGGTCATTCGCGCCCTTAAAAAGATCAGTTTTGAAGTAAATAAGGGCGAAATTGTTACGTTAATCGGCGCAAACGGTGCCGGAAAAACAACGACCATGCAGAGTATTGCCGGGCTGATTCCGATTCGTCATGGCACGGTGATTTTTAACGGGACGGATATTACCAAGATTCCTTGTCATAAAATCGTGCGCTTAGGGATGACGCAGGTGCCGGAAGGACGCCGCATTTTTCAGGAACTGACAGTCTATGAAAATTTGCTGATGGGTGCGTATACGCAAAATGATGCAAAGAAAATACGCCGTGATATCGAAGAAATTTACAGTTATTTTCCGCGCCTTGCTGAACGCCGCAATCAAATTGCCGGAACGCTTTCAGGCGGTGAACAGCAAATGTTAGCCATGGGAAGAGCACTGATGACCCATCCGAGCCTTTTGATGCTGGATGAGCCTTCTATGGGACTTTCGCCGTTGCTTGTGGATGCTGTTTTCGATATTATTGTAAACACGATTAAAAAATCCGGCACCACGGTTTTGCTTGTAGAACAAAATGCCGGAAAGTCATTGGCAATTTCCGATCGCGCTTATGTATTGGAAAACGGCAAAATCGCCTTGTCGGGGACAGGAAAAGAATTAATGCAGAGCGAAGAGGTCCAAAAGGCATATCTTGGAGGCCTTTGATATTTTTCGAAATGATATTCTTTTTATCGGATTGTTTGCAAAATGAATGTATTTTAACAAAATTTGATAAAATAAAAAAGATTGACTGTTTTCAGTCAATCTTTTTTTTCGAATGTCACAATCTTTTCGGATTCCATTATAAAATGGTTCCGCCGCCGATTACAACATCGTCATCGTATAAAACAACGGCCTGTCCGGCACAAACGGCTTTTGCCGGGCTATCGAATTCAATGTGCAGGCGATCCGGTCCGGTTTGCTCCACAACGGCGGGAAGATCGTTTTGACGATATCGGGTCTTCACTTTCACTTTCATCGGACGTTCGATGGTATCAAACGGAATCAAGTTGATTGCAGAGGCATCCAGTGAGGAACGGTATAAATTTTCTTCGTATCCTAATACAATCCGATTGTTTATAATATCTTTCGAACAGACATACAGCGGGCGTGCGGAGGATATGCCTAACTTTTTCCGTTGGCCGATCGTATAACCGATCATTCCTTTATGTTTGCCGATGACCTGCCCGTTTGTGTCGACAAAGTCCCCGCTCGGATATTCTTTTTTGGTATAGCGCTTAATAAAGGAGATATAATCCCCGTCCGGAATAAAACAGATATCTTGGCTTTCTGATTTTTTTGCGGTAGGAAGCCGATACTTTTCGGCAAGAGAACGGATTTCGGCTTTGCTGTAGTTTCCCAAAGGAAACAGAATATGGGAAAGCTGCGCTTGATTTAGGGAATACAGCACATAACTCTGATCTTTGTTGGAATCAACGGCCTTTTTTAGTAAATAACGCTCGCCCTCTTTTTCTACACGGGCATAATGACCGGTTGCCACATAATCGTAGCCGAGAAGTTTCATTTGCTCAAAAAGCATTGAAAATTTCAAATATCGGTTGCATTCCACGCAAGGATTCGGTGTTCTTCCATGCTCATAGTCCGATACAAATTTTTGAATGACCTTTTCTTCAAATTCACCGGAAAAATCATAGACTTTATAAGGAATTCCCAGGGTATCTGCTACATTTTGAGCATCTGCAATATCGCGCGCGGAACAGCAGGAAGGGTCGAATGCCGCGCTGCCATGCGGCGCCTGAAGCTTCATGGTAGCTCCTATGCAGCTATAACCCGCATTGACGCAAAGACCGGCGGCAACCGAAGAGTCAACTCCTCCGCTCATCGCGATCATTACTTTGTTTTTACTTATCATTTGCATTTTACTTTCCAAGGCGGATCATTTCATCAATGCAACGACGTGCCTTTTGAATTGTAGACGCATCTAATTCAACCGTTTTCCCGGCAGGATTCTTCAGGCTTTGATAAACGTCGATTAATGTAGTAAGCTTCATATCCGGACAGATCAGATGCTTCGACATGGGATAGAATTTCTTATCGGGACATGTAAATTGCAGATGTTCTACAATGCTGAGCTCTGTGCCGATGATAAACTCCTTGTCTTCGGAATCAACGGCATATTTCATGATTGCCGTTGTGGAGCCCACAAAATCGGCCTGTTCCAGCACCTCTGCCTTGCATTCGGGATGCACGAGAAGCAGGGCGTTCGGATGCGATTTTTTAGCAAGGATGGCGTCTTTGGCAGTCATTTGGGAATGCACGGGGCATCCGCCGTTTAACAGTTTAATGTTTTTTTCGGGAACCTGTTTTGCAATATAACTGCCGAGATTGGAATCCGGAATAAACAGAATGTCATTTTGGGGCATAGCTTTGACAATTTTAACGGCAGAAGCTGATGTTACGCAGACATCGGCAACGGTTTTCAGTTCGGCCGTTGTATTAATATAGACGACTACGGCATATCCGGGGTAATCTTTTTTTACGGATTCAATATATTCCCGACTCATTTGCTCTGCCATGGGACATCCTGCCTCGGGATTGGCAAGAATAACATTTTTTTGCGGGGCCAAAATTTTTGCGGTTTCTGCCATAAAACGAACTCCGCACATTAGAATCGTTTGGTTCGGAGCTTTGGCTGCGTCGAGACTCAGTTTGTAGGAATCTCCGATGTAATCTGCAATTTCCAGAATATCTTCACTTTGATAGGTGTGCGCGATAATGCACACGTCCTGTTCTTTTTTTAATTTGAGAATTTCTTCTTTAATTGTTGCAATCATATGTTTTACCTCGTATTAAACATTAAAGCGGAAGAGTACAATATCTCCGTCCTTCATGACATAATCTTTTCCTTCCAAACGAACCAATCCGTTCTCTTTGGCTGCCGTCATGGATCCGACCTTCATCAGCTCATCAAATCCGATGACTTCGGCACGGATGAATCCACGTTCGATATCCGAGTGGATTTTTCCGGCGGCGGCCGGGGCTTTTGTTCCTTTTCGAATGGTCCATGCGCGAACTTCCGGTTGGCCGGCAGTCAAAAAGCTGATGAGGCCCAAAAGGGAATAGCTTTCGCTGATTAAACGGTCCAGCCCGCTTTCTGCTATTCCAAGCGACTCTAAAAATTCTGCTTTTTCATCGTTGTTTAATTGGGCAATTTCGGCTTCAATTTCCGCGCATAGGGCAATGATGCCGGATTTTTCCTCTTCGGCATAAGCTTTCAACGCCATATATCCGCTGTTTTGGGTTAAGTCACCTCCGATTTCATCTTCGGAGATATTGGCAACATAAATAACGGGTTTTGCGCTCAAAAGCGGGATATCTGCCATTAAAGCGCTCTCTTCTTCGTTGAGTTCTAAGGTTCTGGCGCTCTTGCCCTGTTCCAGCACCTCTTTGATTTTTAAAATCAAATTCAATTCGCTTTCAAAAGATTTGTCTCCCTTGAGGGCTTTGCGGACTTTGTCTTCCCGGCGTTCGATAATTTCAAGGTCGGAAAGAATCAATTCCGTATTGATAATTTCAACATCATGCAGCGGATCGATACGTCCTTCTACATGAATAATGTTTTCGTTTTCAAAACAGCGAACGACATGAATAATTGCCTCGACCTCACGAATGTGAGACAAAAATTTGTTTCCGAGTCCTTCACCCTCCGATGCGCCCTTTACCAGTCCTGCAATATCCACGAATTCGACAACGGCAGGCGTTATTTTTTCCGGATGATGCATCTCGGCCAGTGCATCCAGACGTTTGTCCGGAACGGCAACAACGCCGACATTCGGCTCAATGGTGCAGAAGGGATAGTTTGCGGATTCAGCACCTGCATTGGTCAATGCGTTAAAGAGAGTGCTTTTTCCGACATTCGGAAGACCGACGATACCAAGTTTCATAAATAACCTCAAACAATCATGTATGATATATTACAAATTTTTTGTATACACATGTTATTTTGTGAAAAAAATAAACAATAATATTATACCTGATATCGTATGCAATAGCAAGTTTTTCTCGCAAAAAAGCGTTTTGTGATGCGATTTTATTGATTTGTCCGTAATTGTGTGCTATACTTTATAAAAACGAAACGGTCAATTTTTATGTACCTGTTTGGATCATTGAATCGCAGGGAAAAGGGAGATTGAATATGATGGAAGACACAATTGCTTTTTTAGGTACGGGGAACATGGCGGGAGCTATTATCGGCGGCATTTTGCGTGCTGAGTTCACCCCGGATGAACATTTATATTTGTTTGATGTAGACACTTCGAAATACAAGCGTTTTCAGGATCATTCTTTGCATTTTTGCACGACTTTGAAAGAGGCGATAGCAAATGCAAAATATATTGTGATTGCGGTAAAGCCGCAAAATTGTGCGGAATTATTCGAGCAAATTCGGAAGGTCGGCGCAGATCTTTCCAAAAAGGTTTTTGTAAGCATTGCCGCGGGTGTCGAGATGGCATCGGTATGCAAGGGCGTGTCTGATGATGTTGCCGTGGTACGTGCAATGCCGAATACGCCGCTTTTGATCGGGCAGGGAGTGACGGCGCTTTCCAGAAATTCGAATGTATCGGATGAAGACTTTTTGTTTGTACAGAACATGTTTTCAAAATCCGGGTCGGCATTTGAGCTTCCCGAAGATCAAATGAATGCGGTAATTTCCGTGACTTCATCGTCTCCGGCATATATTTATTTGTTTATCAAGGCAATTATTGACGGTGCGGCTGCGCAGGGCTTGATGGGCAATGAGATTCGAGATGCGGTATGCGATATGGTAATCGGTTCGGCCAATATGATCAAAAAGGGAGATCACAGTCCGGAGGAATTAATTCGGATGGTTACATCACCGAAAGGGACGACCGAGCAGGCAATGAATGTATTTGCAGAATCAAAGCTTGAGGAGACAGTGAAAAAAGCAATGGAGGCTTGCACAAAGCGTGCGGCTGAACTTTCTGCATTACTGAGATAAAAAAGGTATTTTAAGAATCTTTGCTTCATATATTGAATTGTCCGATTATCGGACAAGGAGGGTAAATATGAAGCAAGAAAATTTTGCAGGAAGTGATTTTGCAAACCGGGATTTTATTCGACGCACGATGTACACTGCCGATCGAAAACGTCAGCGCAATATTATGATATCTCTATGCGCGGTTATGTTGGTTGGATTTGTAGTAGGCTCCCTGGTATTTGTGTTTTTCGGCCGAAACGATGAAACGGCTGTTCAAAAAACTTTATGTGACTATATTGCATCATCGCCTTTTACTTTCGGCGAATCAATTCAGGATGCCTTGTGGAGCTTTTTATGTCGAATATTTTTTGATGAGAAATTTTTGTTTTTTGTGTTTTTCGGCGCTTATACGATTTACGCTTCTGTAGTAAGCTATGCACTGGCTCTGTATAAGGGATTTTTATGCGGTTTCTCCGCCTCGGTATTTACCTATGCGTTGCGTTTTCCGGAAAATATAAATGAACATTTCGGCTCTTATTATCTCATTTTTTTAGCGGTTATGTCATTGGCGAGTGCTGCGCTGCTTTTGTTTTGCACAAAGGCAATATGTTTTTCCAATCAAATGCGACTTTGCGATGAAAAAATGTCTGTGTTTATTACTTCACAGCCCAGTATTACTTTCTTTTGTGAATTTTTGCTTTTTTCCGTCGCTTACGCAGTAATCGCTCTTGTTGAAACAGTCGGCTTTGCAATTGTTGCTTTGTTATAGAAAGAAAAGTGAATCAAAATAAAGGATGTGTTAATTTGGCAGATAAAAAAAAGAAATCAAAATTTAATTTATATAATTTTTTCTTTAATCCCAATCGCGACATAGAGGACGCAAAAGGAGACGGCCCCGTAAATTATAATTTTACATATTTTTTTAAATTGTATTTTCGTAATTTCGGGCGCTTGTTCAGTATAAATCTGTTTTTTATTTTCGGAAATTTTCCGATTATTTTTGCGATGTTAGGATTCAGCGGACTTTTGAGCCGAGACAGTTTTACTCCGCTATCTTCCATGTTTCCGGCCGTTTTTTCAATGGTGCAAAGTGAAGCCAACCCGGTAACTGCCGCCTTATATACCGTGTTCGGTATTCAAACCACCGTAGCCGTTCCTTCCTTTTGGACATATTTAATGTATGCGCTCGGTGCTTTGGTTTTATTTACTTTCGGCCCGGTCA
>CAKRMZ010000007.1 GCA_934365155.1 uncultured Eubacteriales bacterium | reverse complement strand
TAACGGTACCGGATTTCGGGCTCGGCATTAATCCTTTCGGGCCCAAAACCTTACCTAAACGTCCGATTACACCCATCATATCCGGGGTAGCAATTACAACATCAAAATCGAACCAGTTTTCCTGCTGAATTTTTGCAGCTAATTCCTCTGCTCCGACATAATCCGCTCCGGCTTCCTTCGCCTGTTTTTCCTTATCGCCTTTTGCGAAAACCAATGTACGGACCGTCTTGCCGGTACCATGCGGAAGAACAACTGCACCGCGCACCTGCTGATCTGCGTGACGGGAGTCTACGCCCAAACGGACATGAAGTTCAATCGTCTCATCGAATTTTGCTTTTGCAGTCTGGCAAACGAGATCGATTGCTTCATTGGTATCATAAAGTTTTACTTTATCAACGAGAGAAGTGCTCTCGGTATATTTTTTTCCTTTTTTCATTATCGTCTCCTCCTCGCTTACTCTTCCACAGTGATGCCCATGCTGCGAGCCGTACCGGCGATCATGCTCATTGCGCTTTCAATAGAAGCAGCATTCAAGTCAGGCATTTTTGTCTCAGCAATTTTGCGAACCTGTTCTTTTGTGATTTTAGCCACCTTTTCGGTATTCGGACGACCGGAAGCCGTATCGATACCGCAGGCCTTTTTAATCAGAACCGGAGCAGGCGGGGTTTTGGTAATGAATGAGAAAGAGCGATCGGCATAAACCGTAATAACAACCGGAATAATCAATCCGATGTCGTTCTTTGTTCTTTCGTTAAATTCCTTTGTAAAGTTCGGAATGCTTACGCCATACTGTCCCAATGCAGGACCGATCGGCGGTTGCGGGGTTGCTTTACCGGCGGGAATCTGAAGTTTGATATAGCCTTGAATTTTCTTTGCCATATGAGTTACACCTCCAAATGTGGTTTCTGTAACGGAAGAATGTAAAATAAATTTTCTTCCTCCCACATATCATGCATGATTTCTAAACATGCATCTTACAAACAATTCATTTATACATCCGCTTTTTCAATGGATTTCGGATCGAGTTCCACCGAAGTATCGCGTCCGAACATGGAAACCAAGACAGTAACCTTTTTCTTATCGTCGGATACGCCTTCGACTTTACCCAAAAATCCGGCAAGCGGACCGTCTTTAATTTTGATGGTATCACCAACATTAAAGCTGAGTGTTACCACAACCGACTCTACACCGAGTGCCTCCACTTCGGCATCTGAAAGCGGCGTGGGCTTGGAGCCGGGTCCCACAAATCCGGTAACGCCGCGAATGTTGCGCACAATGTGCCATGTTTCATCGCTCATCACCATTTTGATCAGGACATAGCTCGGAAAGATTTTGTTCTCGACTTCTTTTTGTTCGCTGCCGGATGCATCAATAACGGTCTCGGTCGGAACACGCGATTCCATAATCAAATTAGAAAGACCGCGGTTTTCAACAATCTTTTCCAGGTTGGTTTTCACCTTGTTTTCATATCCGGAGTATGTGTGGACCACATACCATCTCGCTTCTGAAGCACTTTCAATCATGATTAACTCCTAAAACAAAATTTAAACGTCGAAAAACAAACATTGCTTGACAAAACAATCTTAAATCAGCTTGCTCAGCCAAAGCAGAGATTGACTAAACGCGTAATCCAAAAGACCGATGCAAAGGGCAGCGGCAATCACAACCACCAAAACGATCGATGTGTTTTTGACAACCTGAGGCCATGTAGGCCATACAATCTTTTTAAATTCGCTCTTATAATCGCGGAAGAATTTTGCAATTTTCTGTCCCATTGCGCTCCTCCTTATTTTGTTTCCTTGTGCAGTGTGTGTTTACGGCAGAATCTGCAATATTTATTCAGTTCGATCCGATCCGGGTCGTTCTTCTTATTCTTGGTCGTGTCGTAATTTCTTTGTTTACATTCACTGCAAGCAAGCGTGATCTTTACTCTCATGTTAGGCACCTCCTATAGTTTTTGGTCACAGGATATGATATATCACTGCGCTTTAGCCTCCCTCATGACAAATGCGGATTCCCTTTGCAACCGCATTCCCATAAAAAGCCGCAAAAAAAGAACTCTTTACGGAAGAGGTGACATCAGTATATCACACAGTGGCCGGGTTGTCAATATAATTTTTTTACACTTTCCCGTATTTATGCGGATATTCGGGGATATATTGACAGGGCGCGGCAGGAAAATTCTTTCATCACAATGCAAGCGGCGAAAAGACAAATCAATGAGGCGTCTTTCCCAAAGAAAAACGCCTCTGAAACAATATTTTTTAAACATTCGGCAAAGCATTCTCTGCATTCGGCAAAACATTCTCTGCCTTTTTCTCTGCAGGCTGACGGAGTGCCGTAAACACATACGCACAAAAGAGCGGCAGAGAGAGTGTCAAGGGCAATGCATAGCGATAAATCACTGCGGGGCTCAAACAAAGCGTCACCCAAAATGCAAACATAAAGACAAAGGGACAAAGTCCTCGATAGGCACGGCGATAGATCAGAAGCGCCGTAGCAAACAGCATCATCCAAAACGGGAATCCGCAGCTCATGGTCATGGACAATACGGGAACACGGTGGAAAGCTTGATTCATGGAAATATCCCGATAAAAATTCTCAAGCGACGGCCACAGCGAATGCCGCTCTAAAAACACCCGCTCTGTCGTGAAAAATTCTCGAAGCTTATCATAGCAGCTTTGCAAAACAGGCCAAGAAAATTCCTTCGGTCCGCGATCCCCTGCCGCGCAAACAAAATCCTTATTATCAAACTCCATATACCAATAAGGATAGATAGCATTCGGGCTTTGATAATCCGCATCCGGATACCACATCCCTAAGCTCAGGGAAAGAACTGCCTCAACATATGTTTTTGGATAACGGATGCCAAGCTTTAAATACAACGAAACAAAATCCCATTTGTTCGCCATAAGCTGTTCCGTATCAAAATAATTTTTTACAAAATCCGAAATGTGAGGTTGATAGGATTGAAGTTTGTCCTTGGGTATATAGCGATAAATCCGCTCATAATCCTCTTCGCTGATCTCATCACCGTACACCTTTACCGTACGGGCAATTTGCTGGATCGGTACACTGAGGGCTTCCCTGAAATTCCCTTTTGCGATTCCGAGCATCCGGTATACGGGACCGGTATAGATCAAATACAGCGCCACGGGAATCATGCATAATACCGTAAAGCGCACTCGGTGCCCGCGCAGAAGAATGATTAAAAACGGCAGAGCCAGCAAAAAGAAAAATACGCCGTTGTTTTTTGTTACAAACACAAAAAACGTCAAAAGCACCAGCCGAACCTGCTGTGCGCGGGAAGCAAAAAAAGCCTTGGAATCCGATGACGCATCCCAAATACAAATACAAAGCAGAATAATGGCGCATGCAAAAAAAATGTCTTTTGTCGAACTCACTGCCATCACCGGAAACATCGGCTGCAGTGCAAAAAAGAGGACGGAAAATACGCAAAGCCAATACGGCATACGGTGCCGGCGCATAGCATGGCAGGCAAAACTGAGCGTCATGGAGAAAAACAGCATTTGCAGAATCGAATAAATGGCCATTCCCGCCCGAAGAGAGTCAAACAGAGCTCCGATTGCAAAACATCCTGCAATAAAATAGCTGTGCAATACCGGATGCAATGCGCTGAGCCGACCACCCGCCACATCAAAAATCTGCGTCACTCCATCATAGGCGAATACGCCCGGATATGTTGCTAAAAAGCATGGGATCCAACAAATAAAGATAACGGCCCAGATAAGAAAAAACATTTTTTTATCCGCACGGAAAAACCAATGTTCCTTCGCCTCCGAATATCCCGTTGCATACCGAGCCGAAGCGGTCAAAAGTGCATGGACCGCAGCCGTGCAAAGCAAGGAAGCGCCGATAAAAGCCGGCACAAACCGAAAGCTTTTCAAAGCCCGAAGAGAATCCGATTGGTTCATCTGTACACCGAGAAGCAACATCAAGGCAAATACGGTACCGAAAATCACCGATATACAAACGCTCCGTCGGTCTGCTCCGTTAAATGCGCGACGCAGAAACAGAAAAAAGAGTACCGCCAGCAAAACCGAAACAACACTGTAATTAATTGCAATCAAATTGCCGCCGATCGGCAAAATCCATGACAGCGAATACGTACAAAAAAGGGCCCCCAATATTCTAATCCAAAGAAGCACCGTGCTTTTCTTCATGGCCTCCATGAATGCACCTCCGTTTTTCCATTTCGTTTCCCGAATATTCTCTTCAATATTTTGAATTTTTAATCATACAAAACAAATATGCCACAGCTTTTTTGTGCCGTGCGTCAGATGCCTTAATTATACCTTGGGCAATAAAGCATGTCAACTGTTTCTTTTGCGTATTTCTCCGTATAATCCGGTGTAAAATGCGAAATAATAGCAATATCATCCAAAAGATCAAAAGGAGAAGTCTATGAAAAATCAAGAACAGCAAAGTCCGAGTGAAGAACTGCTCGGCGACATCTATAAAAACGTTACAATGGGAATCGAAAGCATCATTACTCTCATGCCCAAAGTAAACGATGTTAATTTCCGCTCAGATCTGACCGCACAGATGAACCAGTACCAGCAATTCGCCAATGAAGCCGCAAAACGATTGGGACAGATGAACGCTGCCGTTCCGAAAACGACGGTCTTTGCCAAAATTCCGAGTGAAATCGGCATTCATATGAACACCATGGCGGATAAATCCACGCAAAAATTAGCCGAGCTGATGATTAATGGATCCACAATGGGCATTATCAATATGAAAAAGAAAATTACGCAACACAAGGATGCCCCGGATATTTCCGAAACCGCCGCATTGGCAAACGATGTTGTCACCTTTGAAGAGCAAAATATCAATAAACTGAAATCCTATCTGTAAATATTCACTTAAAAACAATTTAAGGACCGCTAAAGCTGTATGCTTAGCGGTCCTTTTTGCGTAAGATAAAGTATTTTAATTTTCAGCGATCTTTTGTATTTTTTATCAATAATATTGATTTTTTGTAAAAAATGTGTTATTATGTGATCAAGATGATTAATGGATATCATTTAGCAACATACTCAACGCCGATAACTGCTCGTCTGTCAGCAACAATAACTTTTCGTCAATTTTTTGAATCAGTTCGGGTTGCGATTTTCGATCATCAAAAAAATCTCTGGGATGAATATTAAAATAATTGCAGATGCAGAAAAAGATTCCCATAGACGGCAACATTTTTCCATTTTCAATCTTGTTGATATAACTATCACTTTGCCCTAAGGAGAGACTTAAATCCCGCGCAGAAATATCTTTCAAACTGCGCAATTCAACCAACCGTTGGCGAAACAAAGGTTCAAAATCAACGTACATTACATCCCCACTCAACATCAAAACAATCAATATTTATAATTATACTATCGCAATCTTGCAATATAGCGTATTTATAGTATCAATTTTTGTCTCAACACGTATTATAAATATATATTGCCTTGCCGGTCCTGTATTATACCTACAAATCTATAAATATTAAAGGACGCATTTCTATGTCAAACTTTTATTTGCAGGAAGATTTCGTGCAGCATATTAAAATGGCCGTAGAGCACGGGTGCGGCTGTACCAATAAAGAAATTGGTGAAAGATATTGTGTTGAAGCGGAAATAGTGTCTAAACTTACGGCAGATTCTGTACTGCAGACTTTGCGTAATAACCAGATATTCAGTTATCTTTATGATGTAATTCATAAAAATCTGAAGCTCATCGGAATGTGGATCTCTCCGGATATATATCATCAGCTTTCAAAAGCCATCAAAGAAGGAACGGAAAACAAAGAAACCGAAATGTACTGGACGAAAATTCCTGTTCCCCATTCCGGAATGCTCGGCGTTTATGAGCTGATTTCTTTTTTGGACCTCACCTGCAGAAACGTAGGTGAGCCGTCTGTTTTGTATCCGACGACGGTTCCCTTAAATGCACTGGATAAAAGTCAAAGCAACGACCCCTTTGTGTTCGACACGGTAATTCGGTATATGGCTCTGAACGACTGGTCCTTCGAAGGAACTCAATATTTAAATGATTTTCCGAAGACCTCTTATATCTATACCGGTGACAGATGCATTCAAGTCAGTTCAAAAACCGAAAGCAAAATTCAAACCTTTCAAACATTAAAATACAATGGAAAACGGTTGGTCGATTACACGGTCATCGCGCCCGTGGCCCCCTCCGGATATATTAAAGTCGAACAGTCCGTTCAGGAAAGCGCTCTCCGCAGCAAGCGACTCAACCATTTATTCGGACAAGTTTCCATGAAACAGGATTTTGATTGAAGGATTCCCCTTCCGTCCATCTGCCCGGAATGTTATCTGCTTTATAAAAAACGTCCGTGAAGCGTTGTGCTTCACGGACGTTTTTTATATCACAATTTTTTTACATCTTCCGTAGTGACTAAACGGATACCGGCAGATAAGAGCAACTGCTCCGCCCTGTCGTTATTATTGACCCGCAGCACCACACATGCGTATTCCTTGGACGTTGTGACAAACGCATACATATATTCAATATTGACTTCATGCTCTGCCAAAATTTTTGTCACTGCCGCAAGGGCTCCCGGTCGGTCTTCAATGGCAACTGCCACAACATCGGTCAGCGAAACAATGCAATTATCGGCTTTTAAAACCTGTTTTGCACGATCCGCATCGTCTACAATCAGCCGCAAAATGCCAAAATCCTGTGTATCCGCTAACGACATTGCCCGAATGTTGATGCCTTCTCGATAAAGAATATCAGTTACCGTAACCAATTGACAGGGGCGGTTTTCCAAGAAAAGAGACAATTGATGAATCGCCATATGAAACTCCTCCTTAAATATTTAAATATTTCGTTTATCAATAACGCGCTTTGCTTTTCCCTCTGAACGGGCAATGGTATTGGGAGAAACCAGACGCACCTTCGCTGCTATTCCAAGCAAAGATTTCAAGTGATCGGCTAACTCCGTTTCCATCCGGTGAACGGTTGAAACAGTATCAGAAAAATGCTGTTCATTCATTTCCACTTGTACCTCAAGCGTATCCAAAACACCGACGCGGTCTACAATGATCTGATAATTCGGAGAGTGTCCGTCCTGAAGCAACACAGTCTCAATCTGACTGGGAAAAACATTTACACCGCGAATAATCAGCATATCATCGGTGCGGCCCATGGGTTTGGACATTCTCACAAAACTGCGTCCGCATGAACAGGGGGTGTCATTGATCATGCCGATGTCTTTGGTGCGGAAGCGCAAAAGCGGAAATGCTTCCTTTGTAATACAGGAAAATACAATCTCGCCTTTTTCTCCGGGAGGGAGAGGCCGCCCGGTATCCGGGTCAATGATTTCAATAATAAAGTGATCTTCGTTAACGTGCATTCCGTTTTGCTCCGCGCATTCATAAGCGACGCCCGGCCCCATAATTTCCGTCAGGCCGTAAATATCATATGCTTTAATATGCAAAAGCGCTTCGATCTCATTCCGCATTTCCTCGGTCCACGCCTCTGCTCCGAAGATTCCGGCACGAAGCGGCAGCTTTTCCGTATCGATTCCGGCCTTCTGAGCACTTTCTCCGAGATACATAGCATAAGACGGCGTACAAGCTAAAATCGTCGAACCGAAATCCTGCATAATCGTCAACTGGCGAGCGGTATTGCCCGAGGATACCGGTATTGTCGTGCAACCGAGCTTTTGCGAACCTCCGTGCAGTCCGAGTCCTCCGGTAAACAAGCCGTAACCGTAGGAAACATGCACCTTGTCACTCCTTGAAGCACCGGCTGCCACCAGTGCGCGCGCACAAATCGTATCCCAGATTTCCAGATCATTTTGTGTATATCCCACTACAATCTGTTTTCCCGTCGTACCGCTGGAAGCGTGCAGCCGTACTACATCATCCAGCGGAGCGGCAAACAAACCGTAAGGATATGTATCTCTTAAATCTTGCTTGCTGGTAAAAGGCAATTTGACCAAATCGTCAACGGACTGAATATCCTCCGGCCGAACGCCGGCTTCGTCCATTCGGCGGCGGTAGAGCTCGACATTATTATAGACCCTTTTCACGGTTTCTCTCAGTCGCTCGCTCTGCCATGTCCGAATTTGCTCCCGCGAAGCAGTCTCTATTTCTTTCTGATAATAATTCACTGCAAAACTCCTCCGCTCATCTCAATCCTCGTATCCCAGTAAAAATGCTTTTTCATTCAGTTCGACATATTTCGGCGCAACCGTTCTGCGAACAGCCTCTAACCATTTTTCTTTCGGGATATCAAAATATTTTGCCAAACGTCCCATCAAAACAATATTTACAGCCTTCGGCGAACCGGCTTTCACAGCCAACGACAACGCATCAATCGCATCTACAAAAACGCCTTTGGCACGTAATTCATCCAGCACCGTTTCCGGGTAAGCTGCCGCACCGGTAATCACAGGCATCGGATCGATCTGCTGTGTATTCGTGATTATCTTGCCACCCTTTGAAAGATAGGACGCATAGCGAGCAGCTTCTAATTTTTCAAACGAAATAATATAGTCTGCTTCTCCTTGGGTAATAATCGGCGAATATACCTTTTGGCCGAACCGCACATACGTCACAACCGATCCGCCGCGCTGGCTCATGCCGTGCACCTCGGATACCTTCACATCATAGTTCTCTTCCAACAGCAAATTACCGAGTAATTTGCTGGCTAACAGACTTCCCTGACCGCCTACGCCTACAATCATGATATTGACTGTTTTCATTAATCATTCGCCTCACTTTCGATTGCGCCGAAAGCGCAAAGCTGCATGCAAACCTTGCACCCGACACAAAGAGTCGGGTCAATCACTGCTTTTTTGTTTTTAAAGCTGATTGCCGGACATCCGAGTCCCATACATTTCTTGCATCCGCGACATTTCGTCTCAGAAATTGTCACGGGAGATTTTGCTTTCACATATTTGAGTAGCACACAAGGACGGCGGGAAATAATTACGGACGGCTCGTCAACAGCCAGTTCCTCTTTTATAGCCGCTTCACAGGCTGCAAGATCATACGGATCCACCACACGGACACGTTCGATTCCCATCGCACGGCAAAGAGTTTCCAAATCGATTTTAGCAGTCGGGTCTCCTTTTATGGTATAGCCGGTGGTAGGATTCTGCTGATGTCCCGTCATACCGGTAATGGAATTATCCAAAATAATTACGGTAGAAGCGGAGCCGTTATACGCAATATTGGCAAGCCCGGTCATACCGGAATGCATAAAGGTCGAATCACCGATTACACATACGCTTTTATTTTCATTTTTCCCATTTCCCGCTTTATTAAACCCGTGCAGTCCCGACACGGATGCACCCATGCAAAGAGTAGAATCCAGCGCCGAAAGCGGAGGCTGTGCGCCGAGAGTATAGCAACCGATATCACCGAGAACCGTAATCTTATTTTTGGCTAAGGTATAGTACATACCGCGGTGCGGACATCCGGCACACATCACCGGCGGGCGCATCGGAATTTCGGAATCGGCTGTAACATAATCCTTTTCTTTCAAGCCGAACGCCGCGGCAATCGATTTTTGCGAAAATTCTCCGAGAAGTGAAAACAGGGACTTTCCGATAACGTCTACACCGATTGAACGGCAGTGCGTTTCAATGACGGCATCCAGTTCCTCAATAACATAAAGTTTTTTCACCCTCGACGCAAAATCACGGATCCGCTTTGTGGGCATCGGATGAATCATTCCTAATTTTAGCACGCTTACCTGCTCGCCGAAAACTTCCTTCACATACTGATACGATGTACCGGAAGTGATAATACCGATATCCGTTCCGCCCATTTCAACCCGGTTATAGATGCAATCCTCTGCAAAATTGCGCAACTTTTCCGTGCGCTCCTCCACAAAGGGATGACGCTTAATGGCATTTCCCGGCATCATAATATATTTTTGCGGTTGCTTTTGATAAGAGTATCCTTCAAACGGCTCCCGATCTCCGGTGGAAACGATACTTTGAGAATGAGCAATCCGCGTGCACATGCGCAAAATAACCGGTGTATCAAAATGCTCCGACAGAGAAAAGGCGCTTTTTGAGAACAGCAACGCCTCCTTGGAATCAGCCGGCTCAAGCATCGGCACTTTTGATGCAATTGCATAATGGCGGGAATCCTGCTCATTCTGCGAAGAGTGCATTCCGGGGTCGTCTGCTACGCAAATCACAAGACCTCCGGTTACTCCGGTATAAGAAAGCGTAAACAGCGGATCCGCCGCTACGTTCAGTCCGACATGCTTCATGGCGCAGGCACTTCTCTTACCCGCCAAGGATGCACCGAATGCAACCTCCATAGCGACCTTTTCGTTCGGAGCCCACTCACAGTATACATCATCATATTTTGCAAAAAATTCGGTAATTTCCGTAGAGGGGGTTCCGGGATAACTGGATATCACACTGCATCCGCCCTCATATAATCCTCTGGCAACTGCTTCGTTGCCGATCATTAATTTTTTCATTTTATTTCTCCTGGTTTCTCAGATCAACAATTCGTTTGGCCTTGCCCTCATACCGTTTGATTGTTTTCGGGGCCACTAAAGTTACTTTTGACTTGATTCCTAATACGGTCTGCAGCTTTGCTGTAATCACCGCACGCAGATTTTCTAACTTCTGGAAATTATCCAACAGAGTTTCGTCCGTCAATTCCACACGGACTTCCAAATAATCCGTATAGTTTTTCCGCGTCAGAACCAACTCATAATGCGGAGCAATCCCGGAAACGGTTGCAATCACGCTTTCAATCTGACTGGGGAATACGTTCACACCGCGGATTTTAAGCATATCATCGCTTCTGCCCTGCACCTTATCCATACGGACGTGTGTCCGACCGCATGCACATGGCTCATAGTTAAGTCTTGTAATATCCTTGGTGCGATACCGAAGCAGCGGAATTCCCTCCTTGGTAATCGTGGTAATTACAAGCTCGCCCTTCTCCCCGTGCGGCAATCTCTGTCCGCTTTCCGGATTGATAATCTCCGGCAACATATGATCCTCGGCAATATGCAGACCGCAACGCAAATGGCACTCGCCCGATACGCCCGGACCCATCAGCTCGCTCATACCGTAATTGTCTGTAGAAAACAGTCCGAAGCCGGCCTCAATTTTATCACGCAAAGCATCTGTGCAACCCTCCGAGCCGAACAAACCGATGCGAAGTTTCAGATCTTCGTTTCGAATTCCTTTCTCTTTGGCAACCTCACTAAGATACATCGCATAGGAGGGAGTGCTGATCAGAACGGTAGGTTCAAAATCATGAAGCAGCATGACCTGCTTTTCGGTATTGCCGGCCGAAACCGGAATTACCGCGCAACCCAACTTTTCAAGGCCGTAATGAAGGCCCAGAGCTCCGGTAAACAAGCCGTATCCGAATGAAATCTGTGCCGTATCCTCGTCGTTGACGCCCACAGCCATGCAAAGGCGCGCCACACAGTCGCTCCAGTTTTCTAAATCCTGCCGCGTGTATCCCACAACAGTCGGCTTTCCGGTGGTGCCGCTGGAGGCATGAATGCGTACAATTTTTTTCATTGGAACCGCAAACAAGCCGAAAGGATAATTATCACGGATATCCGCCTTGGTTGTAAATGGAATATATTGAATATCCGATAAGGTCTTGATTTTATCGGCACTGATTCCCGCTTCCGTCAAACGCTTGGTATAAAAAGGCACATTTTTAATACAATAATCCACTGTATGCTTGAGCCGTTCCAACTGCAATGCTTCCAACTGTTTGCGGGGCATCGTTTCAATTTCTTTTTGAAAAAACATGATAAATCCTTCCTAAGCTTATTTGTTTTCTTTTGTATAACAAGAGAAAATATCATCAATTCTTTTGCCGTCGCCCTTCGGCGTCAAAAGGCTTACCAAAGGTACTATTATTAATTCCAAAACCATAACAAGCATTCCGGCATTAATCGGAGAAGTAAAATACTCATTGATAAACACTTTTCCGCTGAAATTGCAAATCATATTTGCAATCATCAGCCCCGTGCCGCTGATAAAACTCACCCACACCGCCGCACGCGTCGTTTTTTTGAAATACAAACCGTAAAGAAACGGTGCCAAGAACGCACCGGCAAGCGCGCCCCATGAGATTCCCATCAGCTGTGCAATAAAGGTTACGTTGGATTTTGCTTGCACAATGGCGATCGCTGCAGAAATTACGATAAAAAACACAATAAACAATCGCATCACAAGAAGCTGCTTCCGCTCACCGATTTTTTTGCGAAAAAGCGGAGCGATAAAATCCAAAGTAATGGTTGAAGAGGAAGTCAGCACTAACGAAGACAGCGTCGACATAGAAGCCGAAAGCACCAAAATGACAACCACGGCAATCAGTATATCGGGCATCCCGTTGAGCATGTTCGGAACCAGGCTGTCGTATCCGCCGGCCGCAAGATCCGCCTCCGTCGAAAACAAACGGACAAATCCTCCGAGAAAATAACATCCGCCGGCCACGATCAACGCAAACACCGTAGAAATAATCGTTCCCTTCCGAATGGCCGCAGTATCCTTAATCGCATAAAATTTGCCGATCATCTGCGGCAGACCCCATGTGCCGAGTGAAGTCAAAATCACAACTCCGAGCAAAGATAACGGAGCCGGACCGAACAAGGAGGTGTATGCACCGAACTGTGTAGAACCGGAAGCAGTCTGCACGGAAAATTTCGATAATTCGGCCATCGCTTCCACAAAGCCGCCTTTAACGTTCAGCACGGCAATCACTACCGCAACAATACCGCCGAGCATAATGAGACCTTGAATAAAATCGTTCACGGCAGTAGCCATATAGCCGCCGACGATTACATAAATTCCGGTCAGCACCGCCATGCCGATCACACACCATGTATAATCAATATTAAAGGCCATACCGAACAATCTGGATAATCCGTTATACAGCGATGCGGTATAGGGAATCAGGAACACAAAAATAATCACAGAAGCCGTAATCTTCAGCGCTTTGGAAAAGAAGCGCTTCTCAAAAAACTCCGGCATTGTAGAGCTTTGCAAATGGTGCGTCATTGCACGGGTTCGACCTCCTAAAATCACCCAAGCAAGGAGTGAGCCGATCAATGCGTTTCCAATGCCGATCCAAGTAGAGGAAACTCCGTATTTCCATCCGAATTGTCCGGCATATCCGACAAAAATAACCGCCGAGAAGTAGGAGGTGCCGTAAGCAAACGCTGTGAGCCACGGTCCGACATTACGTCCGCCGAGCACAAAGCCGCTGACACTTCCGGCATGCCGTCGGCATAAAAAGCCAACCGTCAGCATGACGGCAAAAAACAATACAAGAAGGAAAATTTTAATAAACATATTGCACTCTACTTTCTGATGGTGTTATAATACAAGTCGTAAAATAATATTCAAGATTCAAGCAAAACTTATCAAAATGGAAAGGCCGTTTTACCCCATGATCATCGATTTTCATACCCATATTTTTCCTCCCAAAATCGCCGCGGCGGCTTTGGAAAAATTAAAGGGATTTTCTCATATTGAACCGGACACAGACGGTACACTGCCCTCTCTGAGAGCCACAATGAAAAAAAACAAAATTGACATGTCCGTCGTGCTTCCGGTTGTAACCGGTCCGAAACAATTCGACAGCATCAATCGCTTCGCCGTCACAGTCAACAGCGAGCCGGATTTTTTCGCATTCGGAGGCATTCATCCCGACTGCGAAAACATTGAAGAAAAAGTAAAATTTATAAAATCGCTTGGGCTGTGCGGCATCAAAATTCATCCGGATTATCAGGGGGTTTATATTGACGATGACCGTTATGCCGAAATTTTGCGTTGCTGCATACAAAATGATTTATATCTGATCACGCATTCCGGCTACGACTGCATGTCACCGAACGATATTCATTGCACACCGCAGCGGATTTTAAACCTGCTTTCTAAAGTCTACGGAAATCAAAAGCCCTCAAAAATTCATTTGATTCTTGCGCACTGCGGAGCAAACATGCTGTGGGATGAAACCGAAACGCTGCTTTGCGGTATTCCCGCTTATTTCGACTTAGCGTTTATGATTCGCAAAATTCCCGATGAAAAGTTAATTTCCATTATCCGCCGTCACGGGGTCGAACGAATTCTGTTCGCTTCCGACAGTCCGTGGAGTGATCCGGGCAAGGATATCGCCCATCTCTGCTCTTTGCCGCTCACCGAACAGGAGAAGAAAAAAATTCTCGGTGAAAATGCAGCTTTATTACTTCATATCTGAAATCCCTTAAAAAGAATATCACACCTTATAATGATATTTTATTTTCGAATATTTTTCAAGTATATTTTCAATTTTAACGCAAATTTATCGCAAAAAAGTTAGGAAAAATTCGTTTTTTTCCTTTTCCTGCCGATTTAATCTGTTTTTTGTCGTTTTTGCGATTACGCGATTAAAAATAAAAAATTCACAAATCTTTTTTCGTTTGCATCCATAACTCAGTTTATTTCAAAAAATTTTCCATGATTCGGATCATTTATATCTTGTTTACAAAAATTGCTTGAAAACAAAACGTTTTTATGCTACTTTTATTATGATGTATATTTTATATCGCAAGAAAGGGGGAGTTCGAATGCATCTTCAGGAATCCGGCGAAATGTATCTGGAAACAATTTTGGTGCTGTCACAAAAAATGCCTGCCGTTCGCGCCATTGATATCGGAGAGTATATGGGATATTCCAAGCCAAGCGTCAGCCGCGCTATGGGGCTTTTAAAAAAAGGCGCCCTTATTTGTGTGGATCGGGACGGATATATTACCCTGACCGATGACGGACGTGCCGTGGCAGAAAAAATATACAGCCGTCATACGCTTCTGAAGGATTTTTTGAGCAGTATCGGCATCCCGGAGGAAATCGCTGCCGAGGACGCCTGCAAAATGGAACATTATATCAGCGATACCACTTTCAATGCCATCAAAAATCATATGAGCCGTTTCCAAAAACTTTCTTAAAATCGATTTTCGCAGTGCCGATTCCCGCTCGGATTCCGCACTGCGATTGTTTTATATTTACTCGCAAAAAAGCCTTTTTTGCTTTTTTTATTTTTTGTTTTTAATTACCTATTGACAAAGTAGGTAATTTGCGTTATACTGTGAAAAACTTAGTTATCCGGTAGGTAATTCAAACCTCTGTTTCAAAGACTTTACGTTTACCGGTACTTATTTTTTCAATCGGGAGGTGCCTTTCAAGATATGCCGCATCGTTTTAAAAAGTGTCTTTATTTCTACATTCGCCTCGGACGAATGTGTCCGTCCGTTTAATTTATTTGAAAAATAAGCATCAGATTGAAAGGAGCAATATATATGAATACTTATCGTTTTGAAACATTACAGGTCCATGCAGGGCAGGAAAAACCCGATCCCGCTACCGACGCCAGAGCCGTACCGATTTATGCAACCACCTCCTACGTTTTTAAGGATTCCGATCAGGCAGCTCACCGCTTCGGTCTTACCGAAAGCGGAAATATCTATACAAGACTGATGAACCCCACCTCCGATGTGTTTGAAAAACGAATTGCCGCTTTGGAGGGAGGCGCAGCTGCTTTAGCCACCGCCTCCGGTTCGGCGGCTATCACATATGCCGTTCAAAACATTGCCGTGGCAGGAGACCATATTGTCTCCTCCTGCAACCTGTACGGCGGCACCTATAACCTCTTTGCCAACACATTGAAGGACCAGGGACTCTCTGTTTCGTTTGTCGACCCCTCCGTTCCCGAAAATTTCGAAAAAGCCATTCAGCCGAACACAAAGCTTTTATACGCGGAAACGCTCGGAAATCCGAATTCCGATATTTTGGACATTGAAGCGGTTTCCGAAATCGCACACCGCCACGGAATTCCGCTGATTGTTGACAACACCTTTGCCACCCCGTTTCTGCTCAGACCCATTGAGCACGGTGCCGATATTGTTGTCCATTCCGCTACCAAATTCATCGGGGGGCACGGCACGGTCATGGGCGGTGTCGTTGTGGACTCCGGCAAATTTGACTGGGCGCAAAACGACCGCTTCCCCGGCTTATCAAAGCCGAATCCCTCTTATCACGGAATTGTTTTCACAGAAGCCTGCGGCAATCTTGCCTATATTCTGAAATTGCGTACCACGCTCATGAGAGATCAAGGCGCCGCCATTTCTCCTTTTAATTCCTTTTTACTGCTGCAGGGACTCGAAACACTGTCGCTTCGCTTAGAGCGTCACACCGAAAATGCATTGAAGGTAGTTGAATTTTTAAAGAATCATCCGCAAGTGCAAAAAGTAAATCATCCCTCGCTGTCAACAGGAAAACAGCAAGAATTGTATCGCAAATATTTCCCGGACGGTGCCGCTTCCATTTTCACCTTTGATATTAAAGGCGACGCCGAAACCGCGAAAAAATTCACCGAAAGTCTTCACCTGTTCTCCTTGCTTGCCAATGTAGCCGATGTAAAATCATTGGTCATTCATCCCGCGTCAACAACACATTCGCAGCTTTCAGAAGAGGAACTGCTTTCCTGCGGTATTCGCCCGAATACCGTAAGGCTCTCCATCGGAACCGAACACATAAGCGATATCCTCGCAGATTTACAGCAAGCATTTGACGCTGTTCAATAATATCTAAAATTATCATAAAAGGAGCACACTGTTATGTCTGTTATTTATACTTCCGCGGACCAATTAATCGGTAAAACACCGCTTTTGGAACTCACACATATTGAAAAATCACTAAATCTAAAGGCGAAAATTCTTGCTAAATTGGAATACTTCAATCCGGCCGGATCCGTCAAGGACCGTGTAGCAAAAGCCATGATTGACGATGCCGAAGCGTCCGGCAAACTAAAGCCGGACTCCGTAATCATTGAACCCACCTCCGGCAACACCGGCATCGGACTTGCCTCCGTTGCCGCAGCAAGAGGATACCGAATCATCATTGTCATGCCGGAAACCATGTCTGTGGAACGCCGCCAATTGATGAAAGCTTACGGAGCGGAGCTCGTTCTTTCCGACGGAGCAAAAGGAATGAAGGGTGCCATAGAAAAAGCCGAGGAACTCGCAACCGAAATTCCGAACAGCTTTATCCCCGGACAGTTTACCAATCCCGCAAATCCCAAGGCTCATCGGGAAACCACCGGACCGGAAATTTTTGAGGATACAGACGGCAAAGTCGATATCTTCGTGGCCGGTGTCGGCACCGGCGGCACTGTGACGGGAGTCGGTGAATATTTGAAGTCAAAGAACAAAAATATCAAAATTGTGGCAGTGGAACCGGCAAGCTCTGCCGTGCTTTCCACCGGAGTTGCCGGAGCTCATAAAATTCAAGGAATCGGCGCCGGATTTGTTCCGGAGGTTCTCAACACCAAAATTTACGATGAAATTTTCCCGGTAAGCAATGAGGATGCCTTTGCCATCGGCAAACAAATCGGCAAAGCCGAAGGAATTCTTGTCGGAATTTCCTCGGGAGCTGCCGTTTATGCCGCAATCGAAATTGCAAAACGTCCCGAGAACGAGGGAAAGACCATTGTAGTCTTACTGCCGGACACCGGTGACCGCTACCTCTCCACCCCGCTGTTCGCCGATTGATACGCACATCCGGATGTATCAAAAAACAAAAAACTTTGTCTCCCCCGTTTAACAGCATATATCCATCATCAGAATGCAAAGGAGTTACACGATGACCATTGCGGAAATGCAGCAAAAAATAGTAAAGTTGAAAAAAGAACGGGACATTTATATTTTAGCTCATAGCTATCAGGCCAAAGAAATTACGGAAATTGCCGATTTTGTCGGAGATTCCTTTGCACTGAGCAAAAAGGCCGCATCCGTTCAGAATAAAACGGTAATCATGTGCGGCGTTCGTTTCATGGCGGAAACCGTAAAAATTCTTTCACCGGATAAACATGTGTTTCTCGCAAATGCGGAGGCAGGCTGCCCGATGGCGGAGCAAATGGACCGTGAGCTCATCAGCGCCGTCAAGAAGCAATTCCCCGATTATACGGTAGTAGCCTATATCAATACGACGGCAGAGCTCAAAACCATCTGTGATGTTTGCGTTACTTCCTCGTCGGCGGTTGATATCGTTCGGAAGATTGAAAACGACCGAATTCTATTTATTCCCGACTGCAATCTCGGCGCATGGGTGGCAGAACAAATCCCCGAAAAAAGCTTCAAACTGTTGCAGGGCGGATGTCCGATTCATGCCAGAGTTTCCCTTGACGATGTGACAAAGGCCAAAGAACTGCATCCGAACGCACTCTTGCTGGTGCATCCCGAGTGCAAACCGGAAGTCGTTTCCGCCGCGGATTATGTGGGTTCTACCTCCGGCATCACAGAGTATGCGAAAAAATCAGAGAAGCAGGAATTGATTATCGGCACGGAAATCAGTATTGTCGAACATCTCCGCTTTGCCTGTCCCGAAAAGAAATTCTATCCGCTCTCCAAAAATCTGATTTGTCCGAACATGAAGCTAACCACACTGATGGATGTTTGGGATGCATTAAACGGAGGCGGCGAAAGAATCGACCTTTCTCCCGAAACCATCAAAGCTGCTCGAAAATGCATTGATCGGATGATTGAACTCGGATGACAAAAAAAGCACTGATTGCAATGAGCGGCGGAGTTGACTCCACTGTTGCCGCTTATTTGATCAAAGAACAGGGTTATGATTGCATCGGTGTCACCATGAAGCTTTACAGCAACGAGGATATCGGACATCACTCAAGAAGCTGCTGCAGCTTGGATGACGTTGACGATGCGCGCCGCGTCGCCCATCATTTGGGAATTCCCTATTATGTATTCAATTTCAGCACCGATTTTAAGCATCAGGTCATGCAGCGCTTTGCAGAAGCGTATGAAAACGGAATCACACCGAACCCTTGCATTGACTGCAACCGCTATCTTAAATTCGACCGTCTTTTTCACCGTGCCGAAGAGCTCGGGATTCCCTTTATCGCAACCGGACATTATGCGCAAATCGAAAAAAAAGACGACCGTTTTCTGCTGAAAAAAGCGATCGATCCCAAAAAAGACCAAAGCTATGTTTTATACTCCATGACGCAGAGGGAGCTTGCCCATACTCTCTTCCCGCTTGGAAAAATGCACAAAACCGACACCCGGAAAATTGCTGAGGAACAAGGATTTTATAATGCCGAAAAGCCGGACAGCCAAGATATCTGCTTTGTGCCAAACGGAAATTATGCATCCTTTATCCGGCAGTTTACGGGCAAAGACTACCCTTGCGGAAACTTTACCGATACAAAGGGAAATATTCTCGGCAGGCATAAAGGCATTATATCTTATACCGTCGGGCAGCGCAAAGGACTCGGTGTTGCCTCGAACACCCCTTTATACGTAACGGAAATCTGTCCGGATGAGAACCGGATCATTCTCGGCAAAAATGAGGAATTGTTTCACACGGAGCTGTATGCCGAGAATTTTAATTTTATCGCCTTTTCCTCTCCGCCGAAGAAATTTCGTGCAAAAGCAAAAATACGATACCGTCAAGACGAGCAATGGGCTACCGTCACAGTCATAAACGAAGGACGTGTACATGTCCGTTTCGATGAGGCGCAGCGTGCAATTACAAAAGGGCAGGCCTGCGTGCTTTATGACAACGATATTGTAATCGGTGGCGGCATCATTACTGAGATTCGGTAATTTTAATTTTTGATGCTCTGTCATACCAGTGCATCATATACGGAGGTTTCATTTTATGATGATATCCACACGAGGTCGCTATGCACTGCGTGTCCTCATTGATTTGGCCGAACATGGAAACGATGCTTATATTCCCATGAAGGATGTCGCGCAAAGGCAAGGCATATCCAAAAAATACATGGAACAAATTATGCCTGTTTTAACAAAGAACCGTTTAGTGGAAGCAATCCACGGCAAAGGCGGCGGCTATAAGCTACTAAAATCTCCCGAGGATTACACGGTCGGAGAAATTTTGCGTTTAACCGAAGGCGATCTCGCCCCGGTTGCGTGTCTTTCCCGCAACGCCGCTCCCTGCAGCCGTGCACCGCAATGCAGAACGCTTGCCATGTGGAGCCGCTTTAACGACATTACCAACCGTTATTTTGACGGCATCACCCTTGCCGATTTAATGAAATAATGTTTAACATCAAATAACAAAAACCCCCGAACAAAAAGCGTTCTGTTCGGGGGTTTTAATTTATAAGCGTTATAACCGGATCAAATGAAAAATTAAAGTGTTACATCCGCCTCAGCTTCGTTCATACCGATTCCTGCAATACTGCTGACCGGAAGAGAAAAAACAATTGCTCCGGCTGCGGTTTTCGGTCCGGCCAAATGCAAAACAGAGCGCATAATCGCCGCCTTTTGGTGCGTTTCCGCTACAATCATAACCATTTCTTTTTCCTGGGCTACAGAGATCCCGAAGAATTTTTCCGTCCGCTCAGAAGCCGTTCCCTTACCGTGCAGAACAGTGCCTCCGCTTGCTCCGGCTTCCCGTGCGGCATCCATTACCATATCCGTATATCCCTCATTTGCGATAACCAAAATCAATTCATGGGAATAATTTTGAAGCAGTTCGCTTTTCGGAATCTGCTGAACATTTGCATCACTCAGATATGACATCGTTTTTCTTCCTCCTATACTCTTGATGGGAATAGACAGAACAATTCCGTTTCCCGGTGCATCCATATAAAGATGTCGGCGCTGCAAGGCCATTAACTGCTCGGCTTTTTTCGAATCGGCAATACACATCACTACACGTCGCTGTTTCGAATCAATTCCCAAAAGATCCAACGTTCTTTTTGTTGCAGTTCCTCTGCCGTAAAGATTCAGTGAAATCGGAACTTCCAGACTGTGGCAAATCTCACCGATCAAGGGCAGCGCATCGGGATTGACAATCGAAATTACAAAATTCACGATGGCACCTCCCAAAGCTCAATAATTTCATCATCCAAAGCATCGGACAACTCGGCAGCCGATTTTGCCGTGTGTCTTCCGTAAACATAACCCATGACCTGAATCGATATCAGCGGCATCATGGCTACCATCGCAACCACGCCGAATGCATCCGCAAGAACATTGCCTCCCAGCGCACTGCTGGTGCCTATCATCATTTGAAGCATAAATGTCGCCGTCATCGGTCCGGAGGCAACCCCGCCGGAATCGAATGCAATCGCCGTATAAATATCCGGGACAAAAAAAGACAGCACAAGGGCAATCACATAACCGGGAACCAAAAACCACATAATGGAAATCCCCGTTAAAACACGCAGCATGGAAATTCCCATCGCCAAAGAAATGGCAATCGATAAGCTGAGCTTTATAGCCTTGGCCGGAATCGCACCGGCACTGATTTGTTCAATTTGCTTTTCAAGTACATATACCGCAGGCTCCGCCGATATAATAAACCACCCGAAAATCATGGAAAGCGGGATCAGCAAATACCGCGTCCACCCCTCTGAAAGTGTTTTACCCAGCACGGTTCCAAGGGATGAAAATCCGACATTGACTCCGGTAAGGAACAGAACCAATCCGATATATGTATAAAGAATTCCCAGACAAATTTTCAAGAATTCCCGTCTCGGCATGCGCAGACAGGTCAGTCGGAATATGAGAAAAATAACCGCTATCGGCGCTAACGAAACCGCCGTCTCCGCCAAATGGTCCGGTATCGCATGCCAATAAGCCTCTCCGATTTCCGAGGTTGTCGTCCACTCGGATATTACAGTAACCGGATTTGTAGTGCTGCTTTGATAAAAAAATCCTAATACCAATACCGCTAATATCGGTCCAACCGAGCAAAGCGCAACCAAGCCGAAACTGTCAGCTTCTGCATTGCGGTCACTGCGGGCATTGGAAATACCGACGCCCAAAGCCAATATAAACGGCACGGTCATCGGACCGGTTGTGACTCCGCCGGAATCAAAAGCAACACTTAAAAAATTGCGATCGGCAAAAATTGCCAAAGCAAATACCACGGCATAAAGCACAAGCAGCATCCAGCGCAGTCGAACACCGACAATAATGCGAAGCATACATACCGCAAGCAGCAAGCCGACACCGACGCCCACCGTAATCAACAGTACCGCATTATCAATATGCGGAACGGTTTCCGCCAGCACCTGCAAATCCGGCTCGGCTACGGTAATCGCAAGGCCCAATATAAAGCTTACCGCTAAAATAAGCCACAGTTTCTGCGATTTCGCCAAAGTGGAACCGATTCGATTGCCGATCGGTGTCATCGCCATATCGGCACCGAGAGTAAACAGTCCCATCCCCACAATAATCATCACTGCACCGACCAAAAAGGAAAGTAATAATCCGGTGGGCGCAGGAGTAATACTTAAACATAAAACAATAACAATAACCACAATCGGAAGCACGGAAATAGCTGCTTCCCGTATCTTTTCAAGGGCCTCCGCCCGTTTTTTGTAAAAGCTCTGAAATCGAATCGCTTTCTCCTCCTTTTTCATTCAAACTGCAATCGGCCGAATCATCACATACCATCCATATCGCAACCGATTTATGCCTATCCTATTTATATGCTATTTATATTATTATATCACAAATAACTGTTTTCGCAAACATTTTTTATAAAGAAAAACAAGCATTCGTTTAGCCGAATGCCTGTTTTCTTCATCCATCGCCGATGTACCCCATCGGCGTCATCTGTTTTCATTGTGCATCACTGCATCGAACCAAAAAGGCTTATTTGCTCTGTGTATCAGAACTTTCCGCCGGCAGAATCGAGAAAGTTTTCAGATAATCGGTATCCACCTGAATACTATCCAAAATATTCTGGATCTTCTTTGTATAGATATATGATGTTACATATTCACTGAAATTCTTCAAAGTGGTATTGGTATATTCCTCTTTTTTATAGGCTTCCGGATTCAGTTCCAATTTGCGAATGATGTGCCGTCCGTAAGACTCTTCAACCATTCGAACTTCACCGGGTTCCATGTCAAAAGCAGCTTTTTTGAAATTGGTTGGATAGCTTCCGTTTTCCTCCAAAAGGTATCCGTCTGGATAAGAACCCGCATCCAAATCATCATTGTACTGTTTTTGAAGCTCCTTGAAATCCTCGCCGTTTTCAATGCGCTTCATAATCTCATCGGCAAGCGCTTCTTTTTGTTTGGTCTCCTCTTCGGAAAGCTCTGTATATTTGCATTCACCGTTTTCGTCATAGGTATACTTGCCGTCTTCATCCAAAACATACTGAATTGTTGTATTAATCAAAATGTGTTCAACGGCAATATAGTTATTGACAAAATACTCCTGCAAATCGGCATCGGTGATTTTTTCCACACCTTCCAGCCCCATAGTCTGGTCTCCGTAAAGGTAGGCGTATAAATACGATACTTTTTCTTCGATGATATAAATCTCTCTGAGACGATCGATATTCAAATCCATTTCGCCCAGCTTTTTGTTAAAGGAGCGGCGGTCGCCCGCATTGGAAATTCCATCTTCAATCCGGCTGTCAACCTGCTCTATCAGGCTGTCCGGCAGTGTCAGCTTATATACCTCGTCAAACAGATACCAGCCTGCAAGATAGGTTTTGGCAATGTCAACGATTTGCTCTGTAAAAAAGTCCCCGATCGTTTGATTATTAAACTGCTCACCCATGGTGATGCTCAAATCTTCCACACTGTCATTTAAACCGTAAATGCTGAGAAAATACGCTTTAAAATAATTCAGCCAATACTGATACATCGGCCCGGTAATTTCATGATTTTCATAACTCATCACAGTCTTAGGCTTGGACAGACTGCAAGAACAAAGCGCACCTACCAAAAGTAAAAGTGATAAAGACAATGCAACGATACGTTTCACTTCTATTTTTTTCATGTTTAAACTCCTCTCCAAGTTAACATTCTTTATTATACACAAAAATTAAGGCTCTGTCCACAATTATTTTGTAAAGTTTATCTGAACGTTTTGGACTTCTTTCAAAATATCCTCCAATGTATCCAATACATTTTCACCCGAACGAAGCCGAAACGTAACAAACGGCTTTGAACTTATCGATATTTTCATAGTGTTCCTGTGCTTTTCATTTATGGCAGACCACAAGCCGAAATCAAAGTTTTGCGGACGCAATGTAAGAACCGATTTTCCCTTCTGCTCAATCGCTCCGATGTTCAGTCTGGACGCCAATTCCCTCAAATATGCGATTCGAATCAAATTCAGTGTCGAATGCGGGATTTCCCCGTAACGGTCAGAAATTTCATCGCAAACATCATCAAAATCTTCTTCGGTAGCAATTGCGGCAATCTTCTTATAAAATTCAATACGCTGGCTCTCGGAACCGATATAGCTTTTCGGAATATATGCACTGCACATCAAATCCATGATGCATTCTGTCGGCGGCGTCACGCTCTCGCCCTTTTCCTCCAAAATGGCTTCATTTAAAATTTTAATATACAAATCATATCCGACGCTTTCCATGTGCCCATGTTGTTCTGAACCCAACACGTTCCCCGCGCCGCGGATTTCCAAATCTCTCATTGCAATTTTGAATCCGGCACCGAATTCCGTATAATCACGAATCGCCTGTAAGCGTTTTGTCGCAATCTCACTCAATACTTTCCCGCGGCTGAATGTAAAGTAAGCATAGGCTCTTCGGCTGGAGCGGCCGATTCGTCCGCGAAGCTGATGCAATTGAGAAAGCCCCATACGGTCTGCAAATTCAATAATCAATGTGTTGGCATTGGGAACATCCACGCCGGTTTCGATGATTGTCGTTGAAACCAAAATGTCGATTTCTCCGGCTACCATCTGCTGCCAAATTTCAGAAAGTTCATTTTTATCCAAACGTCCGTGCGCCACGCCGATTCGGGCCTCCGGGACCGTTTGGCTCAAACGCTTGGCCGTTGAATAAATTGTCTCCACATTATTATGCAGAAAAAACACCTGGCCGCCGCGTCTCAACTCTTTTTTGATAGCCTCGGTAATAATGATGTCATCGTATTCCAAAACATAAGTCTGAACCGGCACCCGATCCTCCGGTGCCTCATCCAAAATACTCATATCCCGAATTCCGCTCATCGCCATATTGAGTGTTCGGGGGATCGGAGTTGCCGAAAGGGTAAGAACATCCACATTTTTAGAAATTTGCTTTAACTTCTCTTTTTGAGCCACGCCAAAGCGTTGTTCTTCATCGATGATTACCAGTCCCAAATCACGGAAAGAAACATCTGCGGAAATGATTCGATGCGTTCCGATGATAATATCCACATCTCCACGACGTACACGCCGCAAAAGTTCTTCCTGCTGGTGCGGCGTTTGAAACCGCAACATCACACCGATTCGGACACCGAAGGAACGCATCCGTGACAGCATCGTTTGATAATGCTGCATCGCTAAAATGGTTGTAGGAACCAATACGGCAACCTGCTTCCCGGCCAATACTGCTTTAAATGCCGCACGCATAGCTACCTCGGTTTTTCCGAAGCCGACGTCTCCGCAAAGAAGGCGATCCATCGGAGCGGAACGCTCCATATCCGCTTTTATCTCATCAATGGAAGTGCGCTGTCCGTCCGTTTCCTCATATTCAAATCCGGCCTCAAACTCCCGCATAAACTCATCATCCTTCGGAAAAGCAAAGCCCTCTCTCCGCATGCGCTCAGCATAAAGCTTAATCAGCTCCTTTGCCATCTCGCGCGCTGCCGCCTTCACCCGTGCCGTCGTCTTTTTCCACTCTCCGCCGCCCATTTTGGAAAGCTTTAAAAGGCCGTCCTCCGCTTTGGCACCGATATATTTTGAAATCGCGTCCAACTGATCGCAGGGAATAAAAAGCATATCATCGCCGGCATATTCAATCTCAATATAATCCCGCGCATTTCCGTAAATATCAACGATATTCTTAATTCCGCGGTATCGCCCGATTCCGTGCACCCGGTGAACGACATAATCCCCGACCGACAGATCCGCATAAGAGAGGATCTGTGTTTTTACATCTTTCTTTTTGCGGTTGCGATTTCTTTTTTGTATAATACACCCCGGTGCCGCCGCATGATCAAACAAGGAAAAACATACAAAGTGCGTATGAGGCAGTTCAAAGCCATAAAAATTATATCCGCAAAGAATATAGGGAACTCCCGCTTGCATGGATTCCAGCGCAAACTCCGGTGTTTTTATGATAACAGACGGAACTTTTGCTTGTGCCAGCATTTCCTGCAGATTTTTTGCCGAAATCTCCGTATCGGCAAAAAGAAGAATCCGATACTTTGATTTGATATAAGCCGCAAGATCCTCGGTAAGCAGTTCATAGTTCTGCCCCATTGAAGCCACATATCTGCAGGAGAAAGAGAATATTCCCTCCGGTGTTTTTCCTGCCATACCGCTTGCAAAAGCATCGCATATGATCGCGCGTCCGCGCGCCAATGCTGTTTCAAGATCCGAAAGTCGCTTCCCGAAATCAGCATACTTTGCCGGAAGCTGTTCCTTTTCCAGCAAAGCGGTAACCGACTCATCCGTTTGCCACTCATATGCATGAACACGCTCATCGATCGCATTTTTTTCCGTCGCGAAAATCATCGGCTGCTTATCCGACAAAAAATAATCCATCAAACAAATTTTCTGCGGATAAATCAACGAGATATATTTATCTAAAAAGTTGACGTCTACCCCGCTTTGTAACGCTTCGATTTCACGCAGAAAAATTTCGGCGATCTCGGGCTTTGAGGCTTGACGGCGTAAAACCGCAATCTGCTCCGCAAGAGCTTTTCGCATATCCGAATCCAAAAGGACCTCCCGCGCCGGAGTGATTTTCATTTCATGCACATTTTCGATTCGCCGCTGCGTCATCACATCAAAGATAGAAATCTGATCGATTTCCTCATCAAAAAATTCAATACGGTACGGATTTTTACCCAACGGTGAAAAGATATCCACAATATAACCGCGCCGTGAGAACTGTCCGACACCGTTTACCATATCCTCCCGAACATATCCTGCTGCCAACAATTTCTCAATCAATTTTTCAATCGAAATCGACTGGCCGAAGCAAAGCGAAAAGCTGTTTTGACACAGCACCTCCTTCGGCATCGTATATTCCAATGCAGCATCCGGTGTTGCAAGTATGGCCCGCGGCGTCTCACAAACCGGCTCTGAAAGCACAGACAAGACGGAAAGCCTCTCATGCTCATAATCATGGGAGGCTGTAATATCGTAAAAATTCAATTCCCGGAACGGGAACAAATCGGTTTGAATGCCGAGAGAATTCAGAATGCTCGCGAATTTGCCGAACTCTCGCTCCTCGGGCACAAGAATAAGCGCCGGTCGCTTGGTTTTGGAATGTTGATCCAATATCAAAGAAGCGGCAAAAACCTCGCGTGCTCCCTGGGAAAGTCCGGTTACATATAAAGGTTCGCGAGTTCCGATGCTTTGATTTTCATATACCCGCATTAATTCTGCATATTCTTTTTCGGCACGAATACCGTCGCAAATAATATTCATTTTCTTCATCCGTTATACCGACTCATCGCATCATCAAGCTTTCCGTTTACAATAAGCCGGATCGCATCGCTCAGTTTTTCATAACAGTTTGCAAGCCCTTGCTGCTCCCCCGGCGTTAATTTCCCTAACACAAAATCAGCAAGATCATATTCCGGACAGGGCTTTTTCCCTACGCCGAGCCGAATCCGCACAAAAGCATCCGTGCCGAGTTTTGACGCAATGTCCTTCAAACCGTTATGTCCACCGTGAGACCCTTTCCGGCGGATTCGCATTACCCCGGCATCCAAATTCACATCATCGCAAAGCACAATGACATTTTGCGGCTCAATCTTATAAAATCGGGCAGCCGCACAAACGGCATTCCCGGACAAATTCATAAAGGTCTGAGGCTTCATAAGCATCACACGATGTCCGCCGATCATACCATCTCCGACCAAAGCGGAGAACTTGGCGCAGCGCACATCAATCCCCTCCTTTGCAGCAAGACTGTCAATTGCCGCAAAGCCTGCGTTGTGCCGGGTCAATACATATTCCGCTCCGGGGTTTCCGAGCCCAACCACCAAATGGTCAATCGGTCCGGATTTTGGTGCGGATATTTGATTAAACAAATCTAATATAGACAAAAAATCCCTCTTTTAACTCTTTATTTTTTAATCCTATCTTTGTTTTTTATTACCCATTCGGGAATGTTTGTCTGTCTGGAACGGGCAATGCCGAGCGCACTTTCCGGTACGTTATCGGTAATTGTCGAGCCTGCCGCAATATAAGCATTGTCTTCAATGGTTACCGGTGCAACCAAGTTGGAATTGCAGCCTACGAATACATCGTCTCCGATCACCGTGCGTCCTTTGGTCTTACCATTAAAGTTCACCGTAACAACACCGCAACCGAAGTTAACACGCGCGCCGACATCACTGTCTCCGATATAGGTCAAATGAGATGCATGCGTATCTTTGCCGACCGTTGAATTTTTGACCTCAACAAAATCTCCGATTTTTACGCCGCTTTCAATCCGGCAATTCGGACGGATATTACAAAACGGGCCTATTTTCACATTATTCTCAATGACCGAACAGCAAACCTGTGTAGCAAGCAGCACGCAGTGATTTCCTACACGGCTGTCTTCTATGATACTCATCGGTCCGATTTCACAGTTCTCTCCGATGCACACGCCGCTCTTGATCTGTGTAGAAGCATGAATTACCGTTCCCGCACCGATTTTAGCAAACGGAGAAATCACCACACCGTCAAAGCTTGAAAAATCCACTCCCGCATTAACAAAGTCAAGCAGCACACGACGGCGAAATGCTTCCGCCGCTTCGAAATATTCCGCCCGTGTTTGAACATTTTTACCTAAAAAATCAAGCAAACCGTGTCCTTGACCGTTTTGATTATAGTGTTCGGCCAACACGGAAAGTTTTTCATAACAAAGCAGTGTATCTCCGGTGATTCCCGGAATTAATGTTTCATATTCACCCATTATTATATCCTCCGCCAATATGATCTAAAAATTCAACCGATAAAAATACGCTTCTCACGCAAACAGCACAAAAAGGGCCGCGTGCCCGGCCGATTTATCATACAACATGTTCAGGACTCTGTTTCAAATCGCGAGATTTGAAACTTTCTTACTGAAAAGATTATACCATCAACTTCCCGCAAAAGCAATTATTTTTTCAAAATCATTACCATACCGCACAGAAAAAAAGATAAATACAAACGGAAATCAACGATATATTCTCTTTTCCGCCAAGCAGCATGCACATCGCAAAAATCCAAATCGGCAATAATATTGCAAATGATATCATACGGGATATGCGCAAAACCTCGGACGGGCATTTTCTGCGGCTTAAAAAAATTTTTAAAATCGAGCCGCCGTCCAGTCCTCCAATCGGCAAAAGATTAAATACGGCAAATACAAACGAGGAAATACAAAAGAACAATCCATCCGACGAATACCCATATTCACGTAAAAAAAGCCATGCGACAAAAGCAGAAAGCATATTACCCATCGGACCGCAAAATAAAATTACAGCAGCAAACCGATCTTCCACTTCCCCGCGCAAACGAATATCCACTCCGGCCGGAGTCAGAGTGACACAGTCGATTGCAGCGCCGCAGGCATAAATCGCCGCAATATGTCCCGCCTCGTGTAGCGCCGCCGCGCAAAACAAAATTAAAAATGATTTTGTAATTCCGCAAAACGGCAGAACGGCGATACACAGCAAGGTATCAATGCTCAATCGGATATGCTTGCTTACTGAAATATACACAAACTCCCCCGACTCTCAGCTAAAATGAGGCTGTTGATCATGACTCCCGCCCCAAAAGAAAGCCGCGGCTGCATCATTTTCCCGCACGGTTTCATCAAAATACTCGTGAATTTCACGAATCGGAGCAAAGGCATCAACCGCCTTTTCTCGACCGAAAATCGCCTGAAAACCGTTTGCAAACAGTATAACCGATAATACCGCCGTGACCACAGCGCTGCGAAGTTCCGTATTTTTCCTGTTTAGTTCGTTATTGCTATTCTTTCTTTCACAGCGCTTTTTTCGGCCGACGGCAACCGGAACAGTCGAAAAAGTAATTCGGCGCCGTCGCATCGGCAGCAATGATCGCTTATTACGAATCAACTCCAAACCCCTCCCTTTCATTGCTAAAATATATGATTTCAGACAATTTGATATGCATTGGAAAACTCTAAGGAAAACAAGCATTCTGACAAGAAATGCAAGAACCGTTCCCGAGCTCCGTCATATATATCCAAGGATCAGTAAGTTTTAGCAATTTTTTTAACGAAAATAACATATCCGTTAAAAATTCAGTTCCGTTTTCTTTATTCTGAGGGGGAATAAAAAAGATTTTTTTGAAAAATCTTGACTTGAACCGAAAAACATGATAGAATACAGAATGTCCGTTCAAAGGATATCTGGGTGTGGCGCAGTTGGTAGCGCGCTACCTTGGGGTGGTAGAGGCCGCAAGTTCAAGTCTTGTCACTCAGACCATAAATAAAAAGTCCTACAAAGCATTGTGCTGTAGGGCTTTTTTTCATATTTTGAACATGCCGTTTATTGCAGAATATGCAAGCTTATTTCGACCTCTACCATAATGTAAATATATATTAGAGGTGGTTTCAATGTCACTGTGTCGAAGCCAATTCTTTACATTTTCAAGTTCCAATCCCCTATCAAACAGTATGCTTGCGGTACTGTGACGTAAGTCATGAAAACGCATTTTAGGCAAACCGCTTTTAACAAGATGTTTTTGAAAAGATTTTGTGATGAAGTCAGGGCGCAGCATACGACCGTCAGGCCATACCAAAATGTATTCACTGTTTTTAGGTGCAGTGGCTTTCAGTTTCAAAAGCATTTCCCTAACCTCAGGAAACAATTGATATACAGCTTTACTACATGCTGTTTTAGTACAGTCTTTCGCTTCTATGGTTAGGTTTTTAACAACAGTATGTTCAATTCTCAGTTCATTATGTTCAAAGTCAATAGCAGACCAACGAAGACCAAGCACCTCAGAACGCCGTAAACCGTAGCATAACGCAAGAACAACAGCAGGGTAAAGAATATGCCCTTTAAAGCAATCAATAAGCTTTTGAGCATCCTCAGCCGTTAGCATGACCGTTTTAGGACTATAAATAGTACGTTCCCGTTTGAGCTTAATGGAAAGTGCAGGATTATTATTTATATAACCTAAAATAACCGCTTCATTTAAAGCCTGTTTTATAACGCTGAGATGTTTCTTTACAGAAGCATGAGACAAACCGCCTTTTTTACCGTCATGCCTGCCGGAAACTTTTATATAATTTATATAGTCTTTGATGTCCCGTGCGGTAAGTTCTTCTAATACAGGGGCATGCTTCTCAAAGTAAGGTATTATATGACAGTTTATATATACTGTATATGCTTCATATGTAGATAACTGAAGCTCATACCGTTCATCATTAAGCCACTCTTTAAAAAAGTCAGATGTTTTCATAATTCAATATATATTTGACAAAACTTATTTTCTCATGCTATTATAGTATTCGTACTGTAAGGTATTCTTGAAGTCGCTTTGAGAATCTTCAAGAACAACAGTTTTTGAATAGGTTAGTGTGGCAGCACTAACCTTTTCTTTTGCTTTTTCATATGGCAAAAGCGAAACTGTAGGTTTTTTTATTCCTTTACTCCATCGAAAAATATGGAAGCCAGGTGGGTACATATAAAGCCGAGCTCCTTTCATATATTTCTTAGTCTGCTTTAAGCCGTTTTCGTCCTCAAATTCAACCTCTTTTATACCTCTGGAGCAAGGTATTCCTGCAGCCTCTGAAAGCTCCATATCACCTAAATACGCTGTTAGATATGCACCAACATTATCCACATTATCAAGTGATTGTACTTTAACAAAACCTTGTTTCCAGCAATCCGCAACAATTTTATTGTCCATGTACGGCGCTTTTCCAGAAAAGATAAAAACACAATGTAAATGCCATGCTCCACGAGCTTGCGGTTCTGCTGCGGTAATATATTCATAAGGTCCGAATATTGACCGACAGCGTTTATTGAAATGCTTAAAATCACTTGCCAACTTATTAGGGTCTGTCATGTTCTCAGCGTATGTAAAAGTGACCCAACGACAGCATGAAACATCTGTAATATTTGTATTTAGAATGTTCCGACCTTGAGCAAGAGACTTTGCAACATTCGACAAATCCTGCGCACGGTTTTCAAAATGCTGAAATTTCTTTAATTCTCCAGTTCTATTGTCTACATAGTGGTCTTTGTCAATCTTGGTAATGTAGCCACCGCGAGAACGCCTTTCGGAAAACATAATTTCCGCAATGTGGCCCATTTCTGTAAAGCGAACAAGAGCAGAATCAGAAACAGAAACAGGGGAATCTAATTTTTTTACATCCAATAAATTAATCTCCTTTTATTATTTTTTGTTCCGATATTCCCATATAATCAAGTTAATAAGGGAAACCGTTATTAAGCTCTCTAATACGATATATTCAAATTTTTATTCGAACTTCTACAACTATAATAAACTAAAAAATTCTATTTGTCAATACCTAAATTGGAGTTTCTGGAATTTTTTTAAATTTTTTTATTTTGGAGTTTCTGGTTTTTATTTGAGTAACTAATAATTTGATACGATTTTCGGATAAAAAGGATTGATTTAAATTATGTTTTGCGTTATAATAAGTTATAACAAACAGATGAGGTGATAGCGTGAAGGAAGATAAAAACGGGAATCTAATACCTGAAAAAGGCGACCTGTCAGTAGGTACATTAAAGGAAGTAGCAAAAAGCGGCTATGACTTATCATTAGCACAGCAAAAAAGAAGACAAATTATAGCCGAAAGAGTTATAAAAGTAAGAAAGAAAAATGGATACAGTCAAAACGAATTTTCAAAAACATTAAAAGTTGTTGTCTCAACATATTGCGGATATGAAAAAGGGAGACACGATTTTCCTGCTGAAGTAATTGTCAGAATATGCGAACAATATAACGTATCAGCCGACTACATTTTAGGAATAACAGATGATATAAATAAAAAGCCAACAGCAGAAAGTGAAAGTGACCTATCACAAAAGTTATCGGCTATTAAAAAATTATTAGATAATTAACTATTAAACTGTGCGTTTGAATCGCATTTATATGCATTGAGCCTCCGGAGCAGTGCGAGAGAGGAAGCGTGCACGCAGCTGCGTGCTCTCTCAAAAGTGAATATCTAACTGCGCTCACTGCATTGCATGTCCCCTCTGCAAGACTTCGCTTGCGGCCGAGGGGTGCAACTTGTTCACTTGTTGCTATTCCCTTTTGCCTGCTCCCCTCAATACATACAAATGCTTATATAGCGATCTATAACAAGGATAAAGAAAAATACAGTCTTGTGAGAAAACAGAAATCGACCGCAAGCGCAATGCGCAAACGGTCGATATTTTATTATATTTTAGAAGTTTTTCTTTCTTGGGGTGGTAGAGGCCGCAAGTTCAAGTCTTGTCACTCAGACCATAAATAAAAAGTCCTACAAAGCATTGTGCTGTAGGGCTTTTTTTCATATTTTGAACATGCCGTTTATTGCAGAATATGCAAGCTTATTTCGACCTCTACCATAATGTAAATATATATTAGAGGTGGTTTCAATGTCACTGTGTCGAAGCCAATTCTTTACATTTTCAAGTTCCAATCCCCTATCAAACAGTATGCTTGCGGTACTGTGACGTAAGTCATGAAAACGCATTTTAGGCAAACCGCTTTTAACAAGATGTTTTTGAAAAGATTTTGTGATGAAGTCAGGGCGCAGCATACGACCGTCAGGCCATACCAAAATGTATTCACTGTTTTTAGGTGCAGTGGCTTTCAGTTTCAAAAGCATTTCCCTAACCTCAGGAAACAATTGATATACAGCTTTACTACATGCTGTTTTAGTACAGTCTTTCGCTTCTATGGTTAGGTTTTTAACAACAGTATGTTCAATTCTCAGTTCATTATGTTCAAAGTCAATAGCAGACCAACGAAGACCAAGCACCTCAGAACGCCGTAAACCGTAGCATAACGCAAGAACAACAGCAGGGTAAAGAATATGCCCTTTAAAGCAATCAATAAGCTTTTGAGCATCCTCAGCCGTTAGCATGACCGTTTTAGGACTATAAATAGTACGTTCCCGTTTGAGCTTAATGGAAAGTGCAGGATTATTATTTATATAACCTAAAATAACCGCTTCATTTAAAGCCTGTTTTATAACGCTGAGATGTTTCTTTACAGAAGCATGAGACAAACCGCCTTTTTTACCGTCATGCCTGCCGGAAACTTTTATATAATTTATATAGTCTTTGATGTCCCGTGCGGTAAGTTCTTCTAATACAGGGGCATGCTTCTCAAAGTAAGGTATTATATGACAGTTTATATATACTGTATATGCTTCATATGTAGATAACTGAAGCTCATACCGTTCATCATTAAGCCACTCTTTAAAAAAGTCAGATGTTTTCATAATTCAATATATATTTGACAAAACTTATTTTCTCATGCTATTATAGTATTCGTACTGTAAGGTATTCTTGAAGTCGCTTTGAGAATCTTCAAGAACAACAGTTTTTGAATAGGTTAGTGTGGCAGCACTAACCTTTTCTTTTGCTTTTTCATATGGCAAAAGCGAAACTGTAGGTTTTTTTATTCCTTTACTCCATCGAAAAATATGGAAGCCAGGTGGGTACATATAAAGCCGAGCTCCTTTCATATATTTCTTAGTCTGCTTTAAGCCGTTTTCGTCCTCAAATTCAACCTCTTTTATACCTCTGGAGCAAGGTATTCCTGCAGCCTCTGAAAGCTCCATATCACCTAAATACGCTGTTAGATATGCACCAACATTATCCACATTATCAAGTGATTGTACTTTAACAAAACCTTGTTTCCAGCAATCCGCAACAATTTTATTGTCCATGTACGGCGCTTTTCCAGAAAAGATAAAAACACAATGTAAATGCCATGCTCCACGAGCTTGCGGTTCTGCTGCGGTAATATATTCATAAGGTCCGAATATTGACCGACAGCGTTTATTGAAATGCTTAAAATCACTTGCCAACTTATTAGGGTCTGTCATGTTCTCAGCGTATGTAAAAGTGACCCAACGACAGCATGAAACATCTGTAATATTTGTATTTAGAATGTTCCGACCTTGAGCAAGAGACTTTGCAACATTCGACAAATCCTGCGCACGGTTTTCAAAATGCTGAAATTTCTTTAATTCTCCAGTTCTATTGTCTACATAGTGGTCTTTGTCAATCTTGGTAATGTAGCCACCGCGAGAACGCCTTTCGGAAAACATAATTTCCGCAATGTGGCCCATTTCTGTAAAGCGAACAAGAGCAGAATCAGAAACAGAAACAGGGGAATCTAATTTTTTTACATCCAATAAATTAATCTCCTTTTATTATTTTTTGTTCCGATATTCCCATATAATCAAGTTAATAAGGGAAACCGTTATTAAGCTCTCTAATACGATATATTCAAATTTTTATTCGAACTTCTACAACTATAATAAACTAAAAAATTCTATTTGTCAATACCTAAATTGGAGTTTCTGGAATTTTTTTAAATTTTTTTATTTTGGAGTTTCTGGTTTTTATTTGAGTAACTAATAATTTGATACGATTTTCGGATAAAAAGGATTGATTTAAATTATGTTTTGCGTTATAATAAGTTATAACAAACAGATGAGGTGATAGCGTGAAGGAAGATAAAAACGGGAATCTAATACCTGAAAAAGGCGACCTGTCAGTAGGTACATTAAAGGAAGTAGCAAAAAGCGGCTATGACTTATCATTAGCACAGCAAAAAAGAAGACAAATTATAGCCGAAAGAGTTATAAAAGTAAGAAAGAAAAATGGATACAGTCAAAACGAATTTTCAAAAACATTAAAAGTTGTTGTCTCAACATATTGCGGATATGAAAAAGGGAGACACGATTTTCCTGCTGAAGTAATTGTCAGAATATGCGAACAATATAACGTATCAGCCGACTACATTTTAGGAATAACAGATGATATAAATAAAAAGCCAACAGCAGAAAGTGAAAGTGACCTATCACAAAAGTTATCGGCTATTAAAAAATTATTAGATAATTAACTATTAAACTGTGCGTTTGAATCGCATTTATATGCATTGAGCCTCCGGAGCAGTGCGAGAGAGGAAGCGTGCACGCAGCTGCGTGCTCTCTCAAAAGTGAATATCTAACTGCGCTCACTGCATTGCATGTCCCCTCTGCAAGACTTCGCTTGCGGCCGAGGGGTGCAACTTGTTCACTTGTTGCTATTCCCTTTTGCCTGCTCCCCTCAATACATACAAATGCTTATATAGCGATCTATAACAAGGATAAAGAAAAATACAGTCTTGTGAGAAAACAGAAATCGACCGCAAGCGCAATGCGCAAACGGTCGATATTTTATTATATTTTAGAAGTTTTTCTTTCTTGGGGTGGTAGAGGCCGCAAGTTCAAGTCTTGTCACTCAGACCATAAATAAAAAGTCCTACAAAGCATTCGGTTTTCGTTGATAAGGCAGTAAAACACAATATCACCGTAACCGGACGGGCAATGGGGAAAGAGAACCGAGTAGCAAAAATGCTGCTCGGCTCTCTTTTTGTCCGCACATTCGATTCTTACTGCTCCTCCTGCTACAATGATGACAGAAAATCATTAGGAGGTCGATACAATGGAAAAATTCATCACAGATGAGCGGACAGGCTTACGCTATGAACTTGTCGGGGATTACTATCTGATTGCCGGAGATGATGAACCCGAAGAACAGCATACCATCGGCATTTGGGGGCAGCGACACCTGCGATATTTAAAAGAGCATCGGCGGGTTCTGTATGCCAATCTGCTAACCACCGGCAAGTTGAACAGCTATCTTGCCGATATTGACCAACAGGCGGATGAAATGTTTGATCGCCTGACAAAGCAAATGGCTGCGGCGGAGGGAATAACAGAGCGGATGAAAACCACAGATCAAATGGAGTGAGTCAGGCGGATGAATAGCATACGAAACCGAGCTATGGAAATTGTAAAATCAGAGATAATTTATGCATAGTAATATGCGGTCTTTTCATGTAACAAGAAAAGACCGCATGGTATAAGCTGCAAGGTGATTATTATTTGCCGTGTCTGAAACTTCCAGCGGAAGAACAGGTTCATATCGGCGTGTGGGGTCAGCGGCACTTGAATTATCTGCGAGAAAACAAGCGGGTTCTTCTCCCCAGCTTGCAGCTCAGTGGCAAATTGAATAGTTACCTTGCGGATATTGACAAACAGGCAGAAGATATGTGTTCCCGGCTGGTTAAACAGATAGCGACAGCTGATGGCATAACCGAACAACACAAAGCAGAAAATCAAATGGAGTGGGTTGTTCAAATGAATAACATTCGTAGCAGAGCAACGGAAATTGTAAATGCAGACCTTATTTTTTCCTAAAGAGCAACGGCGGCAGGGAGTTTTTCTTCTCCCTGCCGGTTTATTTCATTATGCAACACATAAATTTCAGCCACTTCAAGGAAATTACTGTTGTAATTATTACAATTGTAGTGTATAATTAGATGGAGCAGAAACGAGTTTTAGCGTCATAAGATTACAATTGTATGATTTGTGCCTTGACAAATAAAATACAACTGTAGTATAATAGTAAACAGAAAGGCGAAGAGCAATGGAAAAAAAGCTGATAATCACTTCAAAAAAATATAGGGGCGAAACTATGGTTGTATCATCACGACTTACAAATGAATTAGTCGAGGAACTCGATAAAATTGCGGAAAAGACCGGACGCACAAGAAACGAAATCATTCAAATATGTCTGGAATTTGCTGTTGAAAACCTTGAAATTAAGGAGGATAACAAGTAATGGCTCATATTACCGATATACTTAAATACGAAGGCGATAACAGCACCTTTATCTGGAAACACCCTTGCGAGGATTTTAACAGTCTCACGCAGTTGATCGTTCACGAAAGTCAGGAAGCCATCTTCTTCATGAATGGTCAGGCACTTGATTTATTTGGGCCCGGTCGGTATACTCTTGAAACGCAAAATATTCCGCTTATCGGTAAAGCACTTAACCGTGCAACTGATGATGTCTCGCCGTTTCATTGTGAGGTTTATTTTATAAATAAAGTCGAGCAGATGGCAATCAAATGGGGCACCGATTCAAGAGTGCAGTATATCGAACCGACCTATGGGTTTCCCCTCTCTATCGGTGCAAACGGTGAAATGTCGCTTCGTGCTCAGGATAGCCGGAAACTACTCTTGAAACTGGTTGGAACCGAAAATAATCTTTCGCAATCCCGGTTGATTTCTTTCTTCCGGTCTTTCCTTATGACAAGGGTTAAAACTTATATTGCGCAGACTATGAAATCAAGAGCCGTCAACATTTTTGAAATTGACGAAAAGCTGACGGAGTTTTCGGATGCCATTAAAAAAATGCTCATTCCCGATTTTTTCGATTACGGCGTTTCACTTGAAAGATTTTTCGTAACATCTGTTTCCAAACCGGATGGTGAGCCGCAATATGAAAAATTCAAGGACTTGCATTTTCGTCAGTATGCCGATATTGCCGAAGCCAAGCTGCGCCAGCAGACTGCGGTAATTGATGCCGAAACAGAAGCACAAAAGATGGTCATTGACTCCAAAGCACAGGCAACAAAGCGTGAGCAGGAAGGTTATACATATGCGCAAGAGAGGGGCTTTGATGTAGCTGAAAAGGTTGCCGAAAACGAAGCGGTCGGCCAATTTACGAATATGGGCGTCGGACTCGGAACAATGGCAGGCGTCGGCGGTGCGGTCGGCGGCGTTGTCGGCAATGCCGTAAACGGTGCATTAAACAATGCCGAACAGCCAACAGATGATATGGCGGCATTTAAAGCGAAAGTCGATAAACTTACCGTAATGAAAAACGCCGGTTTATTGACCGATGAAGAATTTAACAGTTTAAAAGCAGAATTGCTGAAAAGTATCCTATAGCGGAGGGTAGACGATGAATAAAAGATTTAGAACTTACGCGGTCATTTGGGCAATACTGTTTGCACTTTTCAATGTGATTTGTTTTGTCGCTCCGAACGAAATTGCCGGAGTAAGCAAGTTCGATGGTGCGTTTTGGACTGGATACATATTTATTACATTAGCATTTATCGGTCAACTTGTGTGTTCCTGTTTTGCGTTAAAAGCCGAATCGCTGCAAAAAGTATTCTATAATATTCCGCTTATCACCATAAGTTACACCGGGCTTATTGTTATGCTTATTGTCGGGGCACTTGCCATGGCAATACCAAATCTTCCGAACTGGATTGGGATCATTGTCTGCCTTGCAGTATTGGCATTTACGGCAATTTCGGTTATTACCGCAAAGGCAGCCGGTGCGATTGTTTCCGGTATTGATGAAGATGTGCAAGCGAAGACTTCTTTTATAAGGAAGATAACCTTGGACGCAGAAAACCTTGTAAACCGGGCAAAAGCTCCGATGCTGAAAAAGCTATGCATAAAAGTATATGATGCATTTCGCTATTCCGATCCTGTTTCAAACAAACAGCTTTCGGATATTGAAAATCGAATCATGGAAGAATTCTCGATATTCACCGACGCTGTGCTTGCCGACGATTTGGACTTAACCGAATCAAGTGCAAATGAGGTTATAGCCTTAGTGGAAGAAAGAAACAGCAAATGCAAATTGCTTAAATAATGGGAGATGAGGAAATGAAAAAGATGCAGTGTGAAGTCTGTGGTAGCACCGATATAAAAAAGATTGACGATTCAATTTTCGAATGTCAAAGCTGCGGTGTACAATACTCTAAAGATGAAGTACAGAAGCTACTTGTAGAAATAACCGGTTCAGTTAAAATTGACAGGTCTGAAGAAATCGAAAATGCTTTTAAAAGAGCTGAGACCTTTGAGCAAGAAGGAGATCTTAAAACTGCAGAGCAATATTATAATGCGGTATTGGATTTAGATCCTGAAAATGAAAGGGCTATTCAAAGGTTAGAATGTATCAGAAAAGAAAGCGCCAAACCGCAAAACATATACATATTAGAAAAAAATCTATCTGCCGAAGAGAGCTTCGATACATTTTTACAAAAACTGAAAACGTTAAAAAATATTGCACCGGACATCTATAAGGAAATAGACATCATTTCCAAGACAGAAAAATACTATCCTTTTGCAATTATGTATGGCGCATATTCAGGAACCTATTCCGGAACAGCTTGCTATAAAAAAGAAGTTCCCGTACCTGTGGAAAAGGTGCAGGAAAAGTTTATCAATGGTCAATTTCGGAAAGTAAAAGAGACCGTAATAGAATATAGTACTGTAATAGATAAAAAACCGGCAAGCGGATCTTATACAGCAAAATGCAGAAAGATATATTCCTTGTCTTCTTCGCTGACAAACATCATTTCCAATATGTGCGCGAGCAAAAAAAAGAAAAAACCGGACTTGATAGACCAATTAGAAGCGTATTTTAATGATTCATACGGCAGTTTTTGCGACAATATTCACCAGATAGACATTGATTGCTTTAATTACGATATACCGCTTTCTGAGTCTTCTCTTGATGAGAAATTGATGCAAAGAGCGAGGGAATTATATAACAAAAGTGTTGACAACCATTGTTCTGCTATTGCAAATGGTTGTGTGGGAGGAGATTATCCGGAGCAAGTATCATTTAATCGCCACACAAATTCACAGGAATTATTTTATTTATATATTCCGATTCAAGTGGTGGAATATGCGTACAAAGGAGACATTTATGTTTCTGTCATGGCATTAGTTGATACTTGTAATAAAGATAACCTTGTATATCCGTATTATAATAAAATAGATTCAATCAGCAAAGAAGGCGACCAAGAAGTTTATAAAGTAAGCCATAAAGGGACGTATGGTTTTGGAGCATGGTTTATAGCGGCATTGGCGGGTTTTATTGGATGGTGGACAAGTTCCGCCAGTGGTGTTTTCTCAGATATATGTTACGCTATAGCTATTGGCTGTGTTGTTCTTGGAGTGCTTCAAACAACACTTGGAATTATAAAACTCATACAAGCCAATAAATTAAAAAAAGAATACTTGCGTAAAACGAGCGCACTGTCTCAGGAAAAAGATAACGAACTTAATCAAGAGTTTAGTATATTTTTCGGTAGTTATAAGGGAATAGAATCGATTGAGAAATGTACTGAAATGATTAGAGAAAGCACCACTTTTTCATGTAAAGACGAAAACATTTCTTGCTGCATCAATTAGGACGATGATTCAAGCTACGATGAAGATGAAGACGAGGATGATGAAGACGATGAAGAATAATTGTTTCTAAGTGATATGTCGATAAATTTATGCACGAAATATTTGAATTGGTGAGGAAAGTGTATGGATAAGAAAACGGAGTATTTTGTCAAAAAAATCGAACGAGCAATAAATGATGGAAACTATACAGAGGCTAAAATATATTATGACAAGGCAACTTTATATTTAGGTCAAATACCCGAGGTTGTTTCTTATAAGAGCACCATCGATAGTGAGATAAAAAGAACAAAGCCAAATAAACAGGACTCAGAAGATGTATCCGGGATTCGGAAGCGAAAACCGATAAATGAAGCTTTGATTATCCTGCCGATAATGGCATTGGTAATAATCGGATATTTAATCTATTTTTTTACCAATACATATCCCATGCATCACATAACCAAGGAATTATCGCATACATGGTATCAAGGAGATCTTTCCAGCAGCAGCTCCAAAGGTTTTTACTTGGAGTTTCGGGATTCAATAGACAACAAATATGAAATATGGTACAGAACATCAAGTGGTCATTTAATTGCAGAACTTGAATGTGAAATCGTTAACGGGAAAGAAATAATTGTTTATGGCTATCCTATCAAAGTTGAATTTGACGGAGACTATGTAACATTTAGTCCTTCGTTTGTGGACACATCGGAAAAGTCTGTTTGGCGAAACTATCGAGAATATACCAGTTCGGATAAGACCGGAAACTTTTCCAAAGATGATACACTAAATTCATCTGATTTGTCGCACAACGATTCTTCTACAAACAGCAATTCAACTATAAGTGATAATGCCGATCTTTGTATTAGCGGACACGACTGGGAAGATATGCTTGAAACTGTCCACCATGACGAGGTTGGGCATTATGAAAATATTCTGGTTGGCTATGATTCGATAGAAAAATATCATTGCAGCTACAGAGATTGCGATGATTCTCCGTGGTTTTCTTCATATGATGAACTCTCGAAACACTATCCAACCGTTCATGGATATACTGTAAGCCTTGATCAACTTAAGTCAATTTGTTATACCTCTTATGATCAAAAACCTGTATATGAAAATCAATGGATAGTAGACACCAAAGCCTATGAGGAAACGATTGTAACAGGTCAAAAATGCAAAAGATGCGGTGCGACAAAATAAAATTGTAAATTTTTTGTGAACAGGGACTAAGTTCGCAATTCCAGACGGTTATATTGATAGCATGGGAGGAGGAATATTATGAAGTGTACATCTGCCGAAGCGGCAAAGTATCTGCGCAAATTGAATGAGGACTATGCGTCTCTCCTCAGCCGTGAGGAGGTCAGACGGGATTTTCTGGTCTCGCTCGGAGAAGATCCTGAGAGCGTCCGACCGCCGTATGATTTCCAAGAAACACAGGACGCACTGGATGAGATGGAGCAAAAGATCCGTCGGGTAAAGCATGCGATCAATCTGTTCAACACGACCCATACAGTTCCAGGATTTGACCTGACAATAGATGAAATGCTCGTCCTGATTCCTCAGCTGACCAAACGGAAAAACAAGTTGGCTGAAATGAAGGAAAGACTTCCGAAAACACGCGAGCAGACCTATGGCAAGAGCAATATTGTGGACTACCGGTATATCAACTACGACAGCGATGCAGCAGCAAGCGAGTATGAGAAAGCGGCGGAGCAGTTGTCCCGTGCGCAAACTGCCCTTGATACGGTCAACAACACGGAAACGCTGGAAATCCCCGGCTAAAAGCAATAGAGGGTATTCCGTCATAAGCAGCAGACCATCTTTTACTGTTGTTCTTGTTTAAGGTGTGCGTTTTTGGATATTTCTTTGTGTTATCCGTTATGAGACCATCGTTTACGGTTCGTTATGGAAATACCTTTCTGCCTGTTTATGAGAAAACTTTCCCCCTTTGCGGAGGAAGTTCGGTTTCAATCCGCAAAGAACTTATCAAACACGAAATGCTTCTGTAAAACCGAGGAGGACAAACCATGATCTATGCCGTCAGCGATCTGCATGGCTGTTATGACAAATACAGAAACATGCTGGAGAAAATTCATTTCAGTGAAACGGATACGCTGTACATCCTCGGGGATGTGGTCGACCGAGGAGACGGCGGCATTCAGATCCTGAAGGATATGGCGGCAAGAAGCAATATTATCCCGATTAAAGGGAATCATGATTTTCTTGCTCATCGGTTTTTAACAATGATAAGTCAAAACCAAAATCTAAGTCAGTTAGAGAAGCAAACGGAAACCTATCTCATGTGGCTGTCTGACGGCGGTGAACCGACGTATCGCGCCTTTTTGGAATTATCGCCCGACGAACAAAAGCACATTTTAGCGTACATGAACACGTTTCAGCTTTATGAAGAAGTGGAAACCGGCGGAAACCGATTCTTCTTATCCCACACCGTGCCTGAAAAGGAACGTATGCAGCATTTTGATACCCTGCTGTGGCAGGAACTGATTGTCGGCGAACCGGAATATGAAAAACAATATTTCCCCGATCAGTATATCGTCACCGGTCATACACCGACAAAACTGATTGACAAAACCTGTGTCGGCAGAATCTATCAGAAAAATCATCACATTGCCATTGACTGCGGCGCCGTGTTCGGTCATGCGCTTGGCTGTATCTGTCTGGACACTTTGGAAGAGTATTATACGGAGTGAATAAACTATGGACATTTTTCGCTTTATTAACTCACGGGATATCCGGGAATACCTGAAAATCCGGAACTATCCCTTCATCTCTCTGGAAGCGGCTTGGCTGATCTATCAGTGCCGTTCCGCCGCCATTGTCGGACCTTCCGGCTCGGGAAAAACGACCGTTTGCAGCTTAATTGCACGGTTCTATGACCCGCAATCCGGAAGCATCACAGTCGGCAGACACGATGTCAAAGAATTCACCTGTGACAGCTTGCTGTCCAATATCTCCATGGTATTTCAAAATGTCTATCTCTTCCACGATACCGTTCGAGCAAATATTCTTTTCGGAAAGCCCGATGCCACCGAGGAAGAAATCATTGAAGCGGCAAAGAAATCCCGATGCCACGACTTCATTACCGCATTACCAAACGGCTACGACACGGTAATCGGGGAAGGCGGCGGCACGCTTTCCGGCGGAGAAAAGCAGCGCATTTCCATTGCCCGTGCCATTCTGAAAAATGCGCCGATCATTATTCTCGATGAAGCTACCGCAAGCATTGACCCGGAAAACGAGCACCTTATCCAACAGGCCATTTCGGAACTGACACGCGGCAAAACCATTATTACCATTGCCCACCGTTTGGCAACCATTCAAAACGCCGACCAAATTCTTGTGCTTGACGACGGACAAATCGTAGAGCAAGGCACGCACGATGAACTCGTGAATATACCGGGAAAATACAAAGAATTTGTTGACATCCGAAGAAAATCGGAAGGATGGAATATCGCAGAATAAAAGAATTCATCATCGAATCTTCGAAAGGATAATTTCCGAAAAAAGCGTCCCTATTCTCACCGGAAAAACATCAAACCTCCGCCTTTTCTTTTTTAAAATACAACTCTTTTGCACAGGGTATAAAATTTTTGGTCAATTTATCATTTTTCTATTGATCCCAGCACGAATATGGTATAATAAGAATATCGTTTTAATTTTAGTTCACAGTAATATCGTTTAAAAAATCCTCGAATAAAAAGGAGCGTTTCAAATGGCAGAACAAGTTATCACAAAAGAAAATTTCGAATCGGAAATACTGCATTCTGATATTCCGGTACTTCTTGACTTTTGGGCAAGCTGGTGCGGCCCTTGCCAAATGCTTGCACCGATTGTAGCGGAAATTGCCGAAGAATATGAGGGGCGCCTTAAAGTGGGAAAAATCAATGTCGACACAGAAGGAGAGCTGGCAACCGCTTTTCATGTGGAAAGCATCCCCACTGTTGTAATCATCAAAGAAGGGAAAATTGCCGATGTGAGTGTGGGATACCGCACCAAAGAAGAACTCATTTCGCTCATCGAAAAAGCAGACTGAAACTCGGCATCTTAAAAAACACCGTCAGCATATGCTGGCGGTGTTTTTTCATCATTCTTTTTCGCAAATTTTAAAAAGCACAACTGAATGATTTTTCCTATTTTTCCATATACTATATATACCGTTTTATTATTATCGAAGATGAAGGCAAAGCGGCCCTATTACAAAAATGCCGTTTGACGGGACATGCCGACACAAAGGAGAGAAAAGCTCATGCAATATCTACCTAAAGAAGGTTACCAGCGCATTTTGGTCCTCTTCTTTTATATTATCATCGCTGTAATTGCGCTCACGCTTTTTTTGCATTATCTTTTCATACCGCTGCTCCCCTTTTTGATTGCGGCGTTGATTTCCGTGATTTTACAGCAACCGATTCGTTTTCTTTCTTCCAAAATTCGAATTCCAAGAAAAATCATTGCTTTTATATTGGTTCTTATCTGCTTCGGAATTTTATTCGGTCTGACCTTTTGGGTCGGCAGCCGAATTTTTTTTGAATGCAAAAGCCTTATCGGCCAAGTGCTTGAAAACGGCAGCATGATCAGCGGACTGTTAGACAATATCATGAATTTTGTCACAAATATATCCGAAAGAATTCCGATCTTTAAAAACGGCGGAGAAATGTTAGAGAAGCTTTCGGGTGAAATTGACACATTCTTTGTCAACATGATCAAAAATATTGCATCCGGCTCTGCTGCCAAATTTTCAGACGGAATCGGGAAGGTTGCGGCAGCACTGCCGGGAATTCTGATTTTTCTGTTGGTTACCGTAATATCCAGCATTTATTTTACCATGGATTATGCAAAAATCGTAAAATTCATCGCGTCAAAGCTCCCCCAAAAGATTGTCGGTAAATTCAGTCATGCCAAACAGCAAATGTTTCACACCTCATTTTGTTATATCAAAGCATATATTATGATCATGACCATTACCTTTTTTGAGCTTTTGATTGGTTTTCTGATTTTGAAGATTCGATATGCCGCATTGCTCGCCGCGGTGACCTCACTGATCGATATCCTGCCGATTTTCGGGGTTGGAATTATTCTCTTTCCAAACTCCCTGTATTATTTTTTGTGCGGTGACATTTATCGCGGCATCGGGCTGCTTCTGCTATATGTTCTGATTACCGTTGTGCGTCAGGTGATAGAGCCACGGATTGTGGGCAAACTCATCGGCATTTACCCTCCCTTAACGCTGATTGCCATGTATGTAGGATATGCGCTGTTCGGCTTTGCCGGCTTTCTTCTTTTCCCCTTGGCATTACTGCTGCTCTGGCGACTTAAATTAAGTAACAAACAGCAACCGAATGCCATAGACTGCCCATCCCCTTCATGCCAATCCGCAGAAAAAATTCAAAATAAATAGCTCGTTTTTTGTTGTCAACCGTTCTCCCGTTGCACATCTTTCCAAGCGCCTTCATATGCTCTTACTGTAGGGTACTCTACAAAACTTTCTAAGGGAGGACAACATGGCACAATTTACCAACCAAGCGCAGCTCACCTATAACAATCGGGTCACCAATTCCAATGTAGCCATCGGCGAAATATTAGAAGTTCTTTCCGCAACCAAAACCGCGGTGAAAAACAGCTATACCGCTGACGGCTCCGTCACGTATATAGTCAGCATATTGAATTCCGGTACGGAAAGCTTCACCGATCTTTCTCTCACCGACAACCTCGGCGCATATTCTTTTAACTCCTCAAGTTTAACACCGCTGACCTATGTGGACGGCTCTGTAAAATATTATATCAACGGCGTTTTGCAATCAGCGCCGACTGTTACCGCAAATACGCAGCTTGTCATATCCGGCATCAACGTTCCCGCAGGCGGGAACACGACGGTGGTTTATGAGACGACTGCCAACCAATACGCTCCGCTGAATCCCGACAGCACCATTAACAATACGGTAAGCATCGGAAGCGGTTCCGTTAACAGCATCACGGCATCTTCGACCGTTACCGTTGATACGGCTCCCATCCTTTCCATTTCAAAGAGCGTTTCCCCCGTTCCCGTAACGGAAAACGGAACGCTGACCTATACCTTCCTCATTCAAAACTTCGGGAATACAGCCGCCGACGCCAGTGACAATATTGTTATTACCGACACTTTCAATCCTGCGTTGAGCAATCTTGCCGTCAAATTCAATGACGCCGCATGGACTGCCGGAACAAATTACACCTACACGCAGGGCACCGGACAATTTGCAACCGTTGCCGGCCAGGTTACCGTACCGGCCGCAACCTACACGCAAGATCCGACAAGCGGCGCTTGGAGCGTCGTACCGGGTGTCAGCACACTCGTTGTTTCCGGCACAGTATAAAACTCTGTCAAAAAAACACTCCGCCCTTAAAAAGGACGGAGTGCTTTTTTGAAATCGCAACCCTTTATTTTCACGAAACAATCGGTTCAAAGTCGGCTGATCCATGCTTGCAAAGCGGACAAATATAATCCTCCGGCAAAGTATCTCCCTCATAAATAAAGCCGCAAACCTTGCAGACAAAGCCCTTTTTGCCTTCCGTTGCCGGCCTCGGCTTGACACAGTTCTGATAAAAGCTATACGTCATTGTTTCCGCCGCAGAAATCACCCGAGCCTCAGTAATACTGCAAATAAACATCCCATGCGTATCCAAATCAATATATTGTTCCACCTTCAAAGACAAAAACGAATTAATATAGCGCGGCAAAAAAATCAATCCGTTATCGGAGCGCAGCGGTGTACAGTCTGCAAATTTATCCGTTGTTCGACCGCTTTGAAATCCGAAAGTTTCAAACACATCAAACGGCGTATCCTCGGAGAGACAGTTAATATTCATGATTCCGGTCTGCCTGATGATATGATGCGAATAATTTTGTTTGTTAATCGTAACCGCAATACGATTCGGAGCACTTGTAAGCTGCGTAACGGTATTCACGATCAATCCGTTATCCTTTTTCCCGTCATTCGAGGTCACCACATACAAACCGTAGCCGATATCAAGTAAAGCATTTAAATTATTTTTATTTGCCGTATCTCCCCGGCGCGCCTTATATTCCTGACAAAGCTCCTCCGCCATCGCTTCTAAAGCATGGATATTTTCTTCATTTATTGCCGACCGTATCTGTACGGTTGTATCCGTAAAGCTCAGTTTCTTACAAGCTTCCAACAGCTTCTTCATTGTCTTTGCCGCCAGCGGCGCCCAACTGCCGTTTTCAATCAAGGCCACCGTACGGTTTTGATAATTTCTCTCGGTCAAATGCTCGATAAAACTGCGCATAAACGGAAAGATATCCGCGTTATACGTAGTGGTAGCCAAAACAAGCTTTCTGTATCGAAATGCGTCTTCAACCGCCTCGGCCATATCACAGCGGGCAAGGTCATGCAATACCACTTTCGGGCATCCCTTTTCTCCAAGCTTATCAGCAAGTATTTCCACCGCCTTTTTGGTATTGCCGTAAACCGAGGTGTACGCAATAACAATTCCGTCACTTTCCGCCTCATAGGAGGACCATGTCTTATATAAATTGATATAGGATTCTATATTATCTGTTAAAATCGGACCGTGAAGAGGACATATTGTAACGATATCCAAGCCTGCCGCTTTTTTCAGCAATGCCTGGACCTGCGTGCCGTATTTGCCGACAATACCAAAATAATAGCGCCGCGCTTCACAGGCCCACTCCTCTTTTACATCCAAAGCACCGAATTTTCCGAATCCGTCCGCTGAGAACAGCACCTTATCGAAGCTGTCATATGTCACCATGACCTCCGGCCAATGCACCATCGGAGCTGTTATAAATGTGAAAGTGTGCCGTCCGGTGGAAAGGGTGTCCCCCTCTCCGACTATCATCCTGCGGTCTTCAAAATCCGTACCGAAGAACTGCTGCATCATGGTGAAAGCTTTCGCGGTAGCCACAATTTTAACATTCGGATATGTTTTTATCAAATTCAGAATATTCGCGGAATGGTCCGGCTCCATATGCTGCACAATTAAATAATCCGGATCTCGACCGTTCAACGTACTTTCAACCAGATCCAGCCATTCATGAGTAAAATGGGCATCGACCGTGTCAAAAATTGAGATTTTATCGTCCATTACCATATAAGAATTATAGGACATTCCGTTTTTCACTTCATATTGACCTTCAAACAAATCAATCTGATGATCATTGACTCCGATATATCGGATATCTTCCGTAATTTTCAAAGTATTCCCTCCCATGTTTTTTCACTTTTGTCTTTATGGATAAAGCCGCCCCTTGGCCCTTTCGATAACAGTATATCGCAGTTTTTCGGAAAAAGATAGTCATTTTTTTAAAAAAATTCAGAACTATTCTTAAAAATATTTATTTGTAAAATATCTTGACAAACCGACATGAACATGATATAATTTCTTCTGTTGTAGCATCCAAGCGTACTTGCTGGTGTAGCTCAGTTGGTAGAGCAGCTGATTTGTAATCAGCAGGTCGGGGGTTCAAGTCCGTCCACCAGCTCCA
>CAKRMZ010000006.1 GCA_934365155.1 uncultured Eubacteriales bacterium | reverse complement strand
CAAGACACTTTGGGATGCTCTGGACGATCTCTATCAAAAATACGGTGTGTATTTTGAAAAAACCGAAAATATATACATGGAAGGCCTTGACGGAATTGAGCGAATGCAGCGCTTAATGGCTTCGTTGCGCAAAGACATTCCGAGCACCATCGGTACTGTTGCGGTCTTGAGAATGCGCGATTATCAATCGCAGACCATTTACGATCTGCAGACAAAGAGCACGCTGCCCACTGGGACCCAAGCCTCTAATGTGCTGTATTTTGAAATGGCCAACGGAGACAATATCGTTATACGCCCATCCGGAACCGAACCGAAAATCAAAATTTATTATCTTTTATCTGCCGAAACCGAAGAAGCAGCTCGAGAAAATTTCGAGCAATATACAAAAACAACCGCTCTTTGGCATTAATTTTCTTCAATGAATTATTCTTTTGATATAAAGAAAAATAAATAAGGATGATAATTTATGTTGAAAAAGAAAAAGTATCTCTTCATATACTTATGTATAACACTTGTTTTCTCCCTTGCCTCCGCCATAATGCAAACACTTATGTGGCGCTATATTGAGCCTGAAACAGAGCTTTATGTTGCGGGAAGCGCTGTTCCGAAAATTATCAACTGGATTTTGGCAATCATGGTTTTGATTCTTCTAAGTTCCATTTTCGTATTTCGGAAAGAAAAAATAAAACCGATGATTGCCGTCAATCAGCTTTCGGTATTCTCCAGTTCTCTTTGCGGATTCTTCTTTTTAGCCTCTGTGGTTTTGGAGATCTATAACTTCATAGCAAAGCAAAATAAAGGAACTGCATTAGAAGAAACCTTCTTGGTGATTGCCGTAATCCTGTCATTTCCCTGTGCATGGTATTTCTTTACCAATGCAGTTTCTTCTCGGAAGAATAAGCTTTTATTTTCCTATTTATCTTTATCTCCCATATTATGGAGCATTTCCTATCTGATCAGTTCTTATTTCAGCATGTCCACAACCATGAACAGCCCTTTGCGCGTTTTAGAACAGCTCATGGTTCTTTGCGTAATGATCTTTTTCCTTTGCGAAGCCAAAGTTACAGCAAAAAAGGGATCCTACGGCAACCTTTACATCTGTTTTGGGTTGATATCGATTTTAATGATTTCGGCAGTGGCAATTCCCCGTATTATTCTGGCAACATACTGGCTGATTGAACTAAAATCTTCATTAATTTATTTTGTTCTTCAAATCAGCATTCTGCTGTATATTCTGTCTAAAATGCTCCATTTGCTTTTTGGCAAAGACGACCAAAATCTTTAAGCAAAAAAACAAAAAAACGACGTTTGTTTGATCAAGCAAGCGTCGTTTTTTATTTCTTATTTTTTACATTCGATTTTTTTTGCCACAAAGCGATAGAGCTCACATAGCAGGAACACAATCACCGCAACCGCAAGCAAGGAAAGCCATTCCTGCCACACCAAAGCGGTTACTCCGAAAATCTTTCCAAGCGGTGGGAACAGCACAAGTAAAAAGCAAAATTCAAAAAGAGCCGTTATAAACAGAAGAAGAGCATTATTAATTCCTGTATGATGGCAAAACCAGGCATGGTCTTTCTTAATTTGAATCAGCATCAACGTTTGTGCCAGCAATAAAGCAAAAAATATTCGGCTTCCGCTACTGTCTCCTATACCTGCCACATGCAAACAAATATTAGTAAGAATCAACACCGCGGCAACGGCAATTCCAAGCAGCAAAGCATCAACATTGGACCAAAACGGATCAGAAAGTTGCCGTTCAATCCGGCCGGATACTTTCAAATCGCGTTGCGTCTGCTTTTCAAATGCAATAATCATTACAGCAGCCAAATCTACAATCAATCCGGAAAAAAGGATTTGCAGTGCAGACGGAATATCATTGCCGCACAGCACAGAATAAAATACCAACGCAAAACGCAAGGTCTGAACCGAAAGAAGGTACCGGATCATCGACTGAATATTCAAGTAGATTTTTTTTGCACTGCAAATGGCACCGACCAAGGCGTTATAGCCGCCGTTTCCGAATTTATCGGTATCGGAAATAATCACATCCCCGGAAAGCTTCAGTGCTTCACAGCCGTTTTTGGATACCGTAGAAGAATTTCTTGCCACAGCGCTCATATCGTTATCGCCAAAAAAGAGTGCACCGCCCGCGCGGTTTGAAATTGTAATGTTTTGGGCAAAGCCGACATCTGCCGCCTCAACGCTTTCAATATCGGAAAGGTTGCTGCCTAATACCCCGACAAACTCTTTGTTTTTTTGGAGATCCAATACCAACTGCTTTTGTTGCCCCTGAGAGAGTCCGCTGTACATTCGATACAAAAGTGCGTTGGTGCAAGCCAAATCCGCCCGCATCCGCCCGAGTTCGGAACCGGTAATCGTTTGTGTTTCGTCTTCAATCACTCCAATGTTTTGCGCAAAAAAGACATTGCTGTCATTTACGTCATCACAAAGCATGATCGTTTTTATTCCGGCGTTTTTGCAGTTCTGCACACTTTGGGCAACACTTAGAGAAAGCGGTGACGATAGCGCCAAAAAGCCCTCAAAACTTAAGTCACATTGAGCACGGCTGATTGCAGCCAAATTATTATAGGCATGTTTTTTGGAAGCAACTGCAAGCACCTTAAAAGAACGCTTTGCAAATGAAATTGCCTGCAAACGGAATTCCAAACGCCGTTCCTCTGTCATAGGCTTGCACTCGCCATTTTCAAAATAGGAAACACATTGTGCCAGAATCATATCGGAAGAGCCGCTGCTGACAGCAACATACTCGCCGCCCGTCAATACTAAAGTCGTGTCAAACAAGCTGCTGGCAGAAGCAGCTCGGTGAGCGATCTGCGTATAAACATGATCCAATATAATATTATATAAAGATAATTTCTTCCCCGCAGCAATCACTGCTTCTTGGTCCGGGTTTTTAAAAAGCTCTCCCTTTTTAATCTCCTGCGCGCCGTAGCGACCGGTAGACAGGATCGCATCCGTAATGATGTGATTGATCGATTCATTCTTATCTTTGCCGAGATCATATTCCGCATTCGGGACATATACCTTGTCCACACTGAGGTTGGAAGACCCGAACATTGCCTCTCTCGGCACGACAATGCAACTTAACTTTGCCAGCTTTTCAACAGCGGCGGTGTTTTTGATAATTGCTCCGGAATTGATGCTGCTGTACTGCTTTACGGCATTGAAAATGCCGCAAGCTACGATAATATATCCAAAGGCCAAAAACAATTCGCTCATGGAAGCAACGGATAAAGACACGCCGCGAATAAAGATATCCACGAAGGATTTATCGTTTTTCAGCACAAGCAAGCTCAGCAGTATACATACAAAGGTGATAGCAATTGCAGTAACACTCCAGAATCGGCTGTAACGCTTAAGAATTTTCAGAACGGAAAGCTTTTCATGCGATACCAAAGACCGACTTCTTCTTCGCCGCCATACCGCAGTATTACTCCCGGTTTCACATACAATCGCTTTTGCATGTCCGGATGTCACAATGGAGTCTGCAAATACCATATTTTTCTGTTCGCTGTCCTCCAAATGTATCTGGGGGGGCACGGGGAAAGATGCGTCCTTTTTCACCGGAGACTCAAAGCCGAATAAAATATTTTCGCGGCAGTACAGGTTTTCCGATTCAATCAATCTGGCATCTGCCGGAACAACATCTCCTTCAGACAGCAATATCAAATCTCCCGGGACCAATTTCTTCTGCGCCATCATATAGAGTTTACCCTGTCGAATGCATTTGGCAACCGGCAGCGTATAACCCTCCAGCGATTCTAAAATCTTCTGTGCTTTGGCGTATGTAAAAATGGAAAAGCCTAAGCTGAAAACAATCAGTGCAATCATAAGGTATCCGGCGATATTCTGTTCAAATATCGCCGTAATCAAAGCTACGATAATCATCAGCAAAGATGTAAAATCCGTTGCCACATGACGCACATAAGTGGAAAAGCTTAGGCGCGATATCGGATAGATCACATTCGGACCGAATTTTTTATATTTCTTTGCGGCAAAGCGACCGGTAAGACCGGTCTGTGCATCTGTCATCAGAATCCGGCAAAGCTCTTCCGTTGAATATTGATACCAATTATCTGTCATAATCACACCTGACGTTTGTTTTCGTTATTTTAATATTTGAATTTCCATTTTCTTCTGATCTTTCGAAACGTCGACAGAAAAACCACTCGGTACATGTTCATAATTACTGATAATAAGCTCGGCGATTTGATCCTCAACCTCTTTTTGCAAATATCTGCGCATGTTGCGCGCACCGTATTTGCGGCTGAAGGACTTCTCAGCAATCCAATCAATCGCCGCATCGCTGACATGGAGCTGAATATTCTTACGCTCCAAGTTTGCACGTAAATCCGAAATCATAATACGGGCAATCTGCACAAAATCCTTTTCGTTTAATGAACGGAAAGTAATGACCTCATCCACACGGTTGATAAACTCCGGGCGTAAAAAGCCAAGGAGCGCTTTTTCCGTATTGTTTTCCGCTATGCTTTGTTCCGAAACTCCGAAACCGGCCGTATTGGAATGGTTCGCAGAACCGGCATTGGTCGTCATAATCACAATGGTATTTTCAAAATTAACATACCGTCCCTGTGCATCGGTAATATGCCCGTCATCTAAAATCTGCAGCATAATATTCAGCACGTCCGGATGCGCCTTTTCAATTTCGTCAAACAGCACGACAGAATACGGTTTTCTGCGAATTTTTTCCGTGAGCTGACCGGCTTCATCATAACCGACATATCCGGGAGGCGCACCGATAATACGGGACACCGAATGTTTTTCCATAAACTCGGACATATCCAAGCGAATCAAGGCTTCCGGTGAGTGGAACAAATCCTGAGCCAAGGTTTTAACTAATTCTGTTTTTCCGACACCGGTCGGTCCCGCAAAAATAAACGAGATCGGCTTGCGTTTATACGATACTCCCGCGCGGTTGCGTTTGATGGAACGCACAACGGCCGAGATGGCCTGATCCTGTCCGACAATTCTCTTTTTCAGCCGATCCTCTAAGCCCTCCAAGCGCAAGAACTCATTTTCACTGACATTGGATGCGGGAATTCCCGTCCACACTTCGATCACCGAAGCAACATCGGCCGGCGTCAGTTTAATCTTGTCGCGTTCAACAGAAAGTGCACGTAATTCATTGCTTAACTGCAGATTCTGTACTTTAATTTCTGCAAGGCGCTCATAGGTTTTTTCATTTGCTTTCTCGTCGTTTCCGTCCGAGTTGCGTTCCAACTGTTCCTGCTCTTTTTTTAACGAGTCCATCTGTGCGGCAATCTCATCGATACGATTAATTACCGGGGAATTCAACACTAAATGCGCTGACGCCTCGTCAATCAGATCAATGGCTTTATCCGGGAAAAATCGGTCTGTTAAGTATCGGTCCGCCAAATATACAATCTGCCGGACAGTCTCGCTCGGAATCTGAATGCCGTGATATTTTTCATAATGGGACTTGATACCCTCCATGACCTCAATCGTCTCTTCCACATTCGGTTCTTTAATAATAATAGGTTGAAAGCGGCGTTCCAAAGCCGAATCCTTCTCAATATATTTCCGATACTCTTTTAAAGTGGTAGCGCCGATAACCTGCAGCTCTCCGCGGGAAAGTACGGGCTTTAAAATATTGGCCGCATTCATGCTTCCGTCCGCATCGCCGGCACTGGCAATATTATGCACCTCATCAATTACCAAAATAATATTGCCCAGCGATTTAATCTCGTCTACAAGCCCCTTAATTCTGCTTTCAAACTGTCCTCGGAACTGTGTTCCGGCAATCAGTGCCGTCAAATCCAAAAGATAGATTTCTTTATTTTTCAGTTTAAACGGTACATCGCCCTTGACAATTCGCTGCGCCAAGGCTTCCGCTAAGGCGGTTTTACCGACGCCCGGCTCGCCGATCAGGCAAGGATTGTTTTTCTGACGGCGGCACAGAATTTGCATCATGCGTGCAAGTTCGGCCTCCCGCCCGATGACTCTGTCGAGTTTCTCTTCCCGCGCACGGCCGGTAAGATCAATACAATAAGACGAAAGATATTTCCGTTTCGTCTCCTTTGATTTTGAAGTTGTTTTCATCTTTTCACCGGAAATGCCGCTCGCGTTGTCGGGAATCGATGCGCCGGAGCTCCCAAAAATCCTTTGCAAATCAATTGCCGGAGCCTTTCCCTTGGCATCCTCTCCGTCATTTTCCTCTCCGTCCGGAGATATATTTTCAATTTCACTTAAGAAATGATTCATGTCCTGATCCATGGCATCCAAATCTTCATCTGTAATTCCGAGTTTTTCAATATAATCGGAAATCGGTTTGATTCCAAGATCCTTTGCACATTTCATGCATAGACCTTCATTTTTGGTTGTACCGTTCTCCATACGGGTAACAAATACAACCGCCATCCGTTTATGACATCTTTGACACATTTCCATTGTATTGTTTGCCAACATCAAAAATGAGACTACGCACTCACCCTCAATGCCCTTTCTTTCTTAATTTTATATTATATTTTCTCATTTTGGCGAATATGCCGTTTCTGCGCGCTGAGATATTTTAATGTGTAATTAATAAAAGCAAAAACAGTCGAGCATACTGCAACACCGCAAATAAGCAGAACCACCCAATACGGAACATCTGCATGCAGCAATGAAAAGCAAATCAGCAACACAATCGCCAAGTAAAATATTGTTGTAGCGGCCTTACCGGTCCAGTCGCTTTGAACTATTATATTCTTATTCTTAAAAACAAAAACCGAACCGATTAGCATTAAAAGCTCTTTGGTTAAATAAATCGCCACTACAAAATTAGGAATCAAATTCTTTAAATACATGCAAATCAGCACACTGCATTGCATCAGTTTATCCGCAAAAGGATCTAACAGTTTGCCTACATTGGTCACCCAATTAAAATGTCGAGCCAAAAAGCCGTCAACTACATCCGTGATGCCTGCTAAAACAAAGATCAGCAATGCCCACCCTAAATTTTGGGTAAAGAAAAGAACAATAAATACAGGCACCAACAAGATCCGAAATATAGATAAAATATTCGGGATGTTTTTCATATACATGATTCCTTTTCTTTAAAATCGAAGTAGATACCGTAAGGGATTCAGCTTATACAACAAGCCAAAAACAAAAGACTGTTCCAAAGAATTTCCCGCAAAAAGCGTCGGATTCAATGTTCCGAGATAGGGCCAGGCCGTTGAAATCACAATGGCCGCAACCCATGCATATAGCAGTCCGCTTATGATTCCGGCTATAAGTCCGAGAATGCGATTGGCTTGACTGAGAAGCGGCAGTTTGCAAACCAAATTCAAAACCATAGCCAAAATTAACACCACAACGATGGTCAGCAAAAATATCGCAGCATATGCCAACGCAGATGAAATTGAAGAGACGATCGGATCCACCACATAATTAATGATCTGCTGACGGATATTATCGCCCTGCTGTTTTGCCGTGTTTTCATAAAAGCTTTTGAAACTATCCGGATCAATGTGAAAACGAGAAAGCAAACTCGACAATTCACTCGGCATACGATCAATCATTTCACCGATTCCTTCATATTCTCCGGTATTGGGATCGGTCGTTACGATTTGATCGAATTGGCGTTCTACATTCGAGCGAATTGCTTCTTCAAAAAGATGCTCTTTAAAATAGGAAGCCAGATACGGAGAAAAACAGTTTGCCGCTATCACAGCAAGAATCAGCGCGACAATTCCTTTTACGGATTTGATAAATCCGCGCTTTACACCGAAGAGTACAGACAAAAAGACAATCAACAATAATAAAATATCTATTATGATAGCCATATTTTCCTCCTTTTAACGGAAAAACATTTCATTAATATTTTTAACTTCAGTACGGGACGAATAACAAATCAACAAGGTATCGGATCCGACTAAGAAAATTTTCTTTGCATGTTTGTCTATTTTAACATCATAACTTTTTTTTGCCGAAAAGTCAATCATAAAAACGGCTTCATTGGTTAATACATATGCAGAGCTTTGCCCGAATCTGACATCGTAGATATCTCCGGAAACAGTTCCCGTATATACAGTCTCACCGGAAGAATTAAAAAATATAACGGAACTTTCGTTTCCCACTACATTTTCATGGGAAGCAACCATGAAAAATCCCATTTCTTCCGAAGTATAGAACGCGGTCGGAACTTGTCCGCTCGGATAAACGTATTGCAATTTCTGACGATGAAACGAATCATACAAATACAGCGACAAATCGGATAGCAACGCATAAGATTGATCTTCAAAGAATGCACTTTGAATTACCGCTTCATCTTCGAACGACATCTCCGCCTTTTTATCTTCGACATTCGGATTGCAGATTAAAATTTCAGAGCGAAAATCTCCGCGGTCGGTTACATTGCAAGCCGAGATAATAAATTGCGAACCGTCCGAGTCAATAGACGTGGAAAGAACATATTTATCGGAAGAATACCAGTTGTATATCCGCTTAAAATCCTTATTATAACAATAAACCACCGAACGGTATTCCTTTGTGCGCGTCGCAATCAAAAACATGCCGCTGTCACTGATGGCCGCACTGCTGATCGGATAGTCCAGTGTTTCCTCATATAACAAACCGAAAGAATTATATACCGAAAAGGAAGATCCGCTCAAATCGTAAATTAAGACATATTGATCGGAAACCAAAACTTTGGGATTCAGATATCCGTATTTTGCACTCAAAATGCTCTTGCCGTTAATGTCATAAATATGCATGCCGTCCGTACCGACGACCGTCAAATCTCCTTTATACAGTGCAAAATCGGCATTTCCTACGGAGTCATATTGAATATCCGAATACGTTCTGGAGATAGACCCCTGTTTGGTATCCATGTATTTCAAAATATATCGGAGATTTTCTACGGTAATTTCATTTCCGAAACGGGACACCATAAAAACAATAAATAATATCAAAGTTAAGAAGCTGAGATATTTTGCAATTTTAAAACGATGAGACAGCGCAAAATAATATTCATTGGTTTCCGGTAACTCATCATGATAAGAAAAAGGTTCCGACTCTTTTGCTTTTCTTCGTTTAAAAAACAATGCTCTGCACTCCTCTCCGTTTTTTATTGATATTAAATTCTGACACCGGCCTCCGGGCAGTAACTTACCGTTTTCAGGTAAAGTCCGTGTGCGGGAGCTGTCGCTCCGGCCGCATCGCGATTTTCCGACGTAAGAATACAAGGGATGCTTTTTTCATTGATTCTTCCCGCGCCGATATCGATCAAAGTGCCAATCATAATTCGGACCATATTGTATAAAAAGCCGTCTGCACTGACACAAAAACAAATCATATTCCCCTCACATCTCACACCGGCTGTATAAACGGTTCGAACCGGGTCCGTAATTTTCGATCCCTGAGCCATAAAAGATGTAAAATTGTGTTTGCCTAAAAAATCCTGTGCTGCCGAATGCATTTTGTGAGCATCAAGCTTTCCCGAAAAATGGAAAGCCCGATCTTTCAGAAAAGGATCCCGCACCGGCGCATTCCATATTCGATATTCATATTCTTTGCACCGAACATCATATCGCACATGGAAGCTATCCGGGACCTCCTGTGCCGCGCACACGGCAATGTCATGCGGCAAAGCGGAATTCATTGCCCGCAACAGCGCATCCGGCGGGATGTTCGGCCCGCTTTCGACAAGTTCGGCAGTGCAATAAAACTCCAGTGCATGCACTCCGCTGTCGGTCCGGCTGCATCCGGAAACATTCAACGGCATTCCGAACACCGAGCGTGCCGCATCACATAGCTCCTTTTGAACGGTACGCACGTTGGGCTGCACCTGAAAGCCGTGATATGCAGTTCCTAAATACGAAAGCTTCAATAAATATTTCAATTAAACAGAAAGCCCTCCGCCATATCGATTAATCAAAGCCAATAAACAGCCGAAGCTTACCATACAAAGCAAGGCCAAAACATCGGTTGTTTTCATTTTTAAAACTTTAAACCGTGTTCTCCCTTCGCCGCCGTGATAGCAACGGCACTCCATCGCGGTAGCCAATTCCTCGGCCCGTCGGAATGCGGAAATGAATAAAGGAATCAAAACCGGAATCAACGCCTTCGCACGGGTCAGCAAACTTCCGTTTGAAAAATCGGCTCCGCGCGCCTTTTGCGCATTCATGATTTTATTTGTTTCATCAATCAGCGTCGGAATGAATCGCAACGCAATCGTCATAATCATAGAAAACTCGTGCACCGGCACCTTAATCTTTTTCAGCGGCGAAAGCAAATATTCTATCGCGTCCGTCAGATCCATGGGAGAAGTCGTATACGTTAAAATCACACTGCTTCCGGCTACCAAGCACACAATTCGAATCGCCATAAATAAAGCATACAGCAGTCCTCCGGAATAAATACGGATGAAATAAAATTCAAGCAAAAGCGTGCCGCTTTTGGTGAAAAAAACGTTAATCAGCGCCGTAAAAATCAAAATCAGCAACAGGGGCTTGAGACTTTTTAAAATAACCTTCGGCGATATTTTGCCGACAAAGACAATGAATGCCGTAAACATCAGTAAAAACAGAAAGCTATACAGAGTCTTTGCCAAAAATACTACTACAATATATAACAAACTCAGGATAATTTTCATTCGCGGGTCCATCCGGTGCAAAAAGGATGTCCCCGGAAAGAACTGCCCGAGAGTAATGTCGTTTAACATAATCTTCTCTCTTTCCGAATACCGTGGATTTCTTATAAAAGGGACTCAGCGAACCAGCGGTAAGATCTCCTGTACCGCCTCCGAGACAGTAAATATACCGTCGCTGATAGCTGCGCCTCGTTGTTTTAAAGCATGAGCGATCTCTGTCACCTGCGGCACATTCAAACCGATGGACTGAAGCTTGGTTGCTTGGGAAAACACCTCTTTCGGTGTACCGTACATTGCAACCTTACCGTGATCAAGCACATACAACCGGTCGGAATACAATGCCATATCTTCCATGCTGTGACTGATAATAATCATGGTATTCCCTTTTTTTCGACGATATTCATTCAATCCGCCGAGAATCTCCTCCCGTCCGCGCGGGTCAAGCCCCGCTGCCGGCTCATCAAGCACCATTACATCCGGCGACATCGCCATTACACCGGCAATGGCAACCCGCCTTTTTTGGCCGCCCGAAAGCTCAAAGGGCGATTTAAAAAGCAAATCTTTTCCGATTCCCGCAAATTGCGCCGCTTCTTCCACGCGTTTTTGAATTTCCTCCTTCGAGAGCCCCATGTTTTTCGGCCCGAAAGCAATATCCGCATATACGGTTTCTTCAAATAACTGATATTCGGGATATTGAAAAACCAAACCCACACGAAAGCGAAACTTCGTAATGTCTTTGGCATTTTCCCAAATATCCTGGCCGCCGACAAAAACCTTGCCGTCGGTCGGACGCAAAAGCCCGTTCAACATCTGGGCAATCGTTGATTTACCGGATCCGGTATGTCCGATTAATCCGGTGGTAAAGCCCCCCTCAAACCGCATGGTCAAATCTTTGATTGCTTCATACTCAAAGGGAGTTCCGGAACTATATGTATAAGAAACATGCTCAAGATAAATGTCTGTCATTGATTTTTACGCTTACTTTCTATCATTTTTTCGATTTCATCCACCGCTTCCTCCGCAAAAATCACCGTCCGGGTGACCGGAGCTCCTTCTTTTTTTAAAGAATCAAGCAGCCTTGTAGACTGTGGCACATCCAAACCCATTTCATACAGCTGATCAACATGGGAAAACACTTCGCGGGGAGTTCCGTCTAACTTTAATTCCCCGTGATCCAACACTAAAATTCGATCCGCCCGAGCAGCCTCGTCCATAAAATGAGTAATCAGTATAATCGTAATGTGTTCTTCACGGTTCAATTTTTCAATTACTTCCAAAACCTCTCGCCGTCCGTTTGGATCCAGCATCGCCGTCGATTCGTCAAAAATAATGCACTGCGGAAGCATGGCAATGGCTCCTGCAATCGCCACCCGCTGCTTTTGACCGCCGGAAAGCTGATGGGGGGAATGCTTTGAATAATCCTGCATACCGACAGAACGCAACGCCATATCTACCCGTTCGCGAATCTCATCCGTCGGCACTCCTAAATTTTCAGGTCCGAACGCCACATCCTCCTCTACAATGGTAGAGACAATCTGGTTATCCGGGTTCTGAAATACCATCGCCACCGATTTGCGAATATCCAGCACCGTTTTTTCCGGTAAGTCCGGCACCGATGTGTCCACTCCGTTAACAAACACCCGCCCGTCACTCGGCTGATAAATCAAATTGAAAAGCTTGGCCAAAGTAGACTTGCCGCTACCGTTATGTCCGAGAACCGCAACAAAGCTGCCCCGCTCAATTTCAAGATTAATATGCTTTAAAACCTGTATTTCTTTGGAATCATCATCCATATAAGAAAAAGACAGATCCTCAGCACGAATTATGATATCACGCATACATTCTCCTACATATCAAAGTTCTGTCGGCTACTTCTGCGCCAACCATCGCACAGAAGAACCGCAAGGCAATATACCGTTGCTTTGCGAGACCGGAATTCCTATTTCCTGTGCGTCCGCATATCCACCGAAACGCTGCACAATGCTAAGCATCGTTAAATATTTCATCGTGGATGCCGAAAGACCGGTAGTATATGAGTTCAACAGAAAGAACAAAGGATGATCACTCATAACCTGCACCGTAAGCTCGAGTAATTCTCCGATTTGATCTTCTAACTTCCATATCTCACCGCGTGGACCGCGCCCATACGACGGAGGATCCATAATCACAGCATCATAGTGGTTTCCGCGGCGGATTTCCCGCTCCAAGAATTTCTTGCAATCATCAACAATATATCGAATCGGTGCATCCGAAAGGCCGGAAAGCGCGGCATTTTTCTTCGCCCGCTCAACCATTCCCTTCGCCGCATCGACATGACACACCGAAGCGCCTGCGGATGCCGCCGCAACCGTCGCTCCGCCGGTATACGCAAAAAGATTCAAAACCCGTATCGGTCTTTCGGCACGGCGAATCATCTCACCAAACCAGTCCCAGTTTGCCGCCTGCTCCGGAAAAAGTCCGGTATGCTTAAAGCCCATCGGAGATATACAAAATTGCAGCTTGCCGTAAGAAATCTTCCAAGAATCGGGAAGGCGGGAATGCTCCCAGTGCCCTCCGCCCCCGGTACGCTTATAATAAGCGTCGGCGTGCTTCCATGCCGGATGTTTTTTCTGATTCTTCCAAATCACCTGCGGATCCGGTCGAACCAGAATATACTGTCCCCAGCGTTCCAACCTCTCTCCGTCTGAGCAATCAAGCAGCTCATACTCTTTCCATTGATCTGCAACAAACATATTTGCTCCTTTTATTTAAAGCTCTTTCACAATTTGCGCCAATTCTTCTCCGTATTGTTGAATTTCCGATATGTTCTCGCCCTCCAACATAATACGAATCAGCGCTTCCGTTCCGGAGGGACGAAGCAACACCCTGCCGCGTCTGCCGAGCTTCGCCCGCACATCCTCCAGGGCAGCGGTCAGTCTTTCACACTGATTCATCCGCTTTTTTTGCGCATCGGTTGCGCAAACATTAATTGCCACCTGCGGCAGAGGTTCCATCACCGAAAATATCTCAGATGCTTCCGCTTTCGTTTGACTCATGATCGATAAAATTTTGGCAGCCGTCATCTGACCGTCTCCTGTGGTTGCGTAATCCGAAAGAATAATATGTCCGGACTGCTCCCCGCCGACACTGAAGTTTCCTTTGAGCATGCACTCCAAAACATATCGGTCACCCACAGAGGTAGTTTCAATATCAATCTGGTTTTTCTCTGCCATACGGAACACACCCAAATTGGATAAACACGTTACTACTAAGGTATTGTTTCTCAGCACGCCTCGGCGCTTCATGTCCAAAGCAAACAAAGAAAGAATTCGGTCTCCGTCAATGGTATTCCCGTTTTGATCCACGCAAAGGCAACGATCCGCATCTCCGTCAAAAGCAATGCCGAGATCATACTTCCCTGCACAAACCGCTTGACTCAACGCATGAAGCTCTGTGGAACCGCACTTTTCATTGATATTGATTCCGTCCGGCCGATCCGACATAAAATCAAATTCATATGTATCGTTTGACACAAAAATGCTTTTTGCCGTTGCTGTCGCAGAACCATTGGCAAGATCCAATAATATCCGGCGCCCTTTCACGCCTTCTTGCGGCAGCAGTGCACGTACATGCGCACAATACCGCTCCAAAGCAGTTTCTTCATAACAAATCTTGCCGATCCCGGCACCGCTGCATAAAGTCGCTTCAGCATGCCCTAAAATAATTTCCTCGACTTGATGTTCTTTTTCATCATCCAATTTGTATCCCAAGCCGGAAAATACCTTAATTCCGTTATATTCACTTTTATTATGTGATGCGGAAATCATGATTCCGGCATCCGCACCAAGCTGTCTTACCAAAAAAGCCACCGCCGGCGTCGGAACTACCCCCAATGAAACCGCATTGCAACCGGCCGCACAGAGTCCGGCAGTGATTGCTGCCTCAAACATATCTCCGCTGATGCGTGTATCCTTGCCGATCAATACCTTTCCCTTTGCATCGTCCGTGCTTCTCAGCACGCTTGCAACCGCAAGTCCCAATTTATACGCCATTTCCGCAGTCAGACCCTCTCCGGCAATCCCGCGGATTCCGTCTGTACCGAACAATCTACCCATTGCTCCGAAAACTCCTCATATTCTTATAAAATTCAAATGTAAAAGCACATTGCCTTCTGTCTTCATTTTACGCACTAAAGCAGCGTTTGTTGCCCGGCGGCGCTGCCGCCGTTTTCCTTCGACGGAAACGAAATCCCCAAATGCTCATATGCCAAATGAGTGGCACAGCGACCGCGTGAAGTTCGGCTCAAAAAACCGATTTGTAGCAAATATGGTTCCACCACATCTTCAATCGTAATGGCTTCCTCTCCGAGCGTTGCCGCAAGGGTCTCAAGTCCAACCGGACCTCCGTTGTAGAATCGAATAATTGTCGAAAGAATTTTACGGTCGGTATTATCCAGACCCAAATCATCAATTTCAAGCATATCCAGGGCTGCTTTGGCAGTATCCCGATGAATAATACCGTCCCCACGCACCTCTGCATAATCACGGACCCGTTTCAACAGACGGTTTGCAACACGCGGGGTTCCCCTTGAACGAGCCGCAATTTCCACAGCCCCTTCGGGGTCAATCTCCACATTGAGTATGGAGGCAGAGCGCGTAATGATCTGGCACAGCTCCTCCTTGGTGTAAAGCTCCAGGCGCAAATGCACACCGAAACGGTCACGCAAAGGCGTGGTAAGCTGCCCGGCCCGCGTCGTCGCTCCGATTAAAGTGAATTTGGCAAGCGGCAATCGAATGCTCCGTGCCGCAGGCCCCTTTCCGATAATAATATCTAACGAATAATCCTCCATTGCCGGATATAAAATTTCCTCTACCGGACGTGCCAGACGATGGATCTCGTCAATAAAGAGAACATCGCCATCCGAAAGATTGGTTAAAAGCGCCGCCAAATCGCCTTGTTTTTCAATCGCAGGACCGCTTGTAATTTTGATATTGGAGCCAAGCTCCGTTGCAATAATAACAGAAAGCGTTGTCTTGCCTAAGCCGGGAGGTCCGTATAAAAGGACATGATCCAATGAATCTCCGCGGGCCTTTACCGCCTCAATAGCGATTTTCAGATTTTCTTTTGCTTTCTCCTGCCCGATATATTCCTCTAAGCTTTTCGGACGGAGTCCTTTATCAATCTCCGTATCCTCGGCAGAATATTCCGTGCTGATCAAACGATCGCCGAAGCCCTCGCTCTCTGCATCGTCAAAAATCAAATTCTGATTCACAGCTTCTCACTCCTTTCCTCATTCAAATCGAAAATTTATTTCATCAACTTAGACAGCGCAAGTCGAATAATTGTTTCCAAATCGGCGTTTGAATCAATGCCGCGCAATGCTGCCTGCGCTTCTGCGCGGGTATAGCCCAATACCAGCAATGCGTTCTGTGCTTCATCTAATTTGCCTCTTAGGTCTTGTCCGGACGGCGACACAGATGTCTCCGAAACATCCAAATGCTTTGCCACCTTATCGCGCAGTTCCAATACAATTCGCGCTGCCGTCTTTGCCCCTACACCGGAAGCCTTGGACAGAGCATGAACGTCCTCGGTGCGAACGGCCAAAGCAAACTTTTCCGGAGTGAAAATAGACAAAATGGAAATCGCGGCTTTGGGACCGACCCCCGAAACCGAAATCAACAGGCGAAAAGCCGTCAATTCCTCAATATCTGCAAATCCGAACAGATCCATTCCGTCTTCGCGCACATTCAAATAAGTGTACAGCTTGACAATTCCCGACGCACGGCAGCAGTGGGATAAGGTTTGCGCGCTGACGGACGCGCGGTATCCGATTCCGCCGCACTCAATAATTACTGCATTCGGCTCTGTCTCGGTAATTTCTCCCTTGATATAGTGGAACATTGCGAACCTCCTTTTTTATGTTCTCAAATTATAATAGGCATTCATTTTGGAACGCCCGCAATGTGCATGACATACCGCAATTGCCAGTGCGTCGGCAGCATCATCCGGTTTCGGCGGTTTTTGCAGCTTCAGCATCATAGTCACCAAAGCAATTACCTGCTTTTTTTCCGCACGCCCATAGCCGACAACCGATTGCTTTACCTGAAGCGGAGTATATTCTCCGATGTGAAGCTGATGCTGGCGCGCCGCAAGCAAAATAACTCCGCGTGCTTCCGCAACCGTTATAGCCGTTTTTTGATTGGTATTAAAAAACAGTTCCTCAATTGCCATTTCGGAAGGATTGTATTTTTCAATCAACTCACAAGTCCCTACGTATACCTGACGCAGGCGCTCCTCCACATCGATTCCGCTCTTTGTGGAAATCACACCGTACGCTAAAGTGCGGAAAGAAACACCGTTATATTCCAAAACGCCATATCCCACCGTAGCAATACCCGGGTCAATTCCCAAAATAATCATGTTTTTCTCCCCACACCGGAATTACGCTTTGCATCATCGTATAACCCAACGGTTACAAAGCGCGGTGCTTTCAGTTTTAAATAGCATAAAAAGGCTGCAAAATCCGCATTTTGAACTGCAAAAATCAAATTGTAGGAATATTCGTTAACCGCATAATCCAAGGGCATGGAATCCATTCGAATCAAACGCAGTCCGAAATCGTCGGCCGCCGACAAAATATCACATAAAAGATTTGCGCTTTCAAGCGCTGTAAAAAATTCAAAATAGACCTCGTCGCGATACAGCACCTCAAAATCCAAAGATTTTTTTAAGAGTGCAAATTTTGTAGCCTCTTCTCCATCCGACGACTGCACATAGCAGCACGATACAATTTTTAAATCATATTTTCGAATTAACTGATAAAAAGCAGATAGTCTGCCTTCTTTTGAGTTTTCCACCGGAAGAATACAAAATTTTGTGTTGCCGTAATATACCGCTTCACAAACATCCGTAAAATTTCCGCAATAAGAAACAATCGGCTCATACAACAAATTCTTCCACCGTTCATAAGCCTTATCGGTATAAGAATTTTTAAGACAAGCAATCCGATCCGGGCCGTTCAATTTTTTGGCGGTATGCGCCGACTCGGCATCATCAAAGGAAACAAGGTTCAGATGCAGCAAGGCTCCCACCAGCGCCTCTGTTCCGGATACACCAAAATGCTTTTCGCACGCGGCCACCAATTTCGAGCAAAGATACATCTCATCAAAACGGGTAAGCTGACGAGAAAGCCTCTTTGTCTCTTTTTCGCATAACTCTTCCGGTAATTCAATATTTTCCGCTGATACAAACTTTGCAATCAAATCGCGAAGATTTCCTTCGGATAAAAACCGTATTGTTTCATCAAAACTCCACAGCCCCAGAAAATCCTCAAAAATCACACGAACATACTCCAAAATGGCAAAGCAGCGCTTGCAGAGAATGTCCGAGCACTCAAAATTTAACTCTGCAATGTTTTTTTGAATGATAGCAAACTTGGCATCGGAAACCGTATTTTCGCGATATTCCATAAATGACTTCCCCTTATTGTTTCAATCAACGGCGCTCGGATGAACGGATAAAATTCGAAGAAATCGCAACCACGCTCATTCGGTCCGGAAAAAGTTCCTCACAAATTCCGCAATTCTTTCAAGCTCTGTCGGAAAAACCTTTGCTTTTCCGATCTCAGAGCACAGGATAAAATCAATTGTATCGCGATTGCATTTTTTATCCGCATGCAAGCATGAAATAATATTTTCGGCGTTTTCACTGCTTTTGGAGGGCAACCCAAAGCGATTTAAAACCGCAAGAAGTTTCTCTGAGGTTCCGCTGGCCGTCTGCCCCGTAGCTTCGCCGAAACACACGGCAGCCATCATACCGACGGCCACGGCACAGCCGTGGGTAATCCCCGAGAAATCAGAACACTTTTCAAGCGCATGCCCTATGGTGTGCCCGAAATTTAAAATTTTACGAATTCCGTTTTCCCGCGCATCTGCCGAAACCACCGACGCTTTAATTTCCGCGCAGCGCACAATGATATCCTTCATTGAAATCTGCGGATCCTCGGCCAGTGAAGAAAACATCGATGCATCGCAAATCATCGCATACTTGATAACTTCTGCCATTCCGTCCGTTATAAACTGCGGTTTCACGGTAGAAAGAACATCGAAATCGCCGATCACCGCCTGAGGCTGATGGAATGCTCCCACCAAATTCTTGCCGAACGGAAGATCAAATCCGGTTTTTCCCCCAATGGAGGAATCCGTCATTGCCAATAAGGTAGTGGGAATCTGTATATAGCGGATGCCGCGCATATAAGTCGCTGCAGCAAAGCCGCAAAGATCTCCGACCACACCTCCGCCGAGTGCCAAAACGATACTGGAGCGAGTCAGCTTTTGCCGACAAAAATGCTCATACATCGACATCACCGTCTCACCGGTTTTCGACGTTTCCCCCGCCTCGAAAACAAAAGCGTTCTCCGGCGGAATTCCGATTGCGCGGCAGAGTTTGTCTCCGTAAAGCGGAAATACATTGGAATCACTGACGACCGTGATGCGGTCATAGGGCTTTACCGTATCCAAAATTTCCGGCACACGCCCCAGCAAGCCGCTGTCAAAATAAACCGTATAGGAATCCGTTCCTAATAAAACATGAACTTCTTTCATAAACCTTTTACCGTGTTCATCTGAAATTTCAAGCTGATGTCCATCGCCCGTGCAGAATGCGTCAAGCCGCCGATACTGATAAGGTCCACTCCGGTAGCCGCGACTTCCGCAAGATTTTTCTCACCCATATTTCCCGAAGCTTCGCACAATGCGCTGCCGTTAACCATTCGAACCGCTTCTGCCATCATTTCATTGCTCATGTTGTCTAACATCACAATATCCGCTTTCGCGTCAAGGGCTTCTTTCAACTGATCCAAAGTCTCAACCTCGACCTCAATCCGAATCGTATGCGGAGCAAAAGCACGTGCGCGCTTGACCGCCTCGGAAATCGAACCGCAGGCTGCAATGTGATTGTCTTTTATAAGCACACCGTCTGCCAAATTAAAACGGTGGTTGCAGCCGCCGCCGACACGCACGGCATATTTCTCCAATATTCGGAGCCCCGGGATTGTCTTGCGTGTATCCACGATCTTAACGGGATATTTCTGCACCTCACGAACCGCATTGGCCGTCATGGTAGCAATTCCGGACATTCGCTGCATCAAATTCAAACCGACTCGCTCACCCTGCAAAATACAGGCCGCATCTCCGCTGACACGAGCAAGAATTTCGCCTTTTTTCACAGCATCTCCGTCTTTTTTGAAAGCTTCAAAATGAATCTCGCCCTGCAAAAGTTCGAATACCCGCTTGACAATATTCAACCCGCAAATAACGCCATCCTCTTTGGCTATGTAATCTCCGCAGGCCGATATAGGGTGATTAAAAATTGCCGCTGTCGTTATATCGCCGGTTCCGATATCCTCATTGAGAGCATTTTTTAAAATCCGATCGATCTCTTCGAAATAAATCATCATGTTGTATCTCCGTTACATTAATCTACAAGATAATGCGCACCGATGCTTTCCTTGCGTGCAAGCGCATCCGATACGATTTTATCTGCATTCTGCGCCATATTATACAGCTCACATTCATCTGCATAGCAAATCTTGGCATCCTGCAATTCATCTAAAATATGTTCAAAATCCTTCTGTGCCTGCAAAAGCTCTGCCGTATGGCGAATTGCCCCGACCTTTTGGCTCATTGTCTGTTTAATATGTTCGCGAGTTTTAAAGATATAATCCAAATTCAGCAGACGCCCGTTCTGCAAGTTGGAAATACTCGGACAGCCTTGTTCGGCGCGGCGCTGCATCTCATTAATATGCAATGCACTCCGTCTTCCGTAAACCAAGCACTCTAACATGGAGTTGCTGGCCAAGCGATTGGCTCCGTGCACCCCCGTGGAAGCACATTCTCCCGCCGCGTAAAGTCCGTCAATATTGGTCATTCCGTTGCTGTCTGTTTTGATGCCGCCCATTAAATAGTGCTGTGCCGGACGGACCGGAATGCTGTCATGCGTAACATTGATACCGAAGCGCTTGCAGGTTGCATATATCGTAGGGAAACGGGCTGCGAAGAACTCCTCGCTCATAGAAGATACATCCAAGAAAACATTCTTTTCTCCGCTACGCGCAAGCTCTGCTAAAATCGCCCTTGTTACAATATCTCTCGGAGCAAGATCCGCTAAGGGATGGACCCCCTGCATGAATGCTTCTCCTTTGGAATTCTTTAAGATACCGCCTTCGCCGCGCACTGCCTCGGAAATCAGGAAAAGCTTTTCCGTTGTAGAATGCGGAATCAATGTAGTCGGGTGGAACTGAACCATTTCCATATTAACCACGTTCGCTCCGCAGCGCATTGCCGCCGCAATTCCGTCTCCGACCGCACTTTTGGGATTGGTCGTATTGGCATATAGCTGCCCGATTCCTCCCGTGCAAAGAATAATGTTCGGACAAACGATGAATTTCGGTTTCTTATCTAACACTATGGCACCGACAATGCGGCCGTCCTGCGTTACCAGATCAATCAGAAAGGTATTCAGCAAGAACGTAATATTCTTACGTTCCAACACAATTTCACCCAATCGGCGCGTTGTCTCCCGTCCGGTGGAATCACCGCCGCAATGAACAATGCGGCGATGGGAATGGCCGCCTTCTCTGGTAATTTGCAATTCCCCCTCCGGATTCACGTCAAAAGGAACATTCAGCGATACCAGCTTTTGAATATCCTTCGGTCCTTCGGAAACCAAGAGTTCCACAGCGCTGCGGTCACAGAGCCCCGCCCCCGCTTTCAGTGTGTCCTCCACATGAAAGGCCATTTTATCATCATCGGCAATCACCGCCGCAATACCGCCCTGAGCAAACCATGAATTGCTTCCGTCGAATTCCGATTTGGTTATAATGGCACACTTTTTATCAAGGTCGATATGTAGCGACGCATACAGACCCGCGATTCCGCTGCCGATAATCAAAACATCATAATACTCACGTTCCAGATCGGATAAATTACCACTGAAAATATAGTTTCTCATTGATTAAACTCCAAATTTATCTCAAAATTTTATGTGCTTTCCCTTAAGATATCGGGGTATATTCATCTAATTTTTACTGATTCCTCAAAAAACTAAAATAATGATTTGTTATATTTGATATATAATATATAATATATCATATTCTCATATATTTTTCAAACATTTTTGTATGTTTTTTTCCATATTTATGAAAGAATTCTCTTTTTTTAAAATACCGTAACAATGCGTTCATTTTTCACAAAGCATTTGTAACTTTCAATGCAACAACTGTCCCTTCATAACATAAAATAATCTGTTTTCCCACAATATCCGTAAAATTAACATTAACTCTATCAATCGAAAGTCAACATTCAAAATACATTAAAATACCCGCTTTTCGATTGACTTTTCGCGGATATCCCATTATACTGAAATTGAAAAGAGGAGTAAATAGATTTTAGCACTTGCTTCTCTTTCAATACAGCTCAGATGAGAAAGGAATGATACCGTTGGCATTCATTGATTTTCTCCCTACTTGCATACATACATAAACTCATTTCACGTTTCAAAATTCACAAGATTTCTTTAGGTTATATTAAATTGCGAAGCGAAGCAATCAAAAACAAATAACACATCAGTCTAAATATTTTAAAAAGCTTTTTCGGGCCGGGCCCGAAAAAGCTTTTATTTTTTACTGATATCGAGATAAGACAAAATATTTTTTGTAAGTTTTTAAATTTCGTGATATACTTGTTAGTAGAATTCATTTAAACATCACTTATCTCTCGGAGGAACAGCAATGACGCCTTTTTGTTTTCAAAATCTCCCCATTCAAAACGTATTGCATTATTTTGAAGAAATCTGTGCAATTCCCCGCATGTCCGGTAAAGAAGAGAAAATTGCGGATTATCTCTGCAATTTTGCAAACAAGCACCATTTATCCTACCATCGAGATTCCATGAACAATGTTTTGATTCGAAAGCCGCACAGCACGGGATACGAGCATTCACCCGTTGTAATGCTGCAAGGACACACGGATATGGTTTGCGAAAAGCTTTTTTCATCCGAACATAACTTCGATTCAGATCCCATCCACCTGATTTTCGATGGAGATGAGATCCATGCAGACGGTACCACACTCGGAGCCGACAACGGCATTGCCGTCGCACTGATACTTGCTGTGTTGGAAGATAAAACGCTGCAGCACCCGGACATTGAAGCCCTCTTTACTTCATCGGAAGAAATCGGGCTGCTCGGAGCCGATGCCTTTGACTACAGCCTTTGCCACGCCGATATCCTGATTAATCTCGACAGTGAAGAAGAGGGGTATGGATGTGTCGGCTGCAGCGGCGGTATGAGAACGGATATTCGGATGCCGATTTCAAAAGCAGCCGCTCCCGAAGAGTCGCAAAGCTTCACGGTTCATATCAGCGGACTGATGGGCGGGCACAGCGGCACGGATATTCACTTAGGACGGCAGAATGCATCCAAGCTGCTCGGAAAGATTCTCTATCGTTTCAACCGGATCGAACCCCTGCAGCTAATCTCCGTAAAAGGCGGCAGCAAGGACAATGCAATCAGCATCGAAAGCAGTGCCGATTTCATCTCGAAAGCCGATATTCAAACATTAAACAAGGCCCTCTGCGATTTTCGCTCCGAACTCGATGAAGAACTTGTCGACTGCGACCGAAATCTCAGCATTCGACTATTGCCTGCATCAATTCCCTCGCAATGCATTGATTCTTCGGATTCCAAAAAATTGATCTCACTTCTCAATCTATGCCCGCAGGGCGTTTTAAAGAGGAATCCCGACATTCCGGAATTCATAGAATCCTCTGTAAATTTCGGTGTCCTCTATATGCAAGACAATGATGCCGTTTTGGGATTCAGTCTCCGCTCTCCCAGGGAATCGCTGATGCATGACACCGCTGAAAAGCTGCATATTCTTGCTGATGTTTTCGGTGCTAAGACGCAGGATTTTGCTTTTTATCCCGGGTGGGATTATGAAAAAAACAGCCAAATTGAAAAGGTTTATTGCGACGCATACCGCGAGCTCTATGGAACCGACCCGCATATTTATACCATCCACGCAGGACTGGAATGCGGTATATTGAAAGCTCGAATTCCCCATATTTCCGCCATCTCCATCGGTCCGACATTAAAAAATGTCCACACGCCGAGCGAAAGCCTGAATGTACCGTCCCTGAAAAAGATATGGGATACCTTAGTCCTTATGTTGAAAAAACTTCATTAAACTTTCCGGAATCATGCAAAAGCTACTGTTCCGATCAACGCTTTTGCATGATTTTTATATTCTCTTAATTTTTATGGAAGCCATGGATCCATGAGTCAATGATTTCCAAAACTCTGAATTTCAGCACATATTTCGGCTTTTGCGGTTCCGTGATCAATTGAATCGGTTCTTCGCCGAGACCGGCGTTCTTAAGCATTCCGCTCACCCCGGCAAATGTCTCGGCATCCGCTTCGGGCATTGCTACATTTCGACACAAAGGGGGAAAAAGCACACACCACCAATTTTTTCCCTCCGCTTCTCCGATACATACCCGAACCGAGTAATATTCTCCCGCCGGCAAAGTGACATTTTCATAAACTCGCCTCGGGTATATCTCCTGTCCCAGTTTTACGGTCACCGGATAATCATAGCCTTCTCTCTCAATTGCTTCCAAAGCACTTCTTTCAATCCGATTTCGGTTTGCATTTAACCACACTTCGGCTTCTTCTGCACTTTGAAATTCTGAAATTTCAGAGCCGATATCGGAAATTACCGAATCGCGGACCTTCAGTTTTAACGATTGATCGTTCTCTGAGTCAGAGTTAGCGATAACATGCAGCCGAACTAACTTCTCGTAAATTTCTTCTTCTCCGTTAATCGGCAAGGCCGTAAAAATCAATATTCCGATCAATGCACAAATGCAAATTTTAAAAACGGACGGAACCCAATCTTTTCTCTCTGATTTCATTTTGTACCCCTGTCAATATTTGTTTGAATTCATTATGCACGGATTATCAATGCATTATTCAGCATATGGATATTTTTTCCAAGTATATGGTTTCCCTTTTCGTCACAAAATAAAATAAAAAAGGGAGAAGAATGAGGCTTTATGAATCAAGGCGACGAAAAACTTTCTGCTGCACCGCTCGGCTTCGGAATGGCTTTAGCGCAAAATATCCCTGCCCTGAATGCTTTTTCAAAAATGAGCAATGAACAAAAAAACAACGTTATCGAAAAATCCCGTTCCATCCAATCCAAAAACGAAATGCGCAATTTTGTAGATTCATTAAATCAGATGGAATAAGTATGCACCCGCTCACAAAACGGCAACACGGCGCAACACAAAAATCGAAAAACAGAACCCGGTCGGAATTTCCTGACCGGGTTCTGTTTTTCGATGCTATCAATCAGCCTCTATTTATAAAATGTACTTCCTAAAGCAGATAACAAAGAGCGTACAGAAAGCACTCTGTACGCTCTTATGTAAAAATAAAGATTAGCCGTTGATGTTATAATTCTCTGCAAGAAGATTCATAGATTTCAGCATCTTGTGGGTATAAACAAACGGACCGATAACAATCATACTGCCTAAAATATTCCATAGCCAGTATGTGCTTGCGCTGAAATTATAAGAAATGCCTCTGCGTTTCAATTCGTTGCCGATTCTATTGGAAATTCTGTGATGCCAAACAAGCGGAACAATTCCTAAAGTCAGGCCGGCAAAAATAAACACAACCAAACAATAGTGCATTGTTTTTTTGCCGTCGTATCTGCTTGCAATCGTGTTGATATCCGTGCTGACATTGGACATTACGACCAAACCGTAAATGCCGAACGTAATGATCGACAACAGAATATATTTCAAGAGGCTTCGATTGGTTTTCAATTTTCCGACAGGGGGAGCACTTACATTCGGCTTGCTGTTTAAACTGCAACCGCAATTCAAGCAAACATCCGCTTCGTCGCTGACTTCTTTACCGCATTTAGAACAGTATTTCATAATCTTCCTCCGTTACATATTATTATCATTCTTACATAACAGGCAAATTCCCGCCACCAAATTAACAAACAGCAATGTACAGATTTTTAAGCCTGTGCTAATCGGCCGTTTGTCACGCATGGCATGAAAAATAGATACCGTAATAGGAATACACCATGCTAAAGGAACAAGTAGCCAGCCTTGCGCGATACAGCCCAAAATCAAAAAGATTTTTATAACGGTGTTCATCGTGTCATCATCTTGGTTTTGAATAACAACCGTTTTTTCGGGCTCGACTTTGCAACCGCATTTAACACAAATGATCGCGTCGTCAAGGATTTCGGCACCGCAATGCGTACAATACTTCATTTTTTCACCTCCCGACTATTATTCTTGTGCATTCATGATAACGCCTGCCGCTCCGAAAGCAGCGTCATATGCATGCCTTCCCTCTTAAAAAATGTACGAAAGCCGGCATGTCGCACAACTTTTTATACATTCTATGATATATATATGATATATATATATGAATAAATTGTCAATAGTTTGATCGAATTTTGTTAGATTTTATCAAAACCATGACAATTCGAAAGTAAAACGGCTGATTTTCTGTATGCTTTCAGAAAACCAGCCGTTCTTCAGCCGAAAAAATTGATTATTCCTGCTCCCAGTTGTGCCAGACGTCCTGCACATCATCGTTATCTTCCAAATGTTCCAAAAGCAAATTCATAAATTTAATATCATCTTCATTTTCAAGCTTCACATAGGTAGAAGGAACCTTTTCGACTTCCACTGATTCAAAGCTATATCCCTTTTGAGCCAATGCGTCACTGACCGCATACAAATCGTTCGGCTCCGTTTCGATTTCAAATACATCCTCCGAAGCTGAAAAATCCACAGCTCCTGCCTCCAATGCATCCTCCATCAATTGATCTTCATCTGCCTTTTCACGATCAACTACAATAATTCCGCGAGCAGTAAACAAATAACTGACGCAACCGTTCTGTCCCAATTTTCCGCCGAATTTATCAAAATAATGCCGTACATCCGAAGCGGTACGGTTGCGATTATCCGTCGCAGCCTCAACGATTACGGCAACTCCGGACGGACCGTAGCCCTCATAACAGATTTCCTCATAAATCACATTATCGTCACCGGAGGCCTTCTTAATAACACGCTCAATATTATCATTCGGCACATTGTTGCTTTTTGCCTTGGCAATCAAATCTCTCAGCCGCGCATTGGAAGTCGGATCCGGACCTCCTGCCTTGACGGCAATCGCCATTTCTTTTCCGATTTTTGTGAAAACCTTTGCTCTCTGCGCATCGGTTTTCTCTTTTTTATGCATAATATTTTTCCATTTTGAGTGTCCAGACATTATCGAAAATCTCCCATTTTTTTCAAATTTTTTCGGTTCGTTTGATACAAATTAAATCAAAAGCATTTCCAAGGACGGTTTTTGTTGCTGCAGTCAGAGCAATTCGGAAAGAGCGCTCCGAAGCATTTTCCGCGCCCAAAATCTTTTCATTGTGATAAAAGCGATTGAATGCAGTCGCTACATCCAAAATATAGCGGGTTATGATCGACGGCTCATATTCACGCAATGCGGCAGCTACCCTTTCCGGGAAAAGGCCTAAGGTTTTAATGAGCTCATATTCCTCGTCGCTCACCGTCACATTGCCTGTATCACCGGCTTCAAAAGCTTTGAAATCAGGCGCTTTCGACAAAATACTGCATGCACGCGCATAGGTATATTGCACATACGGTCCGGTATTTCCTTCAAACGAAAGTGCATCCTCCAGTACAAAATTGATATCCTTTAGGCGGTTATTGGAAAGATAATAAAAGATGACCGCGCTGACTCCGACATCCTGTGCAACCTGTTGTTTGTTTTCTAAGTCCGGGTTTTTCTCATTCATAACTTCCAATACCTTTTCCACAGCCATATCGAAAAGGTCTCTCAATAAAATCACATTACCGGTACGTGTCGCCAGTTTCGCGCCGTTAATGCTGACCGTGCCGTACGGCACATGTACCAATTCGTTTGCCCAATCATATCCCATCAGTTCAATCACCTTAAACCATTGAGCAAAGTGCAGGCTCTGTCCGGCAGAGGTAACATATACGCATTTATCAAAATGATATGTATTTTTACGATAGATAGCCGCGGCAATGTCGCGGGTGGGATACAGGGAAGAACCATCTCTTTTCAGAATCAGACACGGCGGCATATTGTATTCGGAAAGGTCGATAATCGACGCGCCGTCATCGATTTTCATCATATTTTTCTGACGCAATTCTTCGATTACCGCCGGCATTTTATCCGTATAAAAGCTTTCGCCCTTCCAGCTATCAAACTCTATGCCCAGTTGGCGATATGTTTTTTCATATTCCTCAACACTGATATGAATAAACCACTTCCAAAGCGCCAGATTTTCTTCGTCGCCATGCTCAAGCTTTGTGAATTCCGCTCTGGCCTCATTCTCAAGCTCTTGATTTTCTTCCGCTTCATGATGAAACCGCACATAGAGACTCACCAGTCCGTCGATGCCCTCTTGCTCAATCTGCTCCTTGGAGCCCCATTTGCGATAGGCAACAATCAGTTTTCCAAACTGCGTGCCCCAGTCTCCGAGATAGTTAATTCCGATGCAGTGATATCCGTTAAAGGCAAACAGCTTTTTCAGTGAGTGTCCGATCACCGTCGTACCGAGATGTCCGATATGGAACGGCTTTGCTACATTGGGAGAAGAATAATCCAAAACAACGGTCTTTCCGCAGCCGTCATCAGTACCGCCGTAGCGTGCTCCCTTTTTCGAAATATCCGAGAGAACTGTCTGCGATACGGCCATCCGGTCTGCAAAAAAATTCAGATATCCGTTTACCGACTGGATTTGAGAAATTCCGTCTATCTGCAATCCTTCGGCCAATTGGTCGGCAATCAGTGCGGGAGGACGCCGAAACAGCCGGGAAAGCTTAAAGCAAGGAAGTGCTACATCCCCCATAGATGCATCCGGAGGGTATTCAAGCAATTCAACGACCATCTTGCAGTCATAATCTGCATTTTCAAGCAGTGTATTAATTTTTTGGGCAATCGCCTCGGCAATCCGTATCTTTTGGAACGTCATATTTTTATCCATTTCCTTGAATTTTACATATTTTTACGGTTAATTTATTACTAATTAGATATTATATCGTATTCTGTGAAATAATGCAATATTTTTTCACTATTTAATATTTGACAAAAGCTTAAACTGCTGATATAATTGTTATATTAATCAAATCTAATTCTATTTGTAAAAATACAACTTTCGAGGTGATCAGATATGCAGAAAAAATGGAGAGCCGGAATCGTCGGAGCTACCGGTATGGTCGGTCAAAGATTTGCAACCCTGCTGGATAATCATCCCTATTTTGACGTGACCGTCCTTGCGGCCAGTCCGCGTTCTGCGGGGAAATCGTATTCCGAAGCAGTAGAAGGCCGTTGGAAAATGTCCGTACCTGTTCCGAGTTATGCCGCAGATATGACTGTAATCAGTGCAACCGATATTGATACACTCAAGCAAAATTGCGATTTTGTTTTTTGTGCCGTCGATATGAAAAAAGACGAAATCCGCGCTTTGGAGGAACGCTATGCCAAGGCCGAAATCCCGGTAGTTTCCAACAACTCTGCCCACAGAGCTACGCCGGATGTTCCCATGGTAATTCCGGAAATCAACGATGACCATTTGCAGGTAATTGAAAGTCAAAGAAAGCGGCTGGGCACTAAAAAAGGCTTTATCGCCGTAAAACCCAACTGCTCCATTCAATGCTATGTTCCTATGCTGACAGCGCTCTTGCCGTATGAACCTTACGAAGTGGTCGTCACCACCTACCAGGCAATTTCCGGCGCCGGAAAAACATTCCGTGAATGGCCTGAAATGATTGACAATGTGATTCCTTATATCGGCGGAGAAGAAGAGAAAAGCGAAAAAGAGCCGTTAAAAATATGGGGAAGCTTAGAGAACGGCGTGATCAAAAACAATGATCAGGTAAAATTCACCGCACAGTGCATCCGTGTTCCCGTTACTGACGGACATATGGGAGCTGTATTTGTAAAGTTCAAAAACAAGCCGACCAAAGAGCAAATTGTTTCCGCTTGGAAAAACTATTCCGGTGCTCCTCAGGCATTGCATTTGCCCTCTGCCCCGGAACAGTTTATTACTTATTTCGAAGAAGATAACCGCCCGCAAACCGCATTGGACCGCGATATTTACGGCGGCATGGGTGTCACGGCAGGCAGACTTCGCGAAGACACCATCTATGATTACAAATTTATCGGTTTAGCACACAACACCTTAAGAGGTGCAGCAGGCGGTGCAGTTTTGATTGCAGAGCTTTTGGCTGCCAAGGGTTATTTTGACTAAACACGCGAAGACTTTTTTTAAGCGGCATGTATTTGCCGCTTAATTCATTCCCACCGTAACATACATCCTTAAAAATTACGGAGAAAATGATTATGGATGCATTAAAAATTATCAAATCAAAACTCCCTGCTCTGTCCAAAGGGCAAAAGCAAATTGCAAACTATATTTTAAACCATTACGAGAAAGCCGCATATATGACCGCAAACAAGCTCGGAAGCGAAGTCGGCATTTCGGAATCTACAGTCGTACGTTTCGCAATTGAATTGGGGTTTGACGGCTATCCCGAATTGCAAAAATCCTTAAAAGAGTTGATCAAAACAAAGCTAACGGCAGTGCAACGCATGGAAATCGCAAACTCCAATATGCCGAAAGATAATTTGCCCGCAAGGATTCTCCTGTCGGATGCAGAAAAAATCAAAGCTACGGTCGATGTGCTGGATTCCAACATATTAGACGCCTCTGTAGATGCGTTGCTGAATGCCCGCCGCATCTACATATTAGCGGTTCGCTCTTCTGCCCCGCTCGCCTCTTTTATGAGCTTTTATCTCAGTTTGCTTTTCGACAATGTCAAATTGGTTCAAACCACCAGCGGATCGGAAATGTTTGAACAGCTTTTGCACATTTCTCCCAAGGATGCTGTAGTCGGCATCAGTTTTCCGCGTTATTCCAAGCGGATTATCAATGCAATGAGCTATGCCAAAGCTTGCGGAGCATGTACCATTGCACTCACTGACAATGCCACATCCCCGATTGCTACCATCAGCAATTATACTCTTTTGGCCAAAAGCGATATGGTCTCTTTCGTCGATTCTCTTGTCGCCCCTCTTTCCGTTATTAACGCTCTGATTGTTGCTATCGGAAACAAAAAAGGCTCCTCCGTGGAGGAACAGTTCAAAAAATTAGAAGACATTTGGGACGAATACGATGTCTATGAAAAAAACAACTAATCAGTTCGTGTATATACGGCTGAACATTTGACGAAAAACGTCCCGCGTAAAGGATTTTTATGTCAACAAAACGAAATGTAGCTATTATCGGCGGCGGAGCAGCCGGCCTTCTCTGTGCCGCACTTTCCGCAAAAAACGGCGACTGTGTTACACTGTTTGAAAAAAATCGCACGCTCGGCAAAAAGCTCGCAATTACCGGGAAAGGGCGCTGCAATGTAACCAATCACTGTTCTGTATCGGATGTAATCGCCAATATCCCCACCAATCCGAAATTTCTTTATGCCTCCGTTTCTTCGTTTTCTCCAAACGATACCATGGCCCTATTTGAATCCCTCGGAACGCCGCTGAAAACCGAACGCGGCAACCGTGTATTCCCCGTATCGGACCGCGCCCGCGATATTGTGGACAGCTTAGTGCGCTTTGCAAAGGACAGCGGAGTCCGCATTCTGTGCAATGAAAAGGTGGAACAGCTCTTCTTTTCCGACACGCCCTCGGCCGGGAAAGTTGTCACCGGTCTGCGCACACAAAATACAGTCTATTCTTTCGAAAAGCTTGTCATCGCCACCGGCGGCGTCTCATATCCTCTTACCGGATCCACCGGAGACGGGTATCGCTTTGCTGCCGCAGCCGGTCATAATATTGTTACCCCTTCCCCCTCGCTGGTACCGCTTGAAACTTTAGATGCGTGGTGTCGCGCCGCGCAAGGGCTTTCCCTGAAGAACTGTGCTTTGCATCTTGTTGACCGCGACAGTGGAAAAATTATCTATGAAGATTTCGGAGAAATGCTGTTTACCCATTTCGGTATCAGCGGACCGATGGTTCTGTCCGCATCCTCTCATATTCGTCACATGCAGTCCGGACGCTATCAAATTGTATTAGATCTCAAACCCGCCCTGGATGAAAAAATGCTGGATGCTCGCATATGCAGTGATTTTTCCGCCGAGCAAAACCGTGATTTTCAAAACAGCCTCGGCGCTTTGCTACCCGGGAAACTGATTGCGCCGATCATATCCCTATCCGGAATCGACCCTCGAAAAAAGGTCCATTCCATCACAAAAGAAGAAAGAAAAAGGCTGGTCACTCTTTTAAAGCATTTGCCGATTACCGTGCAAGGCTTTCGGCCGATTTCCGAAGCCATTGTTACAAGCGGCGGCGTCAACACGCGGGAAATCAACCCAAAAACCATGCAGTCCAAGCTGGTTTCGGGACTTTATTTTGCCGGTGAGGTCATTGACGTAGATGCTTATACCGGCGGATTCAACCTTCAAATCGCCTTTTCCACTGCTCATACAGCCGCACTGAATTAAAACACTGATCCAAAAGGAGTGCTTTCAATGATTAACATTGCCATCGACGGTCCGTCCGGAGCCGGAAAAAGTTCCTGTGCAAAACTGCTTGCCAAAAAGCTCGGTTATATCTATGTTGATACCGGCGCTTTATATCGCTCGGTTGGCCTTTACGCTTTTGAAAACCAAATTGCTCCCGACGATTCTTCGGCGGTTGTCGCTTTTCTTCCGAAGCTGAATTTAGATATCCGTTATATTGACGGAGAGCAGCGCGTGGTCTTATGCGGCCGCGATGTCAGCGATGCAATTCGCCGCAATGAAATTTCCATGTATGCCTCCCGCGTTTCCGCGATCCCCGAAGTCCGTGCATTTTTACTTGAGACACAGCGGAATTTGGCAAAAACGCAAAATGTTATTATGGACGGGCGGGATATCGGCACTGTTATTTTACCGAATGCCGACCTGAAAATCTTTCTTACCGCCTCCGCCGAGTCCAGAGCACAGCGCCGCTTTGATGAGCTGACAGCGCGCGGAGAATCGGTGTGCTATGATGAGATTTTAACACAAATTATCGAACGAGATCAAAACGACCGTGAACGCAGCATTGCACCTGCTGTACCGGCCGCGGATGCCGTTGTTTTGGATAATTCTGATTTGAATTTAGAGCAAACCGTCACAGCGATCGAAAACATGCTCAAAGAAAAACTGCAAAACTCAAAAAAAGATATGCCCTCTTCCTTTTATCGGCGCATCTACGCCGTCTTTGCAAAAGTCATTCGATTTTTGTGGCGTGTTCATCCCCATGATACGGCAAACATTCCCGAAAACGGCGCCTGCCTTATGTGCATCAATCACACCGCCTTCAGTGATGTTCTTGTGGTAGCGGCCGCCTCTTCCCGTCAAGTTCATTACCTTGCCAAAGCTGAGCTTTTTAAAATTCCGCTTTTAGGTTCGCTGATTCGCGCACTCGGTGCGTTTCCGATTCGTCGGGGTGCCTCGGATGTACAAGCCATAAAGACGACGCTGGCACTTCTGAAGGAAGGCAAAATGATCGGTATCTTCCCGCAGGGAACCCGTCATCCCGGCGTAGATCCTTCTTTAACCGAGGTAAAAAGCGGCGTCGGTATGCTTGCACACCGTTCAAAAGCCACCGTAGTTCCGGTATTTATTTCCACGAAAAAGTACCGCACGCGCATTTTTCACCGTACCGACGTTTACTTTGGGAAACCGATAACCCCCGATGAGCTTGCTGTTGAAAAAGGAAACGCCGCACAGTATACCGCAATCAGCCAAAAAATTTTCGGTGCCATCTGCCAGATGGATCCTCACCGTCAAACTTCGGAGAATTAATTTATGGAAATTACCGTCGCAAACTATGCCGGCTTTTGCTTTGGAGTGGAACGCGCAATCTCAACGGTTCATCAATTAATTGACAAAAACCGAATTGTGCATTCCCATATTTATACGCTCGGTAACTTGATTCACAATCCACATGTCATTCGACAGCTTCAGCAAAACGGAGTAACGGCAATCGCCAAAGAAAATCTTCCTGCCTTACTGCAATCCGATGAGGACACAACTGTTGTCATTCGTACGCACGGAATCCCGAAAGCAATTTCCGATATGCTTCTTAGGGCCGCAGAAAAAAATCCGCTTTTTCATGTGATTGACTGCACCTGCCCTTATGTTAAAAAAATCCATGAAATTGCGGCTCGGGAAAGTCAGATTCCAAATCGATTTGCAATTATCATCGGAGACAAAAACCATCCGGAAGTGCAAGGCATTATGAGCTATTTTCAATGTGAAACTTTCGTTTTTTCCTCGTCCGGCGAACTGGAAAACGCGATAAATGCTTTGCCGAAAAACAAAATGCCCATTCTTGTTGCACAAACCACTCAAAATCTTTCGGATTATAAAAAATGTCAAAAAATTATTGAAAACCTATATACAAACGCCGCAATTTTTGATACAATATGTAAAGTGACAGAAAATAGGCAAATTGAAGTGAAAGAACTTTCTTCCAAAATGGACGCCATGGTCATCATCGGCGGCAAAGAAAGTTCCAATTCCAAAAAACTTTATGAAGTAAGTAAACAAAACTGTTTCAACAGCTATTACATAGAAGATTTGCAGGATTTAGATCTGTCCGATTTTAGCCCGAATATGAAAGTGGGCATTGCTGCCGGCGCTTCGACCCCGGGCAGCATTATCGAGGAGGTTAAAAAAACAATGAGCGAAATCAATAACAACGAAGAAAATTTTGCACAAATGCTTGAGGAATCTTTCAAAACTTTAAATACAGGAGACATCGTAAAAGGTATCATTACTTCTATCACACCGACCGAAATTCACGTAGACATCGGTGCTAAAGTGACCGGTATCCTTTCTCATAACGATTTTTCAAACGATCCCAGCGCCTCTTTTGAGGATTCCTATAAAGTTGGCGATGAAATCGAAGCCATTGCCGTTCGTGTCAATGATATTGACGGAATTGCTACCCTATCCAAAAAGAAAATCGATGCAAGCAAAAATTGGGAGAAAATCGTAGAAGCCGAAAAAGAACAGACTGTCATTGATGCAAAGGTAATCGAGGCTGTAAAAGGCGGCGTAATTGCTTTGGCTTTAGGTGCAAAAGTATTCATCCCCGCTTCGCAAACAATGCTTTCCAAAGACAGCGATTTGTCTGTGCTCATCGGAAAAACGGTAAAGGTAAAAATCATCAGCATCAACGAACAGCGTAAACGCGCCGTTGCGTCCGAACGTATCGTTGCACGTGAAGAGAAAGCCGCAAAAGAAGCAGAATTCTGGGCAAATGCCGAAGTCGGACAAAAAATCGAAAACGCATTGGTAAAGAGCCTCACTTCTTACGGTGCATTCGTCGATATCGGCGGTGTGGACGGCTTGCTCCATTCCTCCGAGCTTTCCTGGCGCCATATCAAACATCCCTCTGAAGTGGTTAATGTCGGTGACCGGATTAATGTATTCATCAAAGCTTTGGATCCTGAGAATAAAAGAATTGCACTTGGCTACAAAACAGAAGAATCCAATCCTTGGACTATTTTCACAAATCAATACAACGTCGGCGATACCGCAAGCGTTAAGATTATCAACATGATGCCTTTCGGTGCTTTTGCTGAGATCGTGCCCGGAGTTGACGGACTGATTCACATTTCTCAAATTTCAAAAGAAAAAATTGCAAATCCTGCTGACGTATTGAAAAAAGACCAAATTGTCGATGCAAAAATCATTAACATTGATAACGATGCAAAAAAGGTCAGCCTCTCTATTCGTGCACTCTTAGAGGACAATGACGATGCGGCAGATTCCGCTGATGAAAGCGAAGCTGCAGATGCCGAGGCAGACGCACAGTAATCTTTCTGCACCTTATAATTTAAAAAAAAGAAAACACGGTTTTAAAATGAAACCGTGTTTTCTTTTTTTGATTATACATCTTCTATGTCATATAAGGCATTGAGTACAAGATAATTTTGAGGAAAATACTTCATTATATTCCAATAGCTGACTCCCTCCAAATCAAAGCCTCGCGCCAATCCGAGTTTGGAGGCAATACTTTGCGCATCCTCAAACCACACCTCATGCTCGCGCCCTTCTTCATCATAATAGTGATAGGTTGGAGAAGCCGACGTACGGTCAAATGTTATTTCCGCCCCCACATCATCCGCAAGCTGTACCGCCTCTACATTGGAAATGCTGCGTGCCTTGCTCTCCCCTCTCACAAACGGTAAGGTCCAGTCATAGCCGTAGTTCGGAATTCCCATCAAAATCTTCGATGGATCAATCTCCGATACCGCATATTCCACCACATCTCTTACCTTGTCAAGAGGTGCCACGGCCATAGGAGGGCCGTAAGTATATCCCCACTCATAGGTCATTAAGATAACCATATTGGCTGCTTCTCCCAGTGCCGGATAATCATGTGATTCATATAGCAGCCCCGGCTGATCCGCCGATGTTTTCGGAGCCAAAGCAACAAAAACCATATACCCCGCTTTATTCAAAGTCTGAGTCATACGGCGGATAAATTCCGTATATCGGTCTCTGTATTCCGGGAAAACGTACTCAAAATCCACATCCAAACCGTAATACCCTTTATTTTCAAGATTTTCAAGTACATTGGCAATCAATTCCGTCTGCAGTCTTTCATTTCTCAGAATCCGACTGGCAAGCTCATTTGAAAATTTTCCATCCTCTCCGAGCGTTGAAATATGCATAATGGGAGCGGTTCCCATTTCTCGCGCCGCCCGGATAATTTCTTCGTCATCGATGTCGATCAGCTCTCCGCTTTCCGTAATCCCATAAGTAAAAATTGTAATATATGTAAGATACGGTAGCGTTTTCTGCAATACATCACGGTCAATATTCGGATACGCGTATCCGTTCACCTTAAAATTCCCCTGTTTTCTCTGATTGAAGTCAAGCACCAGAATCTGTCCCGGATAAATCTCCGGACGTCCGCCGAGTATCGGATTGTTTCGATAAAGCTGTTTGACGGTCATATTATTTTCCTCGGCGATGCTCTCTAAGGTATCCCCCATTTTAACTCGATAAATGCTTCTGTAAAACAAAATAACTAAATTTTGCCCCGGCACCAATTGATTCGGATCCTGTATTTCGTTGTCACGGATAATACGTTCTGCCGGAACGCCGTATCTTCTTGCAATGCTGAAAATATCCTCGCCGGATCGTACAACATGAATAATCATTGTGTCGCAACCTTTCATTGATTTTTTCTTTACTATCGTATGCCGAAACAAACTGCAAGGTTCCTAATCACCGATATTTCCATGTTAAATAATAAAAGCCCCGGAAAACAACCGATAAAAATATGCCACTCCGTATACGGAGCGGCATATCACATTAAGGCTCTGTTTTTTAATTGCTTTCTGTCTTGTCGGCAGCTTCTTTCATAATTTTTTTGGGATGAAACGGCAGACGCTGTATTAAGCCAATAAGCTGTCCGGACAAAACTACAGTCAGAAGTGAATACATTAACCGTCTGATCGGAATATAACTGATCGATAATGCCAAAACAATCAAATCAGATATTAAATACACCCACTGAATTCGAATGCGCACAAGCTTTGAAATTGCCATCGCCAGCGCATCGTCACCGCTCGGCGCCCCTCCGGAACGCACACAAAGTCCGGCACCGACACCAACGAACAAAGCACCTAAGAGAGCAGCCGCAAGAGGATGATCCGCAAGCTGTGGCCAGAAAGGTTCAAAGCGTTCAAAAATTGCATAATACAGAGAAAAGCTTCCGCCTGCAATCACGGAATATCCGATAAATTCCTTTCCTAACATCCTCCAACCTAAAATATAGCATATTGCATTCATTATAAAGCCGGATATTGCCGGAGAGATGTCGAACAAGTGATAAAAAAGCAATGTAGCGCCTAAAACACCGCCCTCCGTCACGCCGGAAAACGAATGAATCTGGTAAAGCCCAAACGCTAAAATTGCGCTTCCGATCAAAGTCAGTATGCAATTTTTCTTATTCAAATGTAAATATCGAAATATCATTTTTATGTATGCTCCGAATGAATCAAGGCCTTTCCTATATCGGCGTATCTCCCGGTTTTTCGATGGCCTTTTTCTTTTATTACTATATGCACCGCAAAGAAAAGCGGCATTTAAAATATGCCGCTCAAACTTTTTTATCAATTAATCCTTCTTGACCGGAAATAATTTCAACACGTCAAATACGCTTTTTGCCGGAATAATCTCAATGTCAAAATCATCTGAATTCAGCTTGTCCGCATTGCGGGCTGGAATAATGATACGCCGAAATCCGATCCGTGCAGCCTCACGGATTCGCTGCTCTGCATTGGAAACAGAACGGCACTCTCCTGCGAGTCCGACCTCCCCCACCGCAAGCAAATCGTCCGGCAACGGAATATCTTTGATACCGGAAATTAATGCCATAACAATCGCCAAATCCGCGCCCGGTTCATCGATACGCAAGCCCCCGACTACATTGAGGTACACATCGTTTGTATGAAAAGGCAAGCCCAACCGTTTTTCGAGCACGGCAATCAGCAGAGCAATCCGATTATAATCGATTCCCGCCGAAGTCCGCCTCGGCACGGGAAACGACGTGCGAGCGACCAATGCTTGAATTTCAGCTAAAATCGGACGGGTTCCTTCCATAATGCAAACCGTGCAGTTTCCCGATACATTCAGCGGTCTTCCCGAAATAAGCATTTCCGAAGGGTTTTCCACCTCGCAAAGTCCATGGTCTCCCATTGTAAAAACCCCGATTTCATTCGTAGAACCGAAACGGTTTTTAATTGCCCGGATAATACGATAGCTTTGTTGCTTTTCACCTTCAAAATAGATGACAGCATCCACCATGTGTTCCAAAACCTTCGGTCCGGCGATCGACCCCTCTTTATTTACATGCCCCACCATCAAGACAGAGATGCCTTCGCTTTTGGCCTTTGCAATAAAGGCTTCCGTCACCGCTTTTACCTGTGTCACACTTCCGGGAGAGCTGGAAATTTCGTCCTGATAAATCGTTTGAATGGAATCCACAATAATAATATCCGGCTTCAAGCGCTCCGCCTGCGCCAAAATTTTAGAAACATTCGTTTCCGTCAGCACATACAGTCCGTTCCCCTGAACATGAAGCCGCTGTGCCCGAAGTTTAATCTGTCCGCGAGATTCCTCACCCGACACATAAAGAACCTTTTTATTCAGTCCCAAGGCATCGCTGATTTGAAGCAGTAGCGTTGATTTACCGATTCCGGGCTCACCGCTCAACAGCACCACAGATCCTAACACCAATCCGCCGCCGAGCACGCGGTCTACCTCTCCCATGCCGGTGCTCTGCCGCATATATTCGGGAAGTTCCAAATCGCCGAACGCCATTGCCGGATTCCCTTCATCCGGTGCACAGACCCGCGGAGCTTTCCGTTTTCCGACAACCGGCTCCGGCTCGCTCTGCTCTTCTGAAAAACTGTTCCACGCACCGCAGGAAGGACATTTTCCCATCCATTTGGAAGCGCGGTAGTCGCATTCATTGCAAACAAAAAACGTTTTGGATCCTTTCATTCGGACATTCCTCTCTTTTCATGTTTGTTTCGTCTGTCTTTACGGTTCCTTTGTATATTGGAGAAAAGGGCAAACAGCCCCTAAAATCATCAATGCCGTTTGCTTTTGATACTTTTCACTGCAGAGGCGTTGTTCCTCCTCGGCATCGGAAATAAATCCGCATTCTACCAACACAGCCGGATTTTGAATCCGGTCCAAAAGATAAATATTAGAGCCCGCCGCCTTGGGAACACGCGTATTGTCCTTCTGCAGCACTGTTGCGCAAAGCTCCTGAATGCTTTGGGCAATCTCCTTGCTCCGCTCATGATTTTTGGAATAGAATACCTGGAGTCCCTGGCACTTCGCTCCGACGAAAGAATTCATATGAATACTTAAAAAAACAGCCTCCGGATGCTCCTTCGCAATCAGCGTGCGATTTTTTAAATCCGCATTTTTCCGAGCGGAAACCGCATCACCGGAAAGCAGACAATCCTCACTGCGGGTCATTTGAACCGGAATCCCCAACACTTTCGCATAACACTCCATCGTACTGGCCACTGCAAGATTCAAATCCTTCTCCAAAGTTCCTAAAACACCGACTGCCCCGCCGTCTTCCCCTCCGTGTCCGGCATCAATGATCAAACACGGCTCCGAAGCAGACAAATTAACCCCCTTATCGGTCAGAGAATCCGTTCCGAATTCCGAAAAATTAACCTTTGCCAAGAACCACATTCCGATACATATTGCGACTAAAACAACGGAAATTAACAAAAAACAGCACATATACAGTAAGTTACTGCCTACTCTTTTCAAAAAAATCACCTGTCCGCATTCAAAAAATGATGCTTTCTATGGCTTTGAGCGCAATAGAAAGTCTATTTATTTATATGAATGCCGACAGGAATTTTATGTGCCTTTTTGATATCAATTCAGTTTATGAACCGTTGAAAATATATTGCCGTTCAAACGGCGATTGATTATTCGCTTTTCTTTTTATTCGAGCGGAAAGCGAGCACGCCGCGTTGAGCAAGATAGTAAACTAAGGTACAAACAAAAATGGCCGGAAGCGGAATGATCAGATAACACCAAGCGCCAAGATGAAACACATTGATTACCCCTAAATACATCGCCTGTCCGATTCGGGCCAACGCCACACAAACTGCATAAACCCGTTCGGCCAAATTCCCCGATGCTTTGAAAAGGGCTGCCACACCGATCACAATACCGATCAATACGTTTAATGAACCGGCACACAAGCCCACCCAAAATCCGCGCCAAGGAGTTGCTTTCATTCTTCCCGCCTCAATACGGATGCAGTCTTTCGCGCCGATCTCATACACCACGGTGGAAGCTAAAAACAAATAAAATAAAATTGAAAATACGGATGTCATTAAATAAATAAATTGATACGGATATGTCGCAGCAAGAAGTGCTGAAAAAATAACAATCGCAAGCTGATTCAAAATCAGTTTCACAATCACGTAAGAATTATCTTTCCAAAAGGCTTTCATCACATATTCCTCCTATGAATCAAGCGCTGTTAACAAATTCTATTGTAAAAGATTTCATTGCAAAAATCAAGTGCGGTGCGAAAATTTACAGTTTATCCATTTGTTCAGAGTGAAATTTTGTATAATATAGATGTAATTGCTATATTAAATTTCGGAGGAAAACATGTCAAAAAAAGAGCCTACAAACTATGTTTCGCCTCAAGTATTAGAAGATTTCAAAAACTATAAAATCACCATACAAAATTGTTCGGTAAAGACGGTTGACGAATATTTAGTGGATCTGCGTACCTTTTTTCGATATCTGATTGCCACTCGGCGGGGGATCGACTTAAAAAGCGATGAGGTTGCACATATCGATATATCCTGCGTTGATCTGGATTTTGTCCGCAATATCCGCACCGGTGATATTTATTCGTTTCTGACATATGCCGCAAATGTCCGTCAGAACGCGTTCGCAGCCCGATCCAGAAAGCTTTCTGCGATTAAAGCCTTTTTCAAATACTATCATAAGAAAGCAAAGCTCCTTGACAATGATCCCTCTGCGGACATCGACGGTCCCAAAGCCAAAAAGAGTCTGCCGAAATATTTAAGCCTTGAGGAAAGTTTTCAGCTTTTATCCGCTGTAGCAGACGACACAGAAAGCGAAAGCCGCACACGTGATTTTGCAATTATTACGCTGTTTTTAAACTGCGGAATGCGCTTATCGGAGCTTTGCAATATCAATCTCTCCGATCTGTCTCCGGATCTTAAAAATGTCCGTGTTTTAGGCAAAGGCTCCAAAGAACGGATCATCTATTTGAATGAAGCCTGTTCGTCGGCACTGCAAAATTATATTGCCAAACGCAACACAATGGAAATAAAGCCTGCACACAAAGACGCACTCTTTATCTCAAGGCGCGGAATTCGCATCAGTCAAAAAACCGTACAATGGATGGTTTATAAATATCTCGACCGTGCAGGACTGAAATACCGCAAAATGTCCACACACAAGCTCCGGCATACTGCGGCAACATTAATGTATCAGAGCGGAAAAGTAGATGTCCGAATACTCAAAGATATTTTAGGGCATGAGCAACTCAACACCACTCAGATTTATACCCATGTCAATGATGAAAGCATTCGCCATGCGATGGACCAAAATCCGCTCGCCGGTATCACCGCAATGCCCGAAACGAAAAAGAAGTAAATCAAACATTTCGCTGTATCCGTACACTCATTTTTGAAATACGACCAAAGGGGATTTTTGCCATGGAAAAGAAAAATCGAATCTTAATTGTTGACGATGAAGAAAACATCCGTCAGATTATCAAAAAATATGCACAGTTTGAAGGCTATGATATCACGGAAGCCGGAGACGGATTAACGGCCATTGAGCTTTGCCGCAAAACATCGTTTGATCTGGTAGTTTTGGATGTTATGCTTCCGTTTTTAGATGGGTTTTCCACCTGCCGTGAAATAAAGAAAACCGGCGATGTTCCGGTCATCATGCTCTCGGCACGCGGCGAGGAATATGACCGCATCCACGGCTTTGAGGTCGGGGTAGACGACTATATCGTAAAGCCCTTCTCACCCAAAGAACTCATGATGCGTATCGCCGCCGTTTTAAACCGCACCAAGAAGAAGCCTTTGGAAAACAAAATTTTTGAAATCGAAGGTTTGCATGTCGATTTGGATGCCCGAATTGTCAGCATTGACAATCACCGGATTGATCTCACTCCGAAAGAGTATGACCTTTTATTCTATTTTATAAAAAATCGCGGGCTTGCTCTTTCGCGCAAACAGTTGATTGAAGATGTATGGGGATATGATTTTATCGGCGATGACCGCACCTTAGATACCCACATCAAATTACTGCGCAAATCGCTCGGCCCCTACAGCCGTTTTATTGTAACACTGAGAGGAATGGGTTATCGATTTGAAAACTGCTGAAAAAAAGTCAAAACATTCGATTCGCTTTAAACTTTTTGTTTATTTTGCATCTTTTACTGCACTGATGCTGATTGCGCTGGCTTTATTTGAGCTGGTTTTCTTAGATGACTTTTATAAATCTGTCAAACAGCGAAAAATCCGTGAATGCGCAGACATTATCGAAAGCAACATTGATCAACCGGAAAACCTCGAAAGCCTTTGCAGTTCACTTTCTTCCGAATACCGCATTTGCATCTGCATTTGTGACCGAAGCGGAGCCATCATACAGGATGCGGAAGTTCTGCATTATTGCTATATTCATCGCATGAACACGGCAGAAAGACAGCGAATTTTTTCCGCAGTATTGGAAAACGGCGGTATCTACACAGCAGAGATTTCAAACGGATACTTAGACTCCCCTTTTTATTTTGACGAAAATTGGGAAGAAAATCAAACCGATGTCTCGCACAGCCTTGTTTACATCAAAGCACTTTACACCGGCGACAATATTTACCCGGACGCTTTTTTAATGCTGAACTCCAGCCTCAGCCCAATGTCCGAAACGGTATCGACACTTACAACACAGCTCTTTTTTATCGGCGGTTGCTTTATTCTGTTAGCACTGCTGTTTTCGCTCTTGATCTCCAAGAAAATCACATCTCCGATCATTCGACTGAATAACGCAGCGCGCAAAATGGCAAAAGGAGATGAGCATCCGCAATTCGCCGTTACGGGATATCGCGAAATTGAACAACTGAGTCAAAGCCTTGCCGCAGCAGATGAAGAAATTCAAAAAACCGAAAATCTGCGCCGAGAACTGATCGCCAATATTTCACACGATTTGCGCACACCTCTCACCCTGATCAGCGGATACAGTGAGATGATGCGGGATATACCGGGAGAAAATACCGCCGAAAATGCGCAAATTATTGTGGATGAGGCAAAGCGCCTGAGCACTTTAGTCAATGATGTGATTGATCTCTCAAAATTGGAGTCCGGGCAAACAACTTTACATATTGAGGCTTATAATCTCACGCAAAACATCGCTGACATTGTAAAACGGCAGCAAAAATTATTGGAATCCTCCGGTTATAGCATCAAATTTTCCTTTGAAGAAGAAGCCTTTGTATATGCCGATGCTAAAAAAATCGAACAGGTAATTTATAATCTCATCGGAAATGCAGTGCTATACAGCGGAGAACAAAAAAGAATACAAATTATACAAAGTGCCTATTCTTCCAACCAAAAGCCTTATATCCGAATTGATGTAATTGACAGCGGCGAGGGCATTGCCAAGGAAAAGCTTCCCTTCATTTGGGATCGATATTACCGTGCGGATACCCCTCATAAACGTGCAATGGTCGGCAGCGGGATCGGGCTTTCCATTGTAAAAAACATCCTGCTTTTGCACAATGCGCCCTTCGGAGTTGAAAGTGAGGAAGGCCGCGGTTCCGATTTCTGGTTTGCACTTCCCTGTAACATATAAAAAAGATATCAAAGCTTCCATACGATTTGCAAAAAAAACAGAGACGACGGTGCAGTCGTCTCTGTTTTTTTTTGCAAATCCCGCTAAATCGGGTAGTGAAGAGGCAAAAACAAGTCGCAGCAAGACTTTACATCGCAATCCCACCGAAGCTTTTTCGAAAAAATATCGCCCGCTCGGATATACACACCAACATAAGGTGTATATCCGAGCAAAGCGATTTTTAAATGAAATGCATCTTGGTATGTAATAAGAAAAGACAGTTCAATGTTACGCTTTTTACCGTCATTTTCACACATGCATTATGATCTGTGCTTATCAGCCTTTGGTAGACTCCTCAACTGCAACGGCAACAGCAACGGTTGCACCGACCATCGGGTTGTTACCCATACCGATCAGACCCATCATCTCTACATGTGCCGGAACAGAAGAAGAACCTGCAAACTGCGCATCTGAATGCATACGTCCCATCGTATCGGTCATGCCGTAGCTGGAGGGACCTGCTGCCATGTTATCCGGGTGAAGTGTACGGCCGGTTCCGCCGCCGGACGCAACAGAGAAATACTTCACGCCGTTTTCTACACACCATTTCTTATAGGTGCCGGCTACCGGATGCTGGAAACGTGTCGGGTTCGTAGAGTTTCCGGTGATGGAAACGCCCACTTTTTCCAGTTTCATAATTGCCACACCCTCCGGAACATTATCCGCGCCGTAGCAACGAACATCCGCACGGGGACCCTTGGAATACGGAACTTCCTTCACAATTGTAACTTCCTCGGTAAAAGGATCAAATTCCGTCTCCACATATGTAAAGCCGTTAATTCTGGAGATGATAAAAGCAGCATCCTTGCCAAGTCCGTTCAAAATTACACGGAGAGGTTTTTTGCGAACCTTATTGGCATTTAACGCAATTTTAATTGCACCTTCCGCTGCGGCAAAAGACTCATGTCCGGCCAAGAAGCAAAAGCATTCCGTCTCATCGGAGAGAAGCATGGATCCTAAATTGCCGTGTCCGAGACCCACCTTGCGGTTTTCGGCAACCGAACCCGGAATGCAAAATGCCTGCAAACCGATACCGATTGCCGCTGCAGCATCCGCTGCCTTTTTGCATCCTTTTTTCAATGCAATTGCCGCGCCGACCGTATAAGCCCACACTGCATTTTCAAAGCAAATCGGCTGTGTTTCACGAACAATTTTATCGCAGTCGATTCCCTGTTTTAATGTAATTTCCTTACATTCTTCGATTGAATGAATTCCATATTCCTTCAAAACGGCGTTGATTTTATCAACGCGTCTTTCATAGCTCTCAAACAATGCCATTTTTGTACCTCCCTTACTGCTTGCGCGGATCGATGTAGGACACTGCCTCATCGAACCGGCCGTAATGACCGATGGACTTTTCATAAGCTTCATTCGGGCTGTCGCCTTTTTTAATAAAGTCCGTCATTTTTCCAAGAGATACAAATTCATAGCCGATTACCTGATTGTCGGCATCCAAAGCCATTCTGGTTACATATCCTTCGGCCATTTCCAAGTAGCGTACTCCCTTGGCCTTCGTACCGTACATCGTGCCGACCTGTGAGCGGCTACCCTTGCCCAAATCTTCCAGTCCGGCACCGATTACCAAACCGCCCTCTGAAAAAGCGGATTGCGTTCTTCCGTATGCAATTTGCAAGAACAACTCGCGCATAGCCGTGTTAATTGCATCACATACAAGATCGGTATTTAACGCTTCCAAAATTGTTTTTCCGGGCAAAATTTCCGCCGCCATAGCTGCAGAATGAGTCATGCCGGAACATCCGACGGTTTCAATCAAAGCCTCCTCAATCACGCCATCCTTTACGTTCAGCGTTAACTTGCAGGCTCCCTGCTGCGGTGCACACCAACCAATGCCGTGTGTCATGCCCGAAATATCCGGAATTTGCTTTGCGCAAACCCATTTTCCCTCTTCCGGAATCGGAGCAGGATCATGTTTCGGTCCTTTTTCAACCCTACACATGCACTCGACTTCATGAGAATAGGTCAAATTGCTCATTCTTCTTTACACTCCTTGTTGCGAATTGATAAAAACTCAATGAATTTTTAAAACCGCCGCAGCAAACGCTGCAAACATTCCTTTTTTCACTCAGTTTCTTTTTTATTATATAACTTTTTTCGAGGAAATACAACAGAAAATTTACTTTTCCGATTCTGTAATTTTTTCAATTTTCATACCGTATACTTGTGCAGTATGATTGAAGCATTTCGGTCTTGCATCCAATACCGTCATGGCAAAAAATATTTAGTCCGAAAACGCATCCGTTTCCACTTTTTCCGCATCAATATATTCATGGCCGCCAAGCATAGACGATGCCATGGCACTAAAATTCTGGGGCTTATCGCTGACAAAAAATTTCCGTTTTCCGACGCCGCTTGATGCGTTTTCCATGTGGTATTCTTTCAGAAATTCTGCCAGAGCGGCAATTGCCTCTGCACCGGTATCAATCAGATGCACCCCGGGGAGAACCCGCGCGATAATAGAACGAATCAACGGAAAATGCGTACAGCCAAGGATCAATGTATCGGCGCCGCTTTCCGCAATCGGCTTTAGATATTGCCTTGCTACTAAAGTAGTCACTTCATTATCCGGCTCGATAAATCCGTTCTCGACCAGCGGAATAAAAAGAGGACAAGCCGCAGCCGTAACCGAAATATTCTCATCGGAATCCAATAAGGCCTTTTGATAGGCCCCGCTTTGTATTGATACCGACGTCCCTATCACAGCAATACGATGGTTTCGGCTGGCCTTCAGCGCCGCACGGACAGAGGGGGCAATCACGTCAAAAATAGGTACATCGTATTTCTTTTTTAATACAGGGAGCGCGGTTGAACTGACGGTGCCGCAGGCAACCACCACTGCTTTCACTTTTTTGGTCATTAAAAAGGCCATGTCCTGCTCCGCATATCGCACAACAATTTCTTCGGAACGCGTACCGTAAGGAACACGGGCCGTGTCACCGAAATATACCATGTTTTCATGCGGAAGCCGTTTGATAAACTCGGCTACAGCGCAAAGTCCACCCAGTCCACTGTCAAAAATGCCAATCGGCGCACTCTGTTTATCCAATACTCTCACCGCCTATAATCACACTGCGTGGTTTTCCAAAGCCAATGCAATCAAGCGATCGCAAAGCTCTGAAAAGGCAACGCCGTCATATGCAAACATCTTTGCGTACATACTGATTGACGTAAAGCCCGGAAGTGTATTGATTTCATTAAAAACAATCGCTTCCTCTGCGCCCTTCGAAACAAAAAAATCCACTCTGGAAAGTCCTTTGCATCCCAGTGCACGATAAATTTGCTTTGCCAAAACACAAAGTCGCTTTCGGGTATTTTCGCTAAGACGTGCGGGAATAAAATAGGAGGCTGTATCCCGATTATATTTCGTATCGTAGTCATAGAATTCACTGCCGGGATCAATTTCTCCCGGTGTGGAAGCCGTAATATCGGCCCCGTTCCCGAGAACAGCCACCTCGACCTCGCGTGCATCCATATATTCTTCGACTAAAACCTTTTCATCATATTGAGCGGCACATTGTAACGCTTTGATCAGCGACTGCCGGTCGGATGCCGGTGCGGCCCCCACCGAGGAGCCGGCGCTGGAGGGTTTTATAAACATCGGATATGTAAAGGCAGCTTCCGCCTTCTGCACCAGCGTTTCGAGAGAATTCATAATGTCCGTACGCCAAAAGAACAAAGAGCGCGCCTGCGGAATATGGTAATGCTCCAAAACCATCTTTGTCAGCGTTTTATCCATGCACACGGCGCTTGCCACGCAGCCGGGGCCGACAAAGGGAATACAAAGCAGCTCCAACATCCCTTGAAGACGTCCGTCTTCACAGTTGGTACCATGCATCACCGGAAAGATAACATCAATCTTTAACGGAAGATCCCGTCCATCCTTTTCATAACGAATGGGAAAATCAGATCCCGGGCAAAATTTCAAAGGCGATAAAAATGCCGGATCGCAGCTCCAGCGATCACTCGGAATATTCTCCGCATCACCGCTGTAATAATAAAACGCTCCCGTGCGGGTAACACCCGCCATATGAATATGATATTTCTCACGGCTTAGATTTTTTAAAACAGAATATGCACTCCGAAGTGACACCTCATATTCCGTTGATTTTCCGCCGAACAGGCAAAGTAATTCCGTTTTCGGATGTTCAGAATTATGCATAAAAAGACCTCTTTTTCATGAATTAGAAAATTATATGAGCTTATATTTGGTTCCTTCTGCAGTATCCTCAATCATAACGCCCTTTTCCTTCAGCTCATTCCGAATCCGGTCGGCAAGCGCATAATCCTTATTTTTTCTTGCTTCATTCCGCTGCTCAATCATCATTTTGATTTCTTCATCAAGCGGTGCGGCGACTTCTTCTTTTTTTTCTTCTGCTTCAATATTCAGCGCTAAAATATTATCAAATCGCAGCAGCAAATCGTAGATTTTTTGAGATTTCACATCATGCTTAGCAGCATTCCATGCAATTCCGAGCGCTTTCGGAATATTCAAATCATCATTCACAGCATCTTCAAATTCCCGAAGATATCCGTCAATTACAGAATCCTCTACCGCACCGTTTTGTCCTTTGTGTTTCTTTGCCGCCGCGCGGTAATTGGACAGCGATTTTGCCGCGCTATCCATTGCCTCAAAGGTAAAGTTCAGTTTGGAACGATAGTGCGCATTCAGGCAGAAATAACGGAACGCAAGCGGAGAATACCCCATTTCCTCTAACTGGCTGACAGTATAGGTGTTTTTTAAGCTTTTGGACATTTTCCCGTTATTGACCAACATAAATTCACTGTGCATCCAATAATGCACGGCAGGATGGCCGAGACGGCACTCGGACTGCGCAATCTCATTTTCGTGATGGATCGGAATATGATCGACACCGCCTGTGTGAATATCAAATTCCTCGCCTAAATATTTCAGTCCCATTGCCGAGCATTCAATGTGCCAGCCGGGATAGCCCATTCCCCACGGGGACGGCCATTGCATAATATGCTCCTTCGGCGCCTTTTTCCAAAGTGCGAAATCGGCGGGATGACGCTTTTCATCATTGACCTCGACACGCGCACCGGCAAGCTGATCCTCGATATTCAAGCGGGAAAGCTTTCCGTAAGCGGGAAATTTTGAAATATCAAAATAAATACCGTCCGAGGTCTCATAGCCGTAGCCTTTTTTGCACAAATCGGAAACAAAATCGATCATTTCCTGAATATTGTCCGTAGCACGCGGAATAATTTCCGGTTTTGAAATGGCCAGTTTATCAAGGTCGCTCATGAACACATCCGTATAAAATTTTGCAATCTCATACGGTGATTTCTGCTGTTCACGGGCGCTTTTTTCCATTTTATCTTCGCCGTCATTCGCATCCGATACCAAATGTCCGACATCGGTAATATTCATGACATGCAAAAGATCATATCCGTTCCATTTCAGCGTACGGCGCAGCTGATCCATGAAAAGATAAGTGCGCATATTTCCGATATGCGCATAATTATAGACGGTCGGGCCGCAGGAATAAATTTTGACCTTCCCGGGCTCCAGCGAATGAAATTCCTCTTTTTCTCTCGATAAGGTGTTGTATAGCTTCATATATTTTCTCTCTATTTTATTTGGAGTTTTTCTCCAGATTTTTTATCGTCTGTTCCAGCTTTTCAATCTGCATTTGAAGCTTGCAAAGCTCTTGTGAAATCGGATCGGGGATATGAATCTGATCCAAATCGTTTTTGGGGCATTCTTTTTTCTCTGCGTCTTTTCGTCTCACAACCCGTGCGGGGATTCCGACCGCTGTCGAATCCGGCGGGATTTCCTCTAATACTACGGCGTTTGCCGCAATCTTTGAATTATCTCCCACTTTAAACGGACCGAGCACCTTAGCACCGGCACCGACCATAACATTATTACCGAGAGTCGGATGGCGCTTTCCTACATCCTTGCCCGTGCCCCCCAGTGTAACGCCCTGATAAATCGTGCAGTTATCTCCGATTTCCGCCGTTTCACCGATGACCACCGCGCAACCGTGATCAATAAACAATCCTCGTCCGATCTTGGCACCGGGATGAATTTCGATTCCGGTTAAAAATTTTGCCAACTGGCTGACCATTCGTGCCGAAAAATATCGTTTATGGATATACAGTTTGTGCGAAACACGGTATGCCATCACCGCATGAAGTCCGGAATACAAAAACAATACCTCAAGATCATTTTGCGCAGCCGGGTCTCGCTCACGTATAATTTTAATCTCTTGCTTCACACTGTCAAACAATCTGCGAGCATTTTTGACCGGACGAACATTTTTGATTTCGCGCAAGGAGTCCTCTAATACCATAATATAATCGATTAAATCATATTCTTTGTCGTGCTGTCGGTTCAAAAACTCACCTCCGCTTTCAATTGATCTCTGTGATTACCGATATATAATACCATATTTTTTATTATAGCATATTTCATTTTCGAAGTAAATATGCTTACCTGTAATTTCTAATGTTTACATAAAATTTTATCTTTTTATATATACTTTAACCGTGATTTTTGCTATAATAAGTTTATAAAGCTTGAATGAAAAACAAAGGAAAAGGTTTTTTAATAATATATGACTACAAAAAACAAATCGCAAAATCAAATTTCCTGCCGACTCGGCAAGGTCGGAGGGCAGGCCGTTATTGAAGGCGTTATGATGAAAAGCGGTTCTTCTTACAGCATTGCCGTGCGCAAACCCGACGGCTCCATTGCGGTTACCAATCACCAATTTCATTCTGTGCGCTCAAAGCATCGAATTTTAAACATCCCTGTTTTGCGCGGAATTGTAAACTATGTCGAAATGATGATTTTAAGTTACCGCACCCTATCGGTCTCCGCGCAGGAGGCGGTACCGGAGGGCAGCGAAGAACCCGGAAAATTCGAACAATGGATCGACCGCCATCTCGGGAAAAGCTTTATGAACATTCTAATGGCCATCTCCAGCATCCTCGGCATCGCTTTGGGAATTTTTTTGTTTTCCCTCGTGCCGACATTTCTCGCCAGCACCGTAGATCGGCTGTGCGACGGAATCGGCTGGTTCAAGAATCTGATTGAAGGGCTTTTGCGCATCCTGATATTTATTCTGTACATTTCCCTCACCGGACTTGTCAAAGATATTCGACGTCTTTATCAATACCACGGCGCAGAACACAAAAGCATTTTCTGCTTTGAAAACGGTGAAGAGCTCACCCCGGAAAATGCTAAAAAGCAATCTCGTCTTCATCCTCGCTGCGGTACCAGTTTTCTGTTTGTAATGCTGATTTTAAGCATTTTGATCTTCTCTCTTCCCTTTGTCACATGGGAAAATTATTGGTTGCGGCTTCTTACAAAGCTTGCGCTTTTGCCGTTAATTGTGGGAATCGGCTATGAATTCATCATGTATGCCGGAAAACATAACAACCTGTTTGTTCGCATCGTATCCTTCCCCGGCCTGATGATGCAAAAAATCACTACCCGCGAGCCGGATCTCGAGCAATTGGAAGTAGCCATTACGGCTCTCAAATGTGCAATGCCGGAGCTTTTTCCGGAAACCTTTAAACAATATGCCAACGCCTCCGACAATACTTCCGTATCGGACGGAGCACCCGTAAATTCCGATACAGAAACTGTCGACGATAAAAGGATTTCTTCCGACCGCGCCGAGGACAGCGCTCCCTTACAATGACGCTACAACAATTAAAAGGATCCCTCTTTGCAGAGCTTGAAAGGCTGCCGGAGGCAGAATATGAAGCCTATTTGATTTTAGAGCATTTTCTCGATACGGACCGTAGCCGAATCCTTGAAAACCCAAATCTTGAAATTCCGGATTCCCTGGCAGATGCGGTATTGCAAACCGCAAAACAGCGGACGGATTCAGAAATGCCGCTGGCCTATCTTCTTTCCGAAAGCCCGTTTTTCGGCATGAAATTTCATGTCAATCCGCATTGTCTGATTCCAAGATCCGACAGTGAATTTTTAGTGGAAGCCGCCTGTGCACTTCTGCATCCCGGAGATTGTTTTGCCGATCTTTGCACCGGCAGCGGCTGCTTGGCAATCGCTATCCTCGCCAATACCGAAAAAACCCATTGCTTTGCCGTGGATATTTCGGACCGGGCTCTTTGGGCCGCAAAAGAAAATGCGAAACGGCATCAAGTGCTCTCCCGAATCACTTTGTGTCAAAACGATATTTGCAGTTCTTCCTTTGCCCACAGCATCGGAAACTTTGATCTGCTGATCTCCAATCCTCCCTATATTCGCAGCGCCGAGCTGCCGTTTTTGGAGGCGCAGGTCCAACATGAGCCTTCGATTGCCCTTGACGGCGGCAAAGACGGAATGGATTTTTACCGGACTATTGCCGATTTATGGCTCCGTCATGTGCGACCGGGCGGACACATTCTGCTTGAAGCCGGATATGACACAACGTTGCCCTGCGCCGCACTGTTTGAAAGCCTGGGCAAAAAATGTGATGTCCTTTACGATTTCGGAAATATTCCGCGCGTTGTCCATGTTTATGTCTGATTTTGACAAGTAGATAAAACAGACTCTCTTCGGATGGGTATCGACTTTGATTCTTATTTCAAAGCCGATTTCCGAAAGAGAGTCTGTTTTTTGGTATGCGCTTTTCATTATTCCGCACTTTTCAGCGCTTCTACCATATCAATTTTTTTATTTTTCCCCGCAACGGCAATACTTACAATCAGCGACACACCAAACGTTAAAAGCACTCCGATAATATACGTCAGCGGGCCGATCGTTAATTTCATTTCATATTCGGAGGCCAGGGATTTCAGCAGATAATCCAGCGACAATACACCGAGCGGCAAACCGATTATCGAGCCTATCAGAGTCAGCCACAGGTTTTGGCTGATAAGCAAATGCCCAATCTTTTTATCCTTGAATCCGACAACCTTTAACGTAGCCATCTCACGATATCGCTCCGTATAACTCATCACCCCTAAATTATACAAAACAACAATACCCAAAATGGCCGCGCCAAACGCCAAAAGATAAATCATAATATCCATAATATCCGTGAAAGTATCGAAGGAATCTATGATCATCTGTTTCGACTGAATACTCTTAATTTCAGGGCTTGCCGCAATATTTGCTTTTTCGGTTTCGGTATATATCGAATCAATCGCATACGGAATATTTATTTTTTCGGCATATTCGGAGGAAATTACAATATTCTCCGACACACTGCGAATGACCCCCGCTACCTTCAAATTGTATTTTTGATTGCTGCCGTAGGGCGAAACCGTAAAGGAATCTCCGATGGATACACAGAGTCTGTCGGCCAAACGCTGACAGATATACGCCCCGTCATGCCCGATTTCGGCATATTCCGCATTCAAATCCGGGAAACGCACCAAAGAATGTCCGACATTATAAATATCCAGCGAGACTGTTTTATCCTCCACCGACACACCGACAGAAGAGCTCCAGTCGCCGTTATACTTCTCAATCAAAGCATCCACCTTATCAGGTTCGGCATTCTCCGAAATATAAATTCGGGAAGAGTATTTTAAAGCTCCGTCATAGTACATATTTAAAAATGCTTTCATGGTATCCCGCATACCGAACGCACAAATAATAATCGCCATGCAGCCGACAATACCGACAAGGCTCATCGCCGTGCGGGACTTATGACGCATAATATCCCGCAAGTTCCATCGGGTACCGAAAGAAAGCCTTTGAAAAATCCCGGTCCGCTCCAAAAGAAGCGGCTTCATTTTTTTCGGGATGTACGGACGCAATGATTCCGCCGCAGACCCCTTCAGCATTTGCCGAACGGATAAAAAACCGATCAGCGTCAAAAGTGCAATCACGGAAAATATAACAACATAACAGAACCACGGCAAATACAGCTTCCATTCGGGCATATCCAAATAGGTACCCATCATCCCGTTTGGGTTCATAATATACCATGCAATTCCATAGCCGAGCGCTATGCCGACCAAAGAGCCCACAAGTCCGATCATCAAAGCATAGGAGCTGTAATGAAAAATAATAGTGCGATCCCGGAATCCAAGTGCTTTCAACGTACCGATCTGCGTTTTCTCCCGAACAGCCAACCGGTGCATCGTCGTAACCATCGTTAAGACCGCAATCAGCAAAAACAGGACCGGCAACACGGCTCCCATGGTTTTGCCCTCTTCCACCTCTCCGTTCGCCTGCGCATAAGAAGCGGTATCATCTTTGGTAAGAATCAAAGCCGTTGCATCAAGCGCTTGATTGACCACGTCGGAAAATTCTTTTTTCTCCGCATCGGAAATTACATTAATCTGCGGATAAAATACCGCTCCGATATTTTTTTCATACATAGCGGGGGAAATGTAGGCAAAGCCGTACGTGCTGTAATCCGGCATCAGCTGGCTTTCGTCGCGAACGCAAATCATGTGTTCACCGGCTTTGATAAAGCCTACCACACTTCCTTTGATTTCAAAGCCTTTATAAACCAGCGTCAGCGTATCGCCGATTCGAATATCGTTGGCATCGGCATAACGGTCGGAAAGCCAAATTCCGTCTATGCTTTCGCTGTCATATTCCTTTCCTTCGATCATCACCATCCCCGAAACATTCGCATCCTCTGTTACGGAAAGAGCTACACTGTCGCCGTCCCGTTCTTTTACATCCGCATTCACGGAAATATAACGTGCTGCCGCAGAAACCTCATCCAAAGCCTGAATTTTTCTGCAATCCTCCTCAGAAAAGCCCTTGTCGGATAGGATTCGATAGTCGGCATATCCGCTCTGTTCAAAAAATGTTTCGGTATTTTCTCGAATGCTGACCCACTCCATATTGAATCCGACAAATATTCCGATTCCGAGTGTAATCATAATCATCATGGAAATGAACTGCGCTTTATACAGCCCCATTGTTCTCCATAATTTTCGAAACAGCATGGTCTCCTACACTCCTTTACCAATCGATCTCGTCAGCGGAAGCAGGACGGGATTGCTCCTCACGGGATACGATTTTACCATTTTTCACGCGCAGAACAGTGTCCGCCATTTTTGCAATATTCTGGTTGTGCGTAACGATAACAATGGTCTTTTTATAGTTGCGTGCCATTTTAAGCAGCAATTTTAATACCATTACACCCGTTTCGGAATCCAAGGCCCCGGTGGGTTCATCGCAAAGCAAAATCTTCGGGTTTTTTGCCAGTGCACGGGCAATCGACACTCTCTGCTGTTCTCCTCCCGAAAGTTCCGATGGGAAATTCTTCAAATGGTCTGACAGCCCCACCTCTTCCAGCATTTCTTTTGCGGAAAGAGCATTCTTTGCAATCTCTTTTACCAGTGCCACATTTTCATAGACCGTAAGCGTCGGCACTAAATTATAAAATTGAAATACAAAACCTACCGTCGATGCGCGGTAAGCGGCAAGCGCATCGCTCGACAATGCGGAGATATCCTGTCCCTCCACAAAAATCTTCCCGCCTGTCGGGCTGTCCAGTCCGCCGAGCAAATTGAGCAATGTACTTTTTCCCGCGCCGCTTGGGCCTAAAATTACTACAAATTTTCCCTCATCAAGCGTCATGTTCACATGATCCAGCGCTCTCAGTTCATGATCGGCACTGACATATACACGACTTACATCTTTAAATTCCACAATAGCCATCATGGCACCTCCTATAATAAATACACTCGAATAGATTCAATTTCTTAAGATAAAAAACGGGAAGCTATGGTTAGCTGTAGCTAACCATATTTTGGTAAAAAAAGCGGTCTTTTTTAAGTTACCGCCTGCTAACTTCAAGGCTATTATAAACTTGAGTTTTGGATTTGTCAATAGATTTTTTTAAGGAGCGAAAATTCAAAATGATGTTCCGAGAAAATCCCAAAACAAAACACCGAATCCGTTTCTTTTACTCTTAAAAAGGCGAAACGCCGCTGCCGTCCCTATCTC
>CAKRMZ010000005.1 GCA_934365155.1 uncultured Eubacteriales bacterium | reverse complement strand
ATACAGATATTATTATAGCATAGAATTGAATATTTAGCAACAAAATTTCACAAACAAAAGGGAATGAAGCGGACGGAGTGTTGAAAAAAACATAAAATTAATATATAATGAGATGAAGAAACAAAAAGGATGGGTGCAATCATGAAAAACATCGGAAAACTGATTGTGGTAGAGGGACTGGACGGCAGCGGAAAAGGAACGCAGATTGCATTGTTAAAGGAAAAATTAGAGGCTGCGGGAAGAAAAGTTATTGCTACGGCGGAGCCGACGCAAAGCGCGGCAGGAGGTCTTTGCCGGGATGCGCTGAAAGGACGGTTTTGCATTGGTCCTCGGGAGCTTGCCGCATTATTTACTGCCGACCGCATCGGTCACAATACGGATAAAAGTGACGGCATTGTTTCATTGTTAGAGCGCGGAATCGATGTTATTTGCGACCGTTATTACTATTCGACCTGTGCCTATCAGGGCATGGAGAGCGAGAGGGATATGAAGTGGACAATGGATATGAATCGAAATTGTCCGGTGATTCGCAAGCCGGATATTTGTTTATTTTTGGATTTAGACCCGGAGAGCTGCCTTCAAAGAATTCAAAAGGGACGGGTTTCCACCGAAATTTATGAAAAAACCGAAATTCTGAAAAGAGTGAGACAATCTTTTATGCAAGTATTTTCGTTTTTTTCAGATGAAACAATTATCATTGTTGATTCCGATGCAGATATAAAAACGGTTTCGGAGAGAATCTGGAACGCGGTGAACGAAAATTTGTTTGACAATTGAAGTCCCTTGTGATATAATTATCCCTGTTCTGCTGAGTATGGCTGTTTTAAATGGATTGCTTGCAGAATATTGGATCCGGAGGGATATCGAAGCGGTCATAACGAGGCGGTCTTGAAAACCGTTTGGGTGCAAGCCCACAAGGGTTCGAATCCCTTTCCCTCCGCCATAAGTCCACCGTAATTTGGGTATAATTACGGTGGACTTTTTATCTCTTTCTTGCTTAGCGCTTTATCAATTGATATAATGAGTGCTGCAAATCGGAATTTTGGAGAATAATGTTATGAATGAAGCAGAAAAAATGATTGCCGGAAAAATTTACGATCCAAGCAATCAAAGATTAACCGAAATGAGAAAAAGAGCGCATCAACTTTCTCAAAAATATAACAGCCTGTATGAGGATGATCCTGAAAGAAAGAAAATTTTGGATGAACTGATTCCCCATCAGGGAAAAGGATTGTTTCTGCAAGGGCCGATCTATTTTGATTACGGCACTTTTACAACCTTCGGACAGAATTGCTACGCAAATTTTAATTTTACCGTATTGGACATCTGTCCTGTCAATATCGGTAACAATGTGTTTTTTGGACCGAACTGTACGGTTGCAGCTCCCGTTCATCCGCTTCGCTGGCAAGAGCGAAATATCAAATTCAAGGAAGACGGAAGTCCGTATGATGATGAATACGGAAAGCCCGTAACAATCCATTCAAATTGCTGGATCGCGAGTAATGTAACAATCATAGGCGGCGTAACAATCGGAGAGGGGTGCGTTATCGGAGCGGGAAGTGTTGTTACCCGAGATATTCCGCCTCATTCTTTGGCAGCGGGAAATCCGTGCAAGGTTATTCGCCAGATTACCGAAAAAGATTCAATAAAATATAGGCCGGAGTTATTTTAAACCGAAGTCGGTTTGACTGTATTTTTTGACAACAGAAAAATGATGCAAACTTCAAAATGCGTTTTTTATGTTTTTCGTTGTTTGGTGCGGCCAATCGAAAATATTGGAGGGCAACGCCGATGAATTATACGAACCGTTTTGACGGGAAAGCGGAGATCTATGCAAAAGCAAGGCCGAAATATGCCGCGGCGTTTTTTGATTATTTGAAAAACACGTTAAAGATTTCAGGCGGAAGCTTTTTTGCGGACATCGGCTCGGGCACGGGAATTCTTACAGAGCAGCTGCTTCAATGTGGGTATCGGGTTTTTGCGGTAGAGCCGAATTCCGACATGCGCAAAAAAGCGGAAGAAAGGCTTTCCGAAAACCGGGATTTTGTTTCTGTAAACGGTAGTGACGGCAATATGAATCTGCCCGATAACAGCGTCGATTGTATCATGGCAGCACAGGCGTTTCACTGGTTTGATCCCGACGCGTTTCGGCGTGAATGCAGACGTGTATTGCGGCCGGGCGGAACGGTGATTCTTGTATATAATTCCCGCGATGAAAAGGCTGAATGTACAAAAGCGATTGCAAAATTGCGGCATAAATACAATTCTGAATTTCACGGATTTTCAAACGGTATGAACGATAAAAAGTGCGAGGAATTCTTTTTTGGAAACTGCAGCATATTCCGTGCCGATAATACGCAAATTTATGATCGGCAGGGATATATCAATCGCGTGTTATCCTCCTCGTATTCCTTATCGGAAGGCGATGACCGATATGCGGAATATCAAAAAGAGATAAACGAAATTTTTGATCGATATTCGAGAGATCGTTTTATTGCCGTACCGACGGAAACGGTTGCATACATCGGCACGGTGTAAAAGATAAAAATATAAATCCGGTGTGAATCCGTATTGAATCTTTTTTGATGCCTTTTCGGAGTGTTGACAGCAGAGGTTCTTTTTGCTATAATGAATTCGAATTAATTTGCGCCTGACAAAAAGGCCTTTTGTCCTGACTGAAAGGAGCTTTTCGCTTATGATGTGTTTAGCTGTACCTTTTTGTCGGGTGCAGCTGTTTTTTTATGAAAGGATACGAAAAATGCAGACAAGAGTTGCCGTAATGGCTATTATCGTTGAAGAGGACGGCGCTGTAGAAAAGCTGAATGCAGTTCTTCACAATTACGGGGAATATATTATCGGAAGGATGGGAATTCCCTATCGTGCGAGAGAAATCAATATTATTTCCATTGCAATAGACGCCCCGCAGGATGCAATTTCCTCCCTTGCAGGAAAACTCGGAAACATACAAGGTATCAGTGTTAAAACTGCATACTCCAACGTCAAGGATGAGGACTGATACACGCGCTTTCATCGATAAGCTCGCGCGAAATCACCGCTTAGAAAAAGAAGAGTACCTGTTTTTGCTTGAAAACGCAAGCGAAGAGGAACATACCTATGCAGCAAAGCTTGCCGATGAAGTGAGGAGAAAGATTTACGGTACGGATGTTTTCATAAGAGGTCTTATTGAAGTCGGGAACATTTGCAGAAATGATTGCTATTATTGCGGAATTCGGGCATCGAACGGCAAATGTGTTCGCTATACGCTTAGCGATGAACAGATTTTTTCCTGCTGTAAGGAAGGGTATGCGCTCGGATTTCGGAGCTTTGTTTTGCAAGGCGGAGAGGGTGCATTGCCGATGGAGCGGATCATCGGTATTGTATCTGAAATCCGAAAAAAATTTTCCGAGTGCGCTATCACACTTTCGCTCGGGGAGTACGAACGGGATGAATATGAAAAAATGTTCCGTGCGGGCGCAAACCGTTACTTGCTGCGGCACGAGACGGCGGATGAACCTCATTATCGTTTGCTTCACCCGGCAAAGATGTCTTGGAAGCACCGTATGCAGTGCTTAAAATCCCTCCGCGAGGTCGGTTTTGCCGTCGGTTGCGGCTTCATGGTCGGTTCTCCCTTCCAGACCTTTGAGAACATTGCTTCCGACCTCAAATTCATCGAGGAGTTTTCCCCCGAAATGTGTGGAATCGGACCGTTTATTCCTCAAAGAGACACACCGCTCGGAGGCTTTTCTGCAGGTTCTGTGAATTTGACATGCTATTTGCTGTCGCTGATCCGGCTGATAAAGCCGAATATTCTGCTTCCGGCAACAACAGCGCTCGGTTCTGCGGAAGCGGGCGGAAGGCTCCGAGGTATACTGGCAGGTGCCAATGTTGTTATGCCGAACCTGTCGCCGTTTGAAGTAAGGGGCAAATACAATTTATATGACAACAAGCTCTCAACCGGATCTGAATCCGCACAGAACCTTGAGGAGCTGAAAAAGAGCCTTGGAACAATCGGATTTTCTGTTGCAAAATCACGGGGCGATATCAAAAACATCTGACGGAAAGAGTTGTTTCTGACCGATAAGAAAGGAAAAAATATGGCTATTTACAATCCCAAGTCACAAAAAGCGGAGGAATTTATCAATCATGATGAAATCCTCGAAACCATCCGCTATGCGAAAGCAAATAAAAACAATACGGAGCTGATTGACAGCATCCTTGAAAAAGCAAGGCCCAAACGTTCCGCCGACGGCAAATCCGTGCATTGCGCGGGTCTTACGCACAGAGAGGCATCCGTGCTTCTCGCCTGCGATATCCCCGAAAAGGTGGAGGAGATGTACCGACTGGCAAACGAGATTAAGTTGTCTTTTTACGGCAATCGCATTGTAATGTTTGCTCCGCTTTATCTCTCCAATTATTGTGTCAACGGATGTGTTTACTGTCCGTATCATCAAAAGAACAAACACATTGCCAGAAAAAAGCTTACGCAGCAGGAAATTCGGAACGAAGTCATTGCCCTTCAGGACATGGGTCATAAACGACTGGCGATTGAGGCGGGGGAAGATCCCGTTCACAATCCGATCGAATATATCCTTGAGTGCATAAACACCATTTATTCCGTTCACCACAAGAACGGGGACATTCGCAGGGTGAACGTGAATATTGCGGCGACGACGGTCGAAAATTACCGCAAACTCAAGGATGCCGGCATCGGTACCTATATTCTCTTTCAGGAAACCTACAACAAGAAAAGCTATCTTGAACTTCATCCGACGGGACCGAAGCACGATTACGACTATCATACCGAGGCAATGGACCGTGCGATGGAGGGCGGAATCGATGATGTAGGTCTTGGTGTTCTGTTTGGACTTGAGGGTTATGATTATGAATTTGCGGGGCTTCTCATGCACGCGGAGCATCTGGAAGCTGTTCATGGGGTCGGTCCGCACACGATCAGTGTTCCGAGAATCAAACATGCCGATGATATTGACCCGGATGTATTTGACAATTCGCTTTCGGATGATCTGTTCAAGAAGATTATTGCCTGCATAAGAATTGCAGTCCCTTACACCGGTATGATTATATCGACCCGAGAGAGCGAAAGCGTGCGGGAGCAAGTGCTTGATTTGGGAATTTCTCAGATCAGCGGCGCCTCAAGAACCTCTGTCGGCGGTTACCGAGAGGAGGAACGCCCGCACGATTCGGAGCAATTTGACGTCTCCGATACGCGCACACTGGATGAGGTTGTTTTGTGGCTGATGGAGCTTGGTCATATTCCTTCATTCTGCACGGCATGCTATCGGGAAGGACGGACGGGGGATCGGTTCATGAGCCTTTGCAAAAACGGACAGATACTCAACTGCTGTCATCCCAACGCACTCATGACGCTTGCGGAATATCTTGTCGATTATGCAAGCTCCGAGACGAAGAAGATCGGTTTTGCACTGATCAAACGGGAGCTTGAAAAGATCCCAAGTGAAAAGGTAAAGCGGATTGCAACGGAAAATATAGAGAGAATTCAGTCTTCGGACAAGAGAGATTTCAGATTTTAACGGAGGAATTATGGATTTAAATTCGACTGTTTCTGCTCAAAGGCTGCATATCGGTTTTTTCGGGACCGTCAACAGCGGAAAGTCAAGTCTTGTCAATGCTTTAACGGGACAAAAGCTCTCCATTGTTTCCGATACGAGGGGCACAACAACCGATCCCGTGCAAAAGGCAATGGAGCTGCTTCCGTTAGGGCCGGTTGTTATTATAGATACTCCCGGGCTTGACGATGGAACGGAACTTGGCAGTCTTCGTATTGAGCGAACGATGCAGATGCTGAGGAAAACCGACATTGCGGTGATTGTTACCGATGCTTCCGAAAAGGATGGTGAAACCGAGCGCTTTGTGGAGAAGGTCCGAGAAAAGGGGATCCCGTTTATCCTTGTCAGAAACAAGTGCGATCTTGCTGAAGAGGGAGCGGAGGAAAACGGGGTGTTGCTTGTCAGCGCAAAAACGGGAAAGAACATCGATGCGCTCAAAAAACGCATTGCCGAAAGCGTACCTGCCGCAAAGGAAGAAAAAAGAATCGTTGCCGATTTGCTGAAAAAGGGGGATGTTGTCATTCTCGTCACCCCAATCGATGAAGCGGCTCCGAAAGGAAGATTGATCCTACCTCAGCAGCAAACCATCCGGGATATCTTAGATATCGGAGGGATTTGCATCACCGTTCAGCCGAACGAGCTTGCGTCTTCGCTCCGCTTGGTAAAAGAACCGCCGAAAATGGTTATTTGCGACTCGCAAGTTTTCGGATTTGTCGATTCGGTTGTGCCGAAGGACATCGCCTTGACATCGTTTTCCATTCTCTTTGCAAGATATCGCGGAAACTTTGAACAACTCATTCGGGGAGTGGATGCAATGGACCGCCTGAAAGACGGCGACACGGTGCTTATCAGCGAAGGCTGCACTCATCACCGCCAATGCGGGGATATCGGCACCGTTAAACTGCCCGCATGGCTGAAAAAGTACACAGGGAAGGAGCTTACCTTCCGTTTCAGCTCCGGCGGCGAATTCCCAGACGATCTTTCCGGAATCAGTCTGGTGATTCATTGCGGCGGATGTATGCTGAACGCAAAGGAACTCTCGGGCAGACTTGAAAACTGTGAAGCGAATGCTGTGAGCGTCACAAACTACGGCATTGCCATTGCAAAAATGCATGGGATTCTCAAGCGCTCTCTCTCGGTTTTTCCCATCGATTCAGCGAATAAAATTTACGAAAACGAATGACTGTAATCATAAAAAAGGCGCGAAGCAATTTGCTACGCGCCTTTTTGTTGTGCTCGAACGAGTATGTGCCCGTTTTCGTATATTTATCTGAAAAAAGAGAAATGTTTTATGATCGGCAGGCCCTTTGGCCCGGCAGCTTTTTAACCGGATACCTCTTCGGCGAATGGAAAATCTCCGTATCCGGCCATTCCGATTTGTCCGTCTGCCCATCCGCGCTGTCCGTCCATGGTGATTTCCACCCACTGATGCGTATACAGATTTTCGTTGACGTGTCGCCAGGAATAGCCCATGCATTCCAGCAGCATTCCAAGCGCACGGGTCGATCCGGCACAGGAATACTCTCCCTTCACAAACACACCGTATGCAGTGGCATAATCCTCGCCGGACATCGTATAGGTAGCGCGTTGGCAATAATCTGCTACAATTGCGGCTGCAGCGGAAACCCGATCGATATCGCTGTCGCCCGAAATCTGTGCGGCGATGGAGCGTGCAACCGCCAGTGCTTGCTCCCTTTTTTGATCTTCGGGATCGTCTTTTTGAATCGGCTCGGGCTCAGGTTCAGGTTCAGGTGCCGGCTCCGGCGCGGGGGGCGGCGTAGGCTCGGGGCTTTGATCTGTCGCGGGAACCGGTGCGGCACTTATCGGAGGCTCGGAGATTTTTTCGGTCTCCGTTTCTGCGGGCGCTGCGGTTTCCTCCGGCGCATTCGTGCTTTCCTCTGCTCTTTTTGTGACAGAACCGGTATCGGTTTGTGTATCGGCGGTAGTCTGCGGTGGCAAAGTTCCGTCGGAACGTGTTTTATTTCGGTTGATAAAGATGCAGACAACGGCCGCTGCGGCAATGAGCGCCACGGCGAGCAGGATAATGATATAATATCGTTTTTTGAATTTCATTTTTGCGGTTTCCCTTGTAATTTTGTATCGATATATTCTGTTTTGAACGGTTTGAAAAAGCGCGATTGGTACTGCGTTGAATCACAAAAGACGGTATCTTATAATATTTTTTCCATTCCTATTTTTTGAATCGCAAGTCCCGATTTTTTATAAAACCGAAAGGCCTTTTCATTGTCGGCCCAGACATTAAGCGTTACATTATAACAGTTGTTTTCTTTCGCAATCTCAAGGACGTATTCATAAAGCTTTGTTCCGATGTGCATGCCTCTGGCCTGCTCGTCTACGCATAAATCATCGATGTACAGCGTTTTTATATCCGTCATATTATTATCGTTTATGAATTGCTTATACACGCAGAACGCATAGCCTAAGACCGCTCCGTCCTGTTCATAAACGAAAATCGGTGTTTTGTCATTTTCGATAATTTGTTTCAATTGCTCGTCGCTGTATTTTTTTGCTCCCGGCTTAAAAAGGTCGGGGCGTGCGTCGCTGTGTATCTTATGCACTTCGTAAAGCAATCGGTTTAAATCCGGAATGTCCTCTGTTTTTGCTCTTCGGATATTCGTATTTTGTGCTTTGGTTTCGGGTGAATTTTGTATCACGGTATTCATTTTTAAACCTCTTCTGTCTGTTTTCCGTTATGCAGTATGGCTTTGGGAAACACGTTATGCTTTATAATAAGCCGGCTTTCTCTTTGAGTTTCAGAATTCGGAGAACACTTTGCTCTAAGCGCTGTTCCGTAATTCTGCCGGTTTGAACGGATTGCAGCACTGCGCTGTAGGCTTCTTCAAAATTGGCAGGCAGCAGCAGAATATCCACTCCGGCCTCAATGGCCATGACGGCAGCTTCTCCGGAGGAATACCGTTCGGTAACGGATTTCATTTCCAGACCGTCCGTGATTACCACTCCGTCATATTGTAGCTTTTCCCGCAAAACGCCGGTAATCATTTTATAGGAAAGAGATGCGGGGATATCGTCATTGGTAATTTTTTGAGCCGTAATATGTCCGACCATTACCATATCGGTGCCGGCGGCAATTCCCGCCTGAAAGGGGATCAGCTCACAGTCCCAAAGTTCCTCCAATGTACGATCGATAAAAACTTCTCCCGTATGAGAATCCCCGAGGGTATCCCCGTGACCCGGAAAATGCTTGACGGTACAAAGGACTCCCCCGTCATGAAATCCGCGAATTGCGGTTGAAACCAACTCCGCGGCTGTTTGCGGATCGCTGCTGAAAGCGCGGGAGCCGATGATGGGATTTTCGGGATTGGTGTTAACATCGGCGACCGGAGCAAAATTCAGATTAAAGCCGAAGGATTTTAAATAGGATCCGATGGTAAGGGCCGCTTGGTATACCGCGTCCTTCCCTTGCTCTGATAAAATGCCCATGTCGGGATAGGTGGGCACCCGGAATGCCGGTTGATTTCCGATTCGTGCTACGCGCCCCCCCTCCTCATCGACACCGATAAACAGTCCGGTGCGGCAAGCGTTTTGCATATTGCGAATCAGCTCTTGTGTCTGTTGCGGATTTTTAAGATTTTGCGAAAACAAAATGATTCCGCCGATGCCGTATTTTTGGAGATGGTTTTGCAATTCTTGGCTGTACTGCAAAACCGCACTGTTTGAAGCGGTCAGCGCTTCCGGGCGCAGAAAAAACAATTGTCCGACCTTTTCCTCGACGGTCATGGATTTCAGAATCTGTTCGGCTTTGGAGACGGGTTCGGAGGGGCTTGGCAGCTCGGAGGAACCCGGTGACTCGGTGGTAGCAGGGGTGCTGTCCGTGACATCGACACCGGACGCAGTGTCATCGGAGGTGTCTGCGTCAGCCGGAGTGCTGTCTGACGGGACGGAAGCGGAGGTGCTATCCTTTGAGGAATCGGCGGTAGATGAAACGACATCCGGCGCTTCGGTGTCGGACGAGATATCACTTGAGACCTCGGTGCGGTCACTGTCTTTTTGGGGATGTTTCGATGCGCGGGTACAAGCAGTCAATAAAAATAGGAATATGAAAATAAAAATCGAACAGCTTAAAACCGTTTTTCTCATAAAACCACCTTGCCCCTTATAAAAATAACAAAGAACGGGGGATATACTTTATCGCATAAAAATCATAATCTGATTTTATTATATTCAAAAAGGACAGGCTTTGCAAGATATGTTTTCGGATAAGTGTTTGGATATTCAAAACAGATATGGGTGAGAGTGAAATGTTTTGCGGCAGTTTTTTTGCTTTTGTAATGCCGGTTGTTTTTGGGCTCGGCTTTTTTGTCCAATAAGTGCAGCAAGATAAAAAGTGCCTGCTGTTATAGCGGATTCTATAACAACAGACACTGCGGTGTCCGGCAAAATAAATTGTGCTTATTCGGGCGATAAAAATTGCGGAACGAAATTCTTCTGGCAAAAGCGAAGCTTCTCTTTTTCTTTTTACGGGGCCTTGGTAAATGCAGGGACCGTTTATTTGATTAGGCCCTTTACAATGGCTGCAATATTGTCCAGATGAACGGAATCCAGCTTTTTCAGATCGGTTATAATTTCCTGAAGCTTCGCGGGATCCTTGGATTGTGTGTCAAAAAACTCACAGGGCGTAATATTCAGATATTCACAGATAAAGAAAAATCCGGCCATGGACGGCAGCGCCTTTCCGCTTTCGATATTATTGATATATCCGGCATTTTGTCCGATTGACAGGCTCATGTCGCGGGCGGAAACACCTTTTTTATTTCGGAGTTGCGCTAATCGTAACGGGAATTGACTCTCATACAAAACAAACACCCCCTTATACAGTATTATAGCCTACCAACCGGTGCAAAATACGTGAGCAGTTCCGCAAAAAGTATTGAAATGTAGGATTTAATATGTTACAATAAAGTTGTATAGTGGATACAAAGCTATACCGAAAATCGAAGTCGGTCTCTGTAAAAAAGTTTGCAGGCAGAGCGCAGGGGAAACGCCTACATATTTTAAAGGGCGACATGCGGCGATCACCTTTGTCTTTTCGGACAAATAAAAAAAGAGATGGAGAAGCCGACAAGATCATATCGGGGTGCGTGCAGCATCCCGATTTTTTCTCCGCTTGCCGTGCTTGACAAAGCCGTTGCAATCTTTTACAATAAGGGAAAATAAGGCATCAAGCTTTTGGGAGAGAATCGGCATAGAAAAAGAGGTATTTATGGAAAAGGGGTTTACGGTTTTTCCGATTGCGCGGGTTGAAACGGATTTTAAAGAGAAATTCGGAATTCCGCGACAGAGCGGCAGTGTGCCGGAGGCAGAGGGCAGAATCGTATTTTTGCCGAAATATCGAAATCCGGACGCTTTGCGGGAGCTGGACGGATTTTCTCATCTTTGGCTGATTTTTGATTTCTCCGAATCACACCGTACCGATTGGTCACCGACCGTTCGCCCGCCCCGTCTCGGTGGGAACCGGCATGTCGGTGTATTTGCCAGTCGTTCTCCGTTCCGCCCGAACCCGATCGGACTGTCTTCGGTTCGGTTGTTGCGGATTGAAAAAACAGAACATGAGGGGGATGTGTTGATTGTTTCGGGAGTGGACCTGCTTGACGGAACGCCGATTTTAGATATTAAACCGTATTTGCCGTTTACCGACAGCCATCCGCAGGCACAGTGCGGTTATGCCGAAAAAGTACGGGCATACCGTTTGCCGGTGAACATACCGCTTCCGTGGCGTTCACAACTTCCAAAAGAGAAATATGTTGTTTTACAAAAGCTTTTGGAGCAGGATCCGAGGCCGTCGTATCAGGCAGACGAGAACCGCATTTATCATTTTGTTTTTGATCGTTGGGAGGTCCATTTTAAAGTGGATGAAGACGGTGTTTCGGTAACCGGGATTGATCCGATCCGTTAAAACAAAACAGTGCAGAACTGAGGTTTCAGGCTTCTGCACTGTTTTTATTGTTAAAAAAGAGTTGATTGATGGGGTCTGTGGGAAGAATACACGGAGATTGTGCCTCATCAAAATTGCAATAGCGGAGCAAGCGTTCGGGATCTTGCCCGAGGGAAGCCTTCTGCATATGAGACAGCGCTTTGACACGGAGCTCCAGTTTTAATGCCTGTGAACGGTCTTGGCATCCAAACAGCGCAATCAGCTTTTCGGGGGAATAGGAGTGTGTGAATTTTGCGCCGCGTCCGTTTTTGGACAGATGCTCTGCAATTCGGTGCTCGATATTTTGAGCGATTCCGGTATAGATGCGGTTGCCACGGCAGCGTAGCAGATATAAATAGTATATAAAAATTCCCCCTTTTTATTGACCGCAGATTAAAGTCAGCAAAGGAATGGTGATGACACAAAGCAGAGTGCTGAGCAGCACACAGTTTGCGGCAAGTTCGGTTTCGCTGTGATAAATTTCCGCCATGTTCAGTACGATGGCGGCGCAGGGAGTCCCGGACAGAATCAGGATGCTTGCACGAAAGGCAAAAGGGACCGGTATCATCAAAACGAGAGCATAGCTCAAAATCGGAAAAATGAGCAGTTTAAGAAGACAAATGCAATAAACAAAGGGACGTATGAAAAGCTGCCTGAATTTTACCGTGGCAAGCCGAACCCCTAAAATAACCATACACAGCGGCGTTGTCATCTGTCCGAAAAGGCAAATTCCGTTTTGCAGCAAATCCGGAAGAAAGCGGCTCCACCCGAAAATATAAAGGAGCAGCGAAATAATAAGCGCAAAAAAAGAGGGATTAAGGATTGCAGCACGCAGGGACATGTATTTTTTGTTTCCCGTAAGGGCAAAAATACCGACGGTGAATACCAAGAGGTTCATGGAAACGGTAAATACCGCAGAATAACAGGCTGCTTCGGGATATTGCGGGAGCAGCGTTTTGATAATCGGCAAGCCGAAAAAGCCGACATTACCGAAAACGGAAGCGATGGACAGAACTCGGTATTTTCGACTCTCGTTTTTTCGGGCAAAAAAGAAATAAAGGATTGCGATAAACAGGCCTTGCGTTAAAAGCGTTACGATAAAAAACAAACCCATATGAAAAAATTGCTGCGAGTCAAATCGGAGCGACAGGAAAGAGGAGATAATCATGCAGGGAGAGCAAATATATACTAAGAAAGCCGACATCGTAGATAAATGATCGGCAAAGGCTTTCTTGGTTTTGCATAAAAAATAGCCCGGCAGGATGTAAATTAAAGTTAAAAGAACATTGGAAAATGCAATGTGAAAGGCCATTAGCGTCCCTCGTAAAATCGATTCGTTACTGAAATATTCTATCGCAGCAGACGGGCGCTGTCAAGGACGGACTCCCAAAAGCGGTCGTCTTTTTTTCCAAAAACATACTAAGGAAACGGAGAATAATTTTTGATATACTGATATTGAACAAGAATGAATACAAGGAAGGATTTTAAAAAAATGCAGTACATAAAAACCGCAGCGAGAGGGTTTTCACCGGCGGCATTTGTATTTTTAATTGCGGCGATGAGCCTTTGTGCTGCCGTGATGATTTATGCCTTGACGGAATACAGTCAAGACAAAGCATTGCTTGGTATTATCGCATATCGGAAGGCATTTTTGATTATGCAGTCGGCATGGCTCTCACTCTGTCTCGGTGTCGGAGGAGCCTTGCTGATCGATATCGGTGTCAGAGCATAAAAACGAATCGGACGTGCACAAATAAAAAAAGCCCTGACTTTTTTCGAAAAAGTCAGGGTTCTTTTTTATTGAAATTTAAAAGACGGAAATTTCGGGTCGGGAGCCTCGGTATCTTCGTTGCTTTCCGACTGCTTTGTTTCATCGGTGTTCGGCTTTTCGTTGTTTTTTCCCTCGGAGGACGAGTCAAGTTTTGATGAGAGATAGGGCATTAACCAACGGGATATCTCGATGTTAATTTCACAGTGATTCGGGTCGTCCGGCGAACAGGAATCGGCCGGAGTCATTGAGGTCGCAGGCTGTGCTGCAATGATGGAACCCGTTTTATGCTCTGCCTTCATGGATTCAGCGGAATTTGTTTTTATCAAATCAAGATTCCAAATCATGCAGAGGCAAGCTGCCGCTGCAAACAAAACAGGAGCAACTTTTGCAAAATAGCGATGCGATTTTTTGGACGGCTTGCGTTCCTCTGCTGCAATTTCGGCCATAACGGCGGACTTTAAATCACGTTTCGGTGTCAAAGCGGAGGCACGCAGGTTTTGATAATAGCGCTGTTCGCTTTCAAATCGAGCACGGAGCTGTTCATCCGCTTCGATATCATTCAAAAGCTGTTCGACTTGGGACGCATCTAAATCCCCGTGAAAATAGAGATCGAAACGTTCATCATCCGACTGCAAATATTGTTTGGTCATGCGTTTTCTCCTTGCTCATATATCAATTCCTGTTGTTTTGGACGCTGTACGGAACGTTTTGTTCCCGTTTTTGTAAAACTTTATAAAAGCGGTTGCTTTTCTGAAACCTCGAGAAGGGCTTTGAGCTTTTGTCTGGCACGGAACAATCGGGATTTTACCGTGCCGATTTCCATATTCAGCGCCTCGGAGATGGCCTCATAAGAATATCCCTCGATGTCTCGCAGAAGGATAATTTCGCGAAACTCCTTGGGAAGATCTGCAATGGCGAGCCGTACGGCGCGAACGGTTTCTTTTTGCGCTAACAGCTCCTCGGGGCTTGAGGAAATAGATTCGTCGGGCATATCGTGTTCTCCCTCATAATCCTCTTCTTGGTTATATTCGCTCAAGGAGAGACAGTTCCCGTGCCGTTTTTCCCTTCTGAAAAAATCTTTACCACAGTTTTGACAAATGCGGTAAAGCCATGTTGAAAATTTACACTCAAAACGAAAGTATGAAATGGAGCGATAGGCCTTTAAAAAAGTGTTTTGGGAGATATCAAATGCAATATCGGAATTTTTCACGATATAGAAAGCCGTCGTATAAATAAATTGCTGATGCAATTCGACAAGCTGTTCAAAAGCCTGTTTATCGCCTTGCTGGGAACGGCATATTAAGTCCTTTTCCTGGCTTTCATTGATCAAGACGGCTATCCCCCTTTCCCTTTGACGGAGCAGTTTTTAAGCCTATATACAAAAATATTCTATCATAGCCCGAAAGAAAAGTAAAGCGCAAAAAACGGTGAAAAACAAAAAATGATTTCCGGTGGGCGCCGGTATATTCAAAATGCATTTTGGATAAGCGGCATGAGCCCTTGAAAAGTTTTTGAAAACAGCGGCAATAAAAAAGATATACTTGAAAAACTTGCCATTATAGGGTATTATATATTATATAAAATGCAAAAGAATCTATTTGTGATGCAAATGCACAAATCGGCATAATATGGCAGCATAAAAGAAAGATAGGTAAGGAGAATATCGCTATGTGCGGAATTATCGGATACACCGGAAAAAAAGAGGCAACCCGTGAATTGCTTCAGGGGCTTTATGCGCTGGAATACCGCGGATACGATTCCTCGGGAGTTGCGGTTTTTGACCGTAATGACCCGAATCAAATTATAGTAAAAAAGAAAAAAGGACGCATTTCGGAGCTTGAGGCTCTGCTTTCGGCATGCGGCGATGAAGTCAGCGGCAGCACGATCGGGATCGGGCATACCCGCTGGGCAACGCACGGAGCGCCGAATGATGCCAATTCTCATCCGCTTTGCGGAAACAAGGGGCTGGTTCAACTGGTTCATAATGGAATTATTGAAAACTATGTCGAACTGCGGGAAGAATGCGTTCGAATGGGCGATGAGTTCCGTTCGGAAACGGATACCGAGGTCTTGGCACATATTATTGAACATGAGTTCGAAAAGGACAAGGACCATCCGTTGCAAGCACTGCAAAGAGCGATTGCTCGTGCGCAGGGCTCTTACGGATTGTGTGTGCTGTTCTGCGGCTTCCCCGACACGATTTTTGCTGCAAAAAAAGACAGCCCGCTTTTGATCGGGTACGGCAACGGAGAAACATACATTGCCTCCGACATTACGGCATTTCTAAATTCCACTCGCAGCTACAGCCCGATGTATGACGGAGAGACGGCAGTGATCCGCGCGGATAAGGTTTGCATTTACGATGCCGCAGGAAAAGAGGTTCATCGGGATCCGATCCTTGCGACATGGGATCAGGATGCCGCACAAAAGGGACATTTTGATTGTTATATGCATAAGGAAATTTATGAGCAGCCCGCGGCGGTTGAAGCATTGTTAAAGGGACGCACAAAGGATTCCTTGCCGGATTTTTCGGCGGAGGGATTTGACATTGCGCGGCTTTCCAAGGCCAGAGCCATTCACATTGTTGCCTGCGGATCGGCCATGCATTCCGCACTGTACGGCAAGCATATGATTGAAGAAATGGCGCGGATTCCCGTTTATGTAGAAATTGCGAGCGAGTTCCGCTATAAAAACCCGATTATGCATGAGGATGATTTTGCTTTTGTGATCAGCCAGTCCGGAGAGACGGCGGATACGCTGGCTGCGCTTAGACTGATCAAGCAGCGCGGCATTGCAAATGCAGCCATTGTAAATGTTTCGGCATCGACCATTGCGCGGGAGGCGGATCATGTATTTTTGATTAATGCAGGTCCGGAAATTGCCGTTGCCACAACCAAGGCGTATACTTCTCAGTCGTTGCTGCTCGCATTGTTTGCCGTAGCGATCGCTTATAAAAAGGGTATGATCAGTGATAGCTTTGCCAAAGAGCAAACCCACAATATCACCACATTTTCCGATGCGATTTCCGAGCTGTTAGAGAGCAGCGATGCCCTTTGCGGTATTGCCAAGCGCCTCGAAACGGCTCAAAGCGCATTCTTTATCGGTCGCGGACGGGATTATGCAGCGATCAGCGAGGCCTCTCTCAAGCTGAAGGAGATTACATACATCCATTCGGAAGCCTATGCTTCGGGAGAATTGAAGCACGGTACGATTTCGCTGATTGACGAGGGTGTCAATGTGATTGCAATTGCAACGGATGACGCGCTTTTTGATAAGACTTTGTCCAATATCAAAGAGGTTAAGGCGCGTCACGGATATGTCTTCTTGGTTACGACCAAGGCCGGACAGTATCTTTCCCATTCCTGTGATGAGACCTTTATTTTGCCGGAGGTGGATGAGCATCTTGCTCCGTTGCTTGCCGTAATCTGTGCGCAGTTTATTGCATATAAGACGGCGCTCGGCAAGGGGCTGGATGTCGATAAGCCGCGAAATCTTGCTAAGAGTGTGACAGTAGAATAAACCGGGGATGCAATACCCGATAAAAAACCGAACCGGAATCGTTTTTCAGCGATTCCGGTCCGGTTTTTTTATTTATCTTTTTTACGAGACGGGTTTGCTTTTTTATAAAAGGGGCAAAGGTTTTCTTTTGCGATCGGACATGAATCGCATTTCGGGCTGCGGGCGGTGCAGATATCCCGTCCGAACAACACGATGCGGTGGCAGAAATCGGTTTGGTCGTCCGGCGGAATCAGCTCTTTGAGTTCCTTTTCGGTAATCAGCGCATCGGCTTTTCGGGTTAGCCCCAAACGGTTTGCGATGCGGATGCAATGCGTATCGGCCACAATGGAGGGAATGTGATATACATCGCCGAGAATCAAATTGGCAATTTTTCTTCCCACGCCCGGAAATGTAAGCAATGCTTCCATGCGATCGGGAACGATCCCGTTGTATTCGGTAATCAGAAGCGTTGAAAAATCTTTGAGATTTTGCGCTTTTGTTTTATACAGTCCGCAGGAAAAAATCTGTTTTTCAATATCTTTCACATCGGCATTTGCCATATCCTTTGCCGTAGGAAAGGCGTCGAAGAGCGATACGGCGATTTCATTGACGCGTTTGTCGGTGCATTGCGCGGAAAGCCGTCCGAGCACGAGCAGCTTCCAAGGATCTTCTTCATAACGGAGTGCGCAGGCGGCCAAGGGGTAAAGCTCTTTCAAAATACCGTTGATTCGCAGTGCGCGAGCCTGTTTTTTGATAACGATCTCCCCCTTATTCTTGTTCTTCTTTTCGGATAAATGCATCTGTGATTTCATTAATATATTGTTCGTTCGGAACGGTTTGGCCTGCATCCGATTGAACAGCAGCGGCACCGAAGGTCTGAACCGCAACGCAATTGATGTGACGGCAAAGCGCTTCAATACGGTCTTTGTCGGCACAAAGAGTTTCGCGGTCATCGATGATAACGGCCTGCAGTACGGAAACCTCTTTGGGGCTTAAGGCTTGCAGAAAACGGTCGAATGCATTTTCCGCTTCTGCATTCGATGCTTTTGGGGTGGTGCTTTCCAGCCGGCGCGTGAAATACGATTGCATCAGCAGTTTTATGTCTTCGCCGATTACCGTGGTTTGCAAACTGCGTCTGATCTGCAGCGTTTCCCTCAGGCAGTTTTCCGCGGACTTTACCACATCTCCGATTAAAAGCTTTAACGGAATGGATTTTTCAATCGAGAAGTAAGATATTTCCATGCGGTATTTTTGCTCCGGAGGACATAAGGCTCCGGCAAAGCTTTCCCGAACGACGGTCTGCAGCTGCAGGCCGAGGTCGTAGCCGTCGATCCACATTTTTTCAAGGACTTCGGCAGCGGCCGGATAGATGTGCCTGTCATACAGTGCGGCATTCTGCGGATAAAATTTACTGGAGCGATACCGATATGGGCATAGCGCATCAATCAGGAAAACAGAAAACGGACTTTTTCTGTTTTGATCGGTCGGAAGGAAAAATTCTCCGAATGAAACATGTGAAATCAGCTCCGGCAGTGCCGAATGAAGTTGCTCATAAGGCGGCGTGAGCTTGTGAATGAGACAATAGTCGCAGATCCATTCGCCGAAATAGGAATTTAACTGTGCATAAGATTGCCTGTAGTGCAGCCACAAATTGCAAAGGAGGGTCAGCCCCTCTTTCGGAGGGATTTTTTTCGGCAGATTGATAATTTCAAAGGCTAACAAAAAGATGTAAGCCGGATCTGCGGGTGGATAATTTTGTGTGCGAATGCATTGGCGCCAATAGAAATAATAGCGGAGCTGTTCGTCGTTCATAACGCTGTAGCGCGGCAGTGAACAATAGAAATGAACCGGATCGCATTTCTCGGCGCTTTGCATAAAATATTTTTCGGCATCCGTATAAAAACGATCATGAAAGGCGCTTTTCGTTTTTCGCCGATACAGTCGCACTTGTTGGATCAGACCTGCGGCAAACGGAGGATTCTGGTAGCTTTCACATTCCCTTTCCGCAATTTTTTGCAGATTCGGCGCCGGTGGCGCCGAAAACAGCTTTTTGGAATCTGCAAATGATGTGTCCGACGGCCGCTTTGCTGTGAGCAGAGAAAAATCGGGACGGAGTAAATCCGTATTTTTCGGGATATTTTTTTTCATTCTGTTCATCCTTGTTTGAGAATGCCGAAGCGTCAGTGCTGCTCTAATTTCTGCAGACGAATATCACGTCCCGAGAATTTCAGAGGAATATATTCGCCCAAAATTCGAGATACAATTCGATCCGAATAAAGCTTGAGCATTTCTGCATGACTGAGATTGGTGTTGATAATGGTGGCGTGATCGGTATTCAGTCTGGTGTTGAGCAGATTATAAAGGCAGGAAACCGTGAATTTTGTAATGGCCTCTGTGCCTAAATCATCAATGATCAGAAGTTCACAGCGGAAAAATTTTTGAGTATCGATATCGGAATTCCGACCGAAATGCTCTTGCTCAAATTCCGAAAAAAGGTTGAACGCCGTGATGTAAATCACGTCAAACCCATGTTCAATCAACTCTTTGGCAATTGCGGTGGATAAGTGCGTTTTGCCGAGACCGGTGTTCCCGAACAGAAGCAGGTTTTGCTGTTGATCTTTTCCGAAATCCTTTACATATCGGCGGCAGATATCTAAATTGTCTTTCATTTCGCAGAGCTCTTCAGGGTCTTTTTTATAATAGGAGAGATCAAAGGTTTCGAAGCTCTGTTTGTGAAGCAGCTTCCCGATACCGGAGCTCTCATATCCGGCAAGAATCAGGGCGCGGCGGAAGCAATCGCACATTTTTCCGTTGACAAATCCGGTATCCATGCATTTTTCACAGTCGTAATGCACGGCACTGTAATCGGCCGGATATCCCTTGCTTTTTAAAATTTGTTCGCGGATGGCGACCAATTCTTCGATTTCGCAGCGCAATTTGTGAATTCGTTTGTCGAGATCATGGCTGCCGCGCATCGCCTCGGAAAAAATTCGCATTCCGGTTTGCGATAAAGTACGGTCGATTTCGGCGATTTCGGGGAAACGACGGTGCAGCTCCGCACGGCGTTCCTCTGCAGCCTGCTTGGCCTGCATATTTTTTTGCTCAAATTCTGCACGGATGCGTCTGTAATTTTCGCGATTGTAGGCCATTTATTCCTCTCCCTTGTCCTTTGTTGTTTTTCGGTTCATTGCCGCTTTCGAGAATTCGCTGATATCAAAGCTGTGGCCGTTTGCGGTCGGCAGGCTTCTTTTGTTTTCGGCGGCGGCACGCGCTTCATCTACGCTTGTAATTTTCATTTGGTGCCAGCCCTCAAGGATTTTTCCGGCATAGGGAATGGAGGCCTTTTGTGTGTTTTTTACAGTCAGCTCATAGGCATATTCAATCAGTTCTGTCGGCATTTTCCATTCACGAATCCAGTTTTGCAGATGCTTTTTTTCATAAGAGGTTAAGGTGCGATCTCCGATTCCGAATAGGCGGCGAATCTTGGATTCTTCACTTTCATAAACCTCAATGCTTTTTAAGTGTTCATTCAGCGCCGCGGCGGAATCAATGCCCCGGTTATACAGAGCGACGGCGGTTTTTTCGATATACCGCAAAGAAGTTTTGCCGCGTCCTACGCACCATGCGCAAAGGCTCAAAATATACTCATCGCTGAGCTTTAGAAAATCATAAAGTCCTACGATGATGCGAACCTCCGGAACCGTAAAAATCTTGCCGACTGTTTGCTGGCAGGCGCTAATGAGCGATGAAAGTGCTGCACTTCCGTCAATAATAGCGCTCATTTCCTCTGAGGAATATTCCGGGAGTTCTTCTTTTTCGATTACGGCGGTTTTGTTTTTGGGGCTTGCTTTTTGCTCCGCTTTATCGGCAGAGACCACAAGGTTTTTTTTGCTGCCGAGCTGAATTACCCCCTCATTCTCCCAAAAACATAAAGAGCGGATCACATCCTCTTCGGATATGCAAAGAGCCGCGGCAGCATCAGAGGTGGCAAACGCATCGGGATGGATGGCTGCATACAGCAATATTCGAAAGTCGACGGCGCTTGCCTTGTCACTGCAACGAATCAGTGATTCTCGGGGCAGATTTATGACTGCAGTATCATAAAGCAGCTTAATATCCATGAGAGGATCTCCTTTCTCTTAAACATTCAAAGGTGGATTTTCGGTTCCGATTTGGTACAGCAAAGTCATCAGGGAATCGCTCAGATGAACGTTTTCCACAACGACGCCGGGCAGACGGAGTTCTTCGTCCGTCAGATTCCAAATACCCCGGATACCGAGCTCCGATACTGTATCGGCGGCATTCTGCGCTTCGGCCTGAGGAAGTGTCAGAACGGCAATATCAATTTTTTTATCGGAGCAGAAAGCGGGCAACTCGTTCACGGAGAATATGGGAATCTCGGAAATCGAGGTGCCGATTCGATCGGGATTGATGTCAAATAAGGCGATAAGTGTAATTCCGCTGATTTGAAAAACGTTGCTGCAGACCAAAGCTCGTCCTAAATTTCCGGCGCCGATTAAAATTGCATTCCGTTCTTGCTCCAGCCCCAAAATTTCAATAATTTTGGAATCCAAATATTTCACATTATATCCATAGCCCTGCTGACCGAACCCACCGAAACAGTTCAAATCCTGGCGGATTTGTGATGCGGTGACGTTCATTATTTTGGAAAGCTCCGCGGAGGAGATCCGCAAAACACCGTTGTGAAGCAGTTTTTTCAGATAGCGGTGATAGCGGGGCAATCGGCGGACGACCGCAGGGGACACGCTGATAAAATCACCGGCAGCGTTTTTTTTCTGTGATTTGGAAAAGGCTTTGTTTTCCATCATTGTTTCTCAAACTTTAATTAAAATTCTGGATGGTATCCATAACATAATCGGTAAACTCATCACAGGTCGCGCCGGTATCGCGTCCGGTCATGACATATTTCCGATTTTCAAACATACAATAGTCCAGAGCCTTTTCTAACTTTTGCGCTTCTTCCGTATAGCCGATATGAGACAGCAGAAGAACGGTTGCACGCAGCATCGAGCAAGGATCGGCGTACTTTGCACGTCCCTCGGCAACCATGCGCGGCGCGCTGCCGTGAATGGCTTCAAACATAGCGTATTGTTTACCGATGTTTGCAGATCCTGCCGTTCCGACTCCGCCTTGGAATTCTGCCGCTTCATCGGTGATGATATCGCCGTAAAGGTTCGGAAGCACAAATACTTTGAAATCGGTACGGCGTTTTTTATCGATGAGTTTTGCGGTCATAATATCAATGAACCATTCGGTGGTGCGAATTTCAGGATACTCCTCGGCAATTTTTTCGCAAAGGTTCAGGAATTTTCCGTCTGTGGTTTTGATGATGTTGGCTTTTGTGACAATCGCAACGTGATCTTTTCCGTTATTTTTTGCAAATTCATAGGCAAGGCGGGCGATTCGGTTGGTTCCTTCGGTGGTGGTAACGCAGAAGTCAACGGCAAGATCGTCACTTACATTGACGCCCTTGCTTCCGACCGCATAGGAGCCCTCTGTGTTTTCGCGGAAGAAGGTCCAGTCAATTCCCTCAGAGGGAACCTTGACAGGGCGGACGTTGGCGAAAAGATCCAGCGCTTTGCGCATAGCAACATTGGCGCTTTCGATATTGGGCCACGGATCTCCCGCGCGGGGGGTGGTAGTCGGTCCTTTTAAGATAACATGACAGCTTTTCAGTTCTGCCATAACATCGTCCGGAATTGCCTGCATATGAGCAACACGGTTTTCAATCGTCAGTCCGTCGATATCACGGAAGGTGATTTTTCCACGGCGAACCTCATCCGCCAGCAAAAATTCCAAAACGCGTTTTGCACTTTGCGTAATCATCGGTCCGATACCGTCGCCGCCGCAAATACCGATGACGATGTTATCGATGGCGGAATAATCAATCGGTGCCGGGGCATTGTTTATTTGATCCACCCGGTCGAGCTGTCCCTCTAACAAGCTGCGGAATTTTTCTACCGCGGAATTGATTTGTTCTTGACGTTTGCTGTTCATAATAAATCTCCTTTATATTTTCTGTTTCTATCGAAACGAATCGATACGATTTTTAATTATTTCTTAAATATGAATGAAATATAAAAAAACAGTTTCCAAAAAACGGTATTTCCACATTAGTCACAAACTTTTCCACATTAAAAAGCGCGAAAAATGCCGATTCGACAAATACACTGTGGAAAATTACTGTGAAATTGTGGAAAACCAAACTCATACCTCAGTTGCGGACAAGCTTTAATTCTTCGATTCCGTGTGCGGCAAAAGCATTGAGCGAACAATCGGCCCGTGCACCGCTTTGATATTCATAATAAGCGGCTGCACCGATCATTGCGGCATTATCTCCGCAAAGGGAAAGCGGCGGCAGATAAAGCGAGACATTTTTCTTTTTGCAAAGCTCTGTGACGGCATTGCGCAAATGCGAATTTGCACTGACACCGCCTGCCAACACTAATTTGGATGCACCGGTAATGTCCAGCGCCTGCTCGGACTTTTGAATGATGGCCGATACGACAGCTTGTGTAAAGGAGGCAGCGGCATCCTCGCGGCAAATCGGCAGTCCTTTCATGTTTTGTGTGTTGACGTAGCTTAAAAATGCGGTTTTCAGACCGGAGAACGAAAAATCAAGGGAGTCCGGCAGTGCTGTTTTCGGTAGCTTCAAAGCATTCGGATTACCGGCCGCGGCCAGCCGATCCATTTCTTTGCCTCCGGGATACGGAAGTCCGATAACGCGTGCCGCTTTGTCGAATGCTTCGCCGGCCGCGTCATCCCGTGTGCGGCCGAGAGTTTCCATTTCATTATAATCTTTGACATGAATAATCGAACTGTGACCTCCGGATACACATAAAGCCAAGAACGGCGGTTGCAGATCCGGGTAGGCAAGATAAGATGCGGCAATGTGTCCCTTAATATGGTTTACTGCGACAAGGGGCTTTTGATAAGAAAAAGCAAGGGATTTTGCAAAATTAAGACCGACTAACAACGCGCCGATTAGCCCCGGACGGTTGGTCACACCAACAAGATCAATATCCTCGGGACGGAGTCCGGCGCTCGCAAAGGCGCGGTAGGTCAAATCGGAGATGGCCTCAATATGAGCGCGTCCGGCGATTTCCGGTACGACACCGCCGTAAGGGCGATGAATTTCAATTTGAGAAGCGATTTCATCGGAAAGAATACGTCGGTGCTGTGAAGACATATCCACAATGGCGGCTGATGTTTCATCACAGGAACTTTCAATGGCTAAAATCAGCATAAGGCGGGGTCCTTTTCGTTTAAATTTTACAATTCATAATCAATGCGTCTTCGCGTGGATTGGTATAATATCCGCGGCGGAGTCCCACGGTTGAAAAATGATGTTTCCGATAAAGAGAAACGGCAGGCAGATTGGATTGGCGCACCTCTAAAGTAACCGTATCGATCTTCATGTCACGGGCTTTACAAAGCAAAGCAGACAGAAGATGATCGGCAATCCCGAAGCGGCGAAAAGAGGGTACTGTTGCAATATGTGTGATGTCTGCGCTGTCTGCGGCAAAACAAAAACCGGCAAATCCGACCGCGGTCTCATCTGTTTTTGCTAACAAAAAGCAATATGTTTTGCTTCCGAGTGCGGCGGCAAAGCTCTCTTTTGACCAGGGGGTTGAAAAACAACGGGTTTCCATTTGAAAAAGTATGTCGGCATCCTGCAGTGTCGCGGGATAAATTCGAATATTTAAAGGCTTTGAAAGGTTTGTCATAGGTGCCTCCGTTATCGCATCGCGCAGATATCGGCAGAGAAAGCCGGAAAAACATGAATCGAACATACTGTGCCTGCGCGGCACCGGAAATTCGTATATGAAGTCTTTTATTGCTTCCCGCGATGCGAAAAAACACATTTAGTATCCGATTGTACCGTTTAAACTGTCATCATCGCTGAGCCAGGATGCAACATCGATGGTACGATAGGCGGTGGGCGTGTCACGCACGATTACTTTTTCAATGCCGGCGTTGATGATGACGCGCTTGCACATTTGACAGCAGTCTGCTTTTTCAACCAGTGCGCCGGTCTTTACTTCCGTACCGACTAAATATAGCGTAGCGCCGATCATTTCCTCTCTGGAAGCGGCGATAATCGCATTCATTTCCGCGTGGACACTACGGCAGAGTTCATAACGCTGTCCGCGTGGGATTTGCATCTGCTCACGGGTGCAAAAGCCGAGATCACAGCAATTTTTCCGACCGCGCGGCGCTCCCACATATCCGGTAGAGACGATAATATCGTTTTTTACGATAATTGCACCGAAGTGACGACGCAGACAGGTCCCCCGCTCCGATACGGTCTGTGCAATATCCAAATAATAGTTGTCTTTTGATACTCTGGACATAGGCAAATCTCCTGTTAAATAAAAAATAAACAGATTATTCGGTGAAAATTCGAGGATATTTTTTTCGGCACAGGCTTAAAGCCGGAAGAGCGATGGCATATAAAATAATGGCTTCACTGATTCCGACCGACAACGCATTCAGTAAATAGACCGTAACAAAGGCGGCAGAGTGAATGCTTGTCTCGGATATTGTCAGGACAAAACCGACAAAAACAGCATTGAAAAGAGCGGGAAATGCGGGACAAAGCCATCGGTTATACCGAAAATGCCGTGTGCAGATTGCCGCGAGCAAGGTGGCAAGGGAGCCGAAGATCACATCGGCAAGAACGTTTGCCGACGAGAACAGATTGGTGATAATGCAGCCGACAAATAATCCCCAAATGGCTTCCGGAAATACGACCGGCAGAATGCACATGACTTCCGAAATGCGCAATTGCACGGGGCCGAACGAAATCGGATAAAAAATCAGAGACAGCAGCACATAGACGGCGGCTAAAATGCCGGCCCGTGCAAAGTAAACGATAAAAGAACGCTGGGACCGCAATGCTGGAATCCTCCGTTTCTGCATTGAAAAGCGGATTTTACGGTGTATCCGTTAAAATTAATTGCAAAATCTGATAAATATACAACATTAGTATATCGCTTTTTTCGGAATAAATCAAGAAAATATCACATAAAATCGCAAAGAAAGCAATAAAGGGGCCTTTTTCGAAAGAGAGGCGCAGGGGGCTGAATTCTACCGATTCGCAAAGAGATGAAATCGGGATATCCAATCGGATAAATGGACAGTAAAAAAGCACGCTATCAAACAAGCGTGCTTTAGTTTTGGTGACCCGTACGGGACTCGAACCCATGTTACAGCCGTGAAAGGGCCGTGTCTTAACCTCTTGACCAACGGGCCATATGGTAGCGAGAGTTGGATTTGAACCCACGACCGTTCGGGTATGAACCGAATGCTCTAGCCAACTGAGCTATCTCGCCATAAAACTCAAAAACAACAACGTGAATCACGTTGCTTTTAAAGTATATCACAACGGCGATTGTTTGTCAATAACAAAATTGCGTTTTTTCTTGAATTTCGGGAGATGAGAGCAGAAAGGGTATAAACATTCGCTTTTTTTCCTTTTCTCTGCGTGGGGGACGCTATTTACAAGCAATTGAAATTATGGTACAATAACATATATTGATTTTCGGATATACTGCTTGATTTCATGCGGTGTTTCACAGGGGGAACTATGGTGATTCAAATTCATGCGGGAGATCTTTTGCAAATGAAAAAAGAGCATCCGTGCGGGAATAATTGTTTTCGTGTGCTGCGTGTGGGAAGCGATATTCGGATGGTTTGCACTCAATGCGGACGGGATGTGACGGTGCCGCGGGTGAAACTGGAACGAAATATTAAAAAAGTAATATCTGCCGAGGAAGAACATGATTGACAAATTAAAGGATGCGGAGAAGCGATTTTGCGAAATCGAATCGAAACTGGCCTTGCCGGAATATATCGGCAAGGGCGATGCGTTTCGGGATTTGATGAAGGAATACAAGCGGCTCTCTCCGATTATTGAGAAATATCGTGAATATCAATCTGCGGAAGCGGATATTCACGCGGCCTTGGAACTGATTCATGAGGGCGACGCGGAACTTTCGGAGTTGGCGCATGAAGAACTGGGCGCCGCAAAGGCACACAAAACCCAATGCGAGGAAGAACTGAAGATTTTGCTGCTGCCGCAGGATGAAAATGACGATAAAAACGTAATGGTGGAAATCCGTGCCGGGGCAGGCGGCGAAGAAGCGGCACTGTTTGCATCGGTTCTTTATCGAATGTATCATATGTATGCGGATAAAAAGGGATATAAAACGGAGCTCTTGAGTGTGAATGAGACGGGGCTCGGCGGAATGAAAGAGGTGTCTTTTTCGATCGAAGGAGAGGGTGCTTATTCGAGACTCAAATTTGAAAGCGGAGTTCATCGGGTGCAGCGTGTGCCAGAGACTGAAACGCAGGGGCGGGTGCACACTTCTACGATTACCGTTGCTGTTTTGCCGGAGGCGGAAGAGGTGGAAGTAGAAATCAATGAAAGCGATTTGAAAATTGAGACCTGCAAGAGCAGCGGCGCGGGTGGACAGCATGTAAACAAAACGGAGAGTGCGATACGCATACTGCATAAACCGAGCGGCATTGTCGTGGAGTGCCAGGAAGAGCGGAGTCAGTTTAAAAACCGTGATAAAGCTATGAAGCTTCTGCGCGCAAAGCTCTACGATATCAAAGCCCGTGAACAGAGCGAGCGTATTGCCGCGCAGCGAAAAAGCCAAGTGGGCACAGGCGACCGAAGCGAGCGGATCCGCACATACAATTACCCGCAGGGACGTGTAACCGATCATCGAATCGGCTTAACTTTATATTGTTTAGAGGATTTTCTCAACGGCAATTTGGATGAAATGTTAGATGCATTGCATACCGCGGATATTGCCGAAAAATTAAAATCCGGGCAGGCATAAGGCTTCTTACCCGAAAAGAAAAAGGAACACAGTATGGAAACGCTTTTTTATCATTTGGATCCCGGACAGAAGGACGAATACCGTCGGATTCTGATGCAGGCGGGAGAAATTATCCGTCAGGGAGGATTGGTTGCATTCCCGACCGAGACGGTATACGGACTCGGCGGCAGCGCGCTTAACTCTCGGGCTGCTGAAAAAATCTATGCGGCAAAGGGACGTCCGCAGGATAATCCGCTGATCATTCATGTAAGCGCTGTGGACGAGATTGAGAGCTATTGTGAGATGGACGACATGTCGCGTACAATCGCGAAGCATTTTATGCCCGGGCCGATTACGGTCATAATGAAGAAAAAGCCGATTGTTCCGGACAGTGTGACCGCGGGGCTTCCCACCGTGGCAGTACGATGCCCGCAAAACAGACAGGCCCGTGATTTTATCGCAGCGGCCGGAGTGGCTATTGCCGCCCCCAGCGCCAATACCTCGGGCCGTCCCAGTCCGACCTCTGCGGCACATGTTTTGGAGGATTTAAACGGCAAGATTGAAATGATTTTAGACGGTGGCCCCTGTGACATCGGACTGGAATCTACGATTGTTCGGGTTAAGGACGGAAATATTGAACTTCTGCGTCCGGGTGGAGTTACGCCGGAGCAGCTTTGCGCGGTGTTCGGGAAAGAGCATTTTCGGATGAACGATGCAATTTTGCATAAACTTGCGGACAACGAAAAGCCGATTTCGCCCGGGATGAAATACCGTCACTATTCCCCGAAGGCGCCGGTAGTTTTAGTGGAGGCGGCAACGGATGAACAAAAGAATAGATATATCAAGGCGAGGATCGGCGAGGGAAATAAGATCGGAGTTTTATGCTTTGATGAAGACCTTTCCCTGTTCTCGGGGCCGTATGTTCGCTCTTTAGGGCGCCGGGATGATTTTTCGGCGCAAAGTCATATGTTGTTTGCGATGCTGCGTGAATTTGACGAAACCGATGTAAATACAATTTATGCAAAAACGCCGCCAAAAGAAGGCATCGGACTGGCTCTTTATAATCGATTAATCAAGGCTGCGGGCTTTGATGTGGTTTGTGTCGATGAAACGGAGGGGAAAGCATGAAACGGGTTGCGCTGTGCGGCGGCAGCGGAAGTGGCAAGGGAGAAGTGAGCGCCGTTTTGCGGAGTCTCGGATATCCCACCTTAGACTCTGACGCGGTATCCCATATGCTGACATCGGCTCCGGGACCGGCTATGCGCGCTCTTTGCGATGCATTCGGCAGGCAGATACAAAACGAAGACGGATCACTGAATCGGCGTTTTATGGCCGAGCTTGTGTTTTCGGGTGAGGGATGCGCGGAGCGCCGGGAGCTCTTAAATTCGATTTTGCATGTATATGTTCGGGCCGAGTGCACGGAGTGGATGAATTCCTGTGCAAAATCCGATATTCGGGCTGCTTTTATCGAAGTGCCGCTTTTGTTTGAAGCGGGAATGGAAACGGATTTTGATTTTATTGTTGCAGTGATTGCCGAGCCCGCGATTCGTTTAAAGCGGATTGTGGCACGGGACAAAATCAGCGAGGCCATGGCAAAAAAACGAATTGCTTCTCAGCGGGGAGATGATTTTTTGCGTGCGCATTCGGACTTTGTAATTGAAAATAACGGAGATTATCGGAATTTACAGGATCAGGTTCATCGGATGCTTGCGAGTTTAAGTTAAATCCGAAGAATCCGAAAAGGAGGGATTATTTGAAAGAAATCTTGAAAAAAACTTTTTTCGTATTTGTTGCCATTGCGGCGACCGTCGCTCTCGGGTGGCTACTGATCTTCGCGTCAAAAGCGATATCCCGTCAGATATATCCTCATAAATATGCGGAGACAGTGGAACAATGTGCAAAGGAGTATGAAATTCCCGCTGAAATTATTTATGCGGTGATTCAAACCGAGAGCGGGTTTCGACAAAATGCAAAATCCAATGCCGGTGCAATCGGACTGATGCAGCTGATGCCTTCGACTTTTGCGTGGATCAGCATGCTTCGGGAGGAAACAAAGGATCCGGCCTTGATTTGGGATGTTGAAACAAACATTGAATACGGCAGCTATCTATTGCGATATCTTTATGATCATTATCAAAACTGGGACACGGCTTTCGCTGCGTATAATGCCGGAATGAACCGTGTGAACAACTGGCTGCAGGATCAAGACATATCGGAAAACGGGATACTGGTCCGGATTCCGTATCAGGAGACCGAACGGTATGTGGAAAAGGTAAATCATGCAATCGATATGTATCGATTGCTGTATCCGACGGAGACAAATTCATAACAAAAAGGAGACGTAATTTCATTATGGCAAAAAAAGAACTGACGCTTGAGGAACGTTTAACTTATCGTACGCAGAATGCATTTTCCGTTTTTTCGGAAGCGGAAAAGGAAAAGGCAAAAAAATACTGCCGCGGATATACGGCATATTTGAACACGGCAAAAACCGAACGGGAAATTGCCCTGTACTCCATGGGTCTTGCGGAGAAAAACGGATTTGTTCCCTATCGCTTCGGTATGGCATTTCAGCCGGGCGATAAATTCTATTATAACAATCAAGGTAAATCTTTGATTTTGTTTCAAATCGGCTCGGAGCCTTTGGATGCCGGCGTTTTAATTGCGGCGGCGCATATTGATTCTCCGCGTTTGGATTTAAAGCCGCGTCCTCTGTATGAAGACAGTGAGCTCGGGTTTTTTAAAACACATTATTACGGCGGCATCAAAAAATATCAATGGCCGACCATTCCGCTGGCTTTGCACGGAACAGTAATCCGCAAAGACGGCAGCAGCGTGGAGATCAGCATCGGAGAGAAGGAAGAGGATCCGGTGTTTTGTATTACGGATCTTTTGCCGCATCTGGCACAGGATCAGGTGGTCAAATCACTTTCGGCGGCATTCACAGGAGAAAACCTGAACATTCTGATCGGCTCGGAGACGATTGCCGATGCGGATGTGAAAGAAAAGGTAAAGCTGAATCTGTTGCGGATTCTGAATGAAGCATTTGAGATTACCGAAGAGGATTTTCTCAGCGCGGAAATCTGTGCGGTTCCGGCGTTTAAGGCACGCGATGTGGGTTTTGATCGTAGCATGCTCGGTGCCTATGCGCACGATGACCGTGTTTGCGCCTATCCGCAGCTGACGGCCTTGTTTGAACTGAAAAATCCAAAGCATACCGTCATGGTGATTCTTGCCGATAAGGAGGAGACCGGCAGCGATGGCAACACCGGCATGCAAAGCTGGATTTTGAGTGATCTGCTTGATGATCTCAGTCTGACGGCCGGGGTGCGCTCCCATACGGTGCGCGCACACTCTATGTGTCTTTCGGCCGATGTCAATGCGGCATATGATCCGAATTTTCCGGATGTTTCGGAGAAGAACAACGTTTGCTATCTCAACCGCGGCGTATGCATTACCAAATATACCGGCTCGCGCGGAAAATATGGTACCAATGATGCCAGCGCGGAATTTATGGGATATGTCCGGCGTATTCTGAATGAAAATCATGTCGTGTGGCAGACCGGCGAAATGGGCAAGGTGGATGTCGGCGGCGGCGGAACGGTCGCGAAGTATATTTCACAGATGAACATTCCCACGGTGGATATCGGTGTGCCGGTGCTTTGCATGCATTCTCCGTTTGAGATTGTCGCAAAGAACGATGTTTATGCGACGCACAGAGCCCTTCTTGCTTTTTTCAAACAATAAAAAAAGCGTGACTTTTAAGTCACGCTTTTTTAACGAAAATAATTTTTTACAAACGGATTATGCCTTCAAGCGATAAACGGTTTCCCCTTTTTCCTCATAGGGTACAAGAATTTCGGAGGTTGTGAGGGAGTGCAAAAGCGGATGCAATTCTTCCGGACTGAGTGATAAAGCCTTTCGGAGTGCTGCTTCGCTTGCCGAGATGTGCTCCGTGAGATAAGAGAGGATCGCTTCCTTGCGCATTTGATTATGGATTCGGTTTTTCTGGGAGCGGCTTCGGGTTTTGCGATCCGGCGTGCGATTGCTGCCTAAAAACAGAGTCAGAATAACCCGTTCGGGATTAAATTGCTCGGAAATTTGCGGCTCCGGAAGAGAGAAACTTCGGGAGGAAGCATAAAGATTCGAAATACCGCTTCCGCTTCGTTTTGCGATATCCACCAAATTGAACAGTTTCATCAAAGCGGCGTTTCGCGGGTCGGATATTCCTCCGTTTATTGCATGAGACGGTGACACACGAAAGGATCCGGGGTTTCGGAATTCAATCCGCTCCGGAAATCGGCTGACGATGATACTGTCTCTGCTCTGATAATCCGCATTGATCAGGCAGTTGGTCAGCGCTTCCCGAACCGCAGAGCGAAACATGGCCTGCTGTACGCTCGCGCTGCCGTTTTTTGAGATCGGCAGATCCCGACAAAGCCGGTCGCTGCAGCGAAAGTAAAATTCATAGATGTTGCCCTCAAAACTTTCATGAATCGCTTGCGATGTGTTGTCCTTCTGCTCCCGATAAATCAATTGAAAATGCGGATTGAATTTTAAAATCGCGTCTTTTTTTCCAAACATAAGAACACCGGCGACGGTCGGGTGCAGACGCCCGTCCTTTGAAAAATCGGCTGCTCCGATTTCTTGCAGAAAACGTGGATTATCCGAAATTTCCGCAAGCGGCCCCGGCTTGCGCTTTCGGAGACGGCTTCGGTAGCGCCGCAGGGTCTTTTCGTCGAAGTCCGCAAGTTCGGCGGAAGCAACGGGCTGCATATCCGGCGAATAGGCGGCGGCATCCCGCAGCATGGCATCTACTTGGGCATGGGAGCACCGATAGTCGCCCTCCCCGCAACGGCGGTATGTACCCTCATAGGGGTTGCCGTCAATATACACGGGGCGCTCGTGCCGTTGTGCGCGCGGAACTGTGATGGCGATGATATGATGGCCGTCGATGACATGGATGGAGATGTTGTTTTTTGATAAAATGTTGACGCTTGCCTTTTTGGGGTCGCTGAGTTTTTGCCAGAATTCGTCAATTAGTTGATCGGGATTTGTAAGATCTACGGTATGAAAGCTTTTATCGCGATGTTCTTCGACGCCGAGCAGAATAATTCCACCGAGTGTATTGGCGAAAGAGGAATAAGTTTCCCAAATGCTGTGCGGAAGTCCGCCCAGGGCTTTTTTTGCTTCAATGCGGTTGTTTTCCCGGTACTGTTCAATATTGTCAATATTGATAATCACGATTTCACGGCTCCTCTGCTGCTTCGGCTCTTATATTCAGTGTAACACAATCCGGCGGATGAATCAATATAAAACTCCTTGAAAAAACGCTTAAAAAAGCGGTGAGTTTTCCGTTTGGGTGTTGCAAAATTCTACTTATTAATATATAATATAGATATATTAATATTATTATATATAGCTGAAAATACGAAATCGGAAAGGAATCCTATTTTGCAGTATCAAAATCAGCGAAAAACGGTTATTGTAACAGGCGGCGGCCGAGGAATCGGCGCGGCAGTCTGTCGGCGCTTTTGCCGAGGCGGTTATAATGTGATGATCCATTATAACACAAGCGAGCGCGACGCCGCGGCACTGAAGATGGAGTTGACTGAGCAAGGTGGTTGTGCTGAAATTTTCGGCGCCGATCTTCGGGATCCGACCGAGGCGAGGCGGCTTGTTTCAAAAACTCTTTATACATTTGGAAACATTGATGTCTTGGTAAACAATGCGGGGATATCTCAGACCGGCTTGTTTTCCGATACCCGTCCGGAGGATTATGCATATATTTTTGACAGCAATGTAAAAACCGCTGTGTTTATGACCAAAGAAGTGCTGCAGCCGATGTTAGCACAGGCCCGGGGAACGGTGATTAACATTTCTTCGGTATGGGGAGTATGCGGAGGAAGTTTGGAGGTGCTTTATTCTGCTTCCAAAGCGGCACTGATCGGTTTTACCAAAGCGCTTGCCAAAGAGCTTTCCAAAAGCGGCATTCGAGTGAGTTGCGTTGCTCCCGGGGTTGTGGATACGGCAATGTTTTCCTGTTATGATGAACAGACACAGGATGAAATTCGAAAAGAGATTCCGCTTGGATATGTGGAATCACCGGAGAATATCGCAGAAAGTGTATACTTCCTCTGCACGGATGCCGGAGCATATTATCACGGACAAACCCTAAACCCGAACGGCGGCTTTGCAATGTGAAAAAATATAATTACAGCGAGGTAAAAAGTGGGACATACGGATCATTATGATTATTCCGCCCATGCGGATCAAAAAATTTTAAATGTAGAATTAGAAAAAGAAGTAAAAAAGTCGTTTATTGATTACGCGATGAGCGTTATTATCAGCCGTGCGTTGCCGGATGTTCGCGACGGATTGAAGCCGGGTCAGCGGCGCATTATGTATGCAATGTATGAGGATCACCTGACGGCGGACCGTCCGTTTCAGAAGTCCGCAACGACCGTCGGTAATGTTTTGGGACGGTACCATCCGCACGGCGACGCGGCAGTATATGATACCATGGTCCGCATGGCGCAGCCGTTTTCTCTGCGCTATCCTTTGGTAGAGGGACACGGTAACTTCGGTAACGTGGACGGCGACGGCGCAGCAGCTTACCGTTATACCGAGGCCAGAATGTCTAAAATCGCCAGTGAGCTGATGCAGGACATCGATAAGGATGTTGTGGATTTTGCACCGAACTTTGATAATCGGCGTCGGGAACCCACTGTTCTTCCCTCTCGATTCCCGAACCTTTTGGTGAACGGTTCTGTGGGTATTGCCGTAGGTATGGCTACCAATATTCCGCCGCATAATTTAGGCGAGGTCATTGACGGAGCCATCTATTTAATGGATCACCCGGATGCCGGCGTTTCGGATTTAATGCAGTTCGTCAAAGGCCCGGACTTCCCGACCGGTGCAACCATTTGCGGTACAGCGGGAATTGCGGAAGCCTATGCGACCGGACGCGGTAAGGTAATGGTCCGTTCGAAGGCGGAAGTGGATGAAGAAAAACGCCGGATCATTATTACGGAAATCCCGTATCAAGTGAACAAAAGCGTCTTGGTGGAGAGCATGGCAGCGCTTTGCAAGGATAAACGGGTGGAAGGTGTTACGGATATCCGCGATGAGTCCGGACGGGATGGTATGCGGATTGTGGTTGAATATAACCGCAATGCCAACGGCCAGGTAATTTTAAACCAGTTTTATAAGTATACCCAGCTTCAGGATACCTGCTCGATGAATATGATAGCCATTGTGGGCGGAGAGCCGAAAGTGCTGTCGCTCAAGGATATGCTTTCGCATTATATCAGTCATCAGGAAACAGTATACAAGCGTCGCACAAAATTTGATTTGGACCGTGCGCTTCACCGTGCACATATTTTGGAGGGTCAAAAAATTGCAATCGATGATATTGACCGTGTGATTGCGATTATCCGTGCGAATTCCTCCGTCAGCGACGCGAAAAATGCGTTGATAGAAGCCTTTGGGCTGACGGATTTGCAGGCGCAGGCCATTGTGGATATGACGCTCGGAAAGCTGGCCGGCTTGGAACGCTTGAAAATTGAAACAGAGCTTAAGGAAAAGCATGCGTTGATTAAAGAACTCGAGAGCATTTTGGCCGACGAAGAGAAATTGTTGGGACTGATCAAAACCGAAATTTCCGCATTGAAGGATAAATATGCAGATGCCCGCCGTACCGAGCTGCTCCCGGCCGGGGACGATATTCTGCTGGAGGATTTGATTGAGAAGCATGATTGCGTCGTTACAATGACCAAATCCGGATACATCAAGCGTCTTCCCGCCGATACCTACAGTGCGCAGCACCGGGGCGGCAAGGGGATTGTCGGCATGGCAACCAAGGAGACGGATCTTGTGGAAACGGTGATGGTTGTGCACAGCCATTCCGACTTGCTGTTCTTTACCAATGCCGGACGGGTTTTTGTGAAAAAAGCATATCAGATTCCCGAATCCGGAAGGACCTCAAAGGGACAGAATCTTGTCAATATCTTAGAGCTTTCGGCAGACGAGAAGGTTACTACCGCCATTTCGATTGATTCTTACGATGCCGCGTTCTCGCTCGATATGATTACAAAGTACGGTGTTATCAAACGTACGTCGCTCAGCGAATTTGAATATCGCCGCCGCGGCGGAAAGATTGCCATCACCTTGGATGAGGGCGATGAGCTGCTGTATGTTCTCTGCACGGACGGACACCGCCATATTATAGTAGCAACCAAAAACGGCAACGCTGTTCGGTTTGACGAAGAGTCGGTGCGTCTGCTCGGGCGGACTGCGCGCGGTGTTCGCGGTATCCGTTTGAACAGCGGTGACGAGGTGACCGGAGTTTGTATTGTGGAAGACGGTAAATCTTTGGTAACCATTACCGAAAAAGGGTACGGCAAGCGTTCGGACTTTGCGGAATTTACCTGCCGTAGTCGCGGTACCATTGGTGTATGCTGTCATAATATCAGCGAAAAGACCGGTCGATTGGCTGCCATTGCCGCCGTGACGAACGAGGATGATCTTTTGATGATCACCGATGAGGGCACGATGATTCGCACGTCTGTTTCGGAAATCCCGACCTATCGTCGAAATGCTTCTGGCGTCATTGTAATGCGGCTTTCAGATGGAGCTAACGTAGTGAACATGGCGGTTGCGAAGAAGCAGGAGACCCCGTCGGATACAGCGGATCCCGATGCCGAGCCGAGCACGGATGCGACTGCTCCAAAAAGCGAATAACATCAAAACTTCTTTTTAAATTTAAAAAGTGAGAAGGAAATCATATTGATTTTCTTCTCACTTTTTTCATTTTTCATTTTTCATTGTTCTTTCGGAGGCTGCGCTTGGTAAAGCAGGCGTTCGATATTTTCCAGCGTCCGCGGGCTGATAAAATGCTCGATTTTTTCCGCCTGTTCCAATTCGTCGTCCGAGCCGTTCAGCCAGCATAAAAAGCGGAGCAGCACATCGTGCCGCCGCATTAAGTATTCACCGACGTGCCGACCCTTTTCCGTCAAATGAATTTCGGCATATTTTTCCGCGCGAAGATATCCGTGCGCGCACAGACGCTGGATCATTTTGCTTGCGGAAGAGGGCCTGACATGAAGTTCTTTTGAAATATCGGTCAGCCGAACGATACTTTGATTTGTATAAAGTCTGCAAATCATCTCAAGGTAGTCCTCTCCGGCGGTACTCAACCGGTTGTCGTCGTGCAACGAATATCCTTTGAGCGTATAAAATTCACCCATAACCGTTTCTCCTCTCCGTTCGGAACCAAAAGCTGTCTTTTCGAATATAGTGAAATTAGCAAAGTTTCCTAAGACTAAATTTATTCAAGGGGAGAGTTGTTTATGAAAGGAATTTGTCGTTTGAACAGAATGCAGCCGGGACAGCGTGCCGTAGTGCGAAAGCTTTATACCAAGGGTACGATGCGGCGCCGGCTTTTAGATATCGGGTTGACAGAGAATACGGAGGTTGAATGCGTCGGACGCAGTCCGGCCGGAGACCCCAGCGCATTTTTGATTCGCGGTGCGGTGATCGCCATTCGATCTTGTGATTGTGCGGAAATTGAAGTGGAAGCATGAGGTATGGGTATGGCAGAGCCGAAAACAACGAATATACATGAAATAACCGAGAAAGGCAAGGGCGATTATTTTGTTATCGCCCTTGCCGGAAATCCGAACGTTGGAAAAAGCACGGTGTTCAACGCCCTGACCGGACAGAATCAGCATACCGGAAACTGGCCCGGGAAAACGGTTTCCGGTGCGAGAGGGGAGTATAAAACGGGAAAGTACCGTTATACATTGGTGGATACTCCGGGTACTTATTCTCTTTTTGCGCATTCGGCGGAGGAAGAGGTCGCACGGGATTACATTTGTTTCGGAGGGGCGGATGTGACTGTCGTGGTTTGTGACGCCACATGCCTTGAACGCAATTTGAATTTGGTGCTTCAGATTACGGAATTCAGCGAAAAAACGGTGGTTTGCGTCAATTTAATGGATGAGGCCAAGCGGAAACATATTGACATTGATCTTGACGCGCTGTCGGCGCGCTTAGGCGTGCCTGTGGTCGGCGCTTCCGCACGAAGAAAAAGCACATTGCGCGAATTGCTGTCGGCAGTCGACCGTGCAGCGGAGCGGAGCGATGCGGATCGGCCTTATCGTGTTCGATATCCCGATGCGATTGAGGATGCCATTGCTCCGATCGCCTCTAAGATGACGGATTTCGGCATTGTGCCGGCACGGAGCCGAAGCTATGCATTGAAGCTGATCGGTGGAAACGAGGATTTCAAACGGCAGATTGATACGGTGCTCTGCACAGCGGCGCCGACGCATCAGGCAGAACTTTCCGAGGCGATTGCATGCGCCCGAAATCAGCTGCTTGAAGCGGGAATAACCCCGGAGAATTTTGACGACATCTTGGTATCCTCGCTGGTATCGGCGGCAGAGGAGATTGCACGGGATGCGATTCGGGTCAAGGAGGATCGCAGTCAGAGTCGCGACCGAAAAATCGATCGGGTTGTTACGGGGAGAATATGGGCCTATCCGCTGATGCTTTTCCTTTTAGCCGGCATTTTTTGGATTACGACCGAGGGGGCCAATTATCCCTCCGAGCTTCTTGCAGACGGACTGTTTTGGGTGCAGGAGCGTCTCAGCGATTTGTTTGTCTTGATCGGAGCGCCGGAATGGCTGCACGGGATGTTGGTTTTGGGCGCGTATCGGGTTTTGGCTTTTGTTGTTTCGGTGATGCTGCCGCCGATGGCGATTTTTTTTCCGCTTTTCACATTATTGGAGGATTCCGGATATTTACCGCGAATTGCCTATAATCTTGACAAACCTTTCAAATGCTGTCGCGCCTGCGGCAAACAGGCGCTTACCATGTGTATGGGATTCGGCTGCAATGCCGTCGGTGTTACGGGATGCCGAATTATTGATTCTCCGCGGGAACGGTTGCTTGCGATACTTACCAATACATTTGTTCCCTGCAATGGGCGATTTCCCACCTTGATTGCTTTGATTTCCATGTTCTTTGCCTTTCGGGTAACGGGATGGGGTTCTTCTGTGATATCCTCCTTGGGATTGACGGCAGTGATTTTGCTGGGGGTCGGAATGACCTTTTTGGTGACCCGTTTGCTTTCATCCACTGTTTTGCGTGGAGTGCCCTCTTCCTTTACCATTGAACTCCCGCCGTATCGCCGTCCGGATTTCGGGCGTGTGATTATACGTTCTGTTTTTGACCGTACCCTGTTTGTTTTGGGGCGTGCTGCGGCCGTGGCGGCTCCTGCCGGCATGATTCTTTGGATTTTGGCCAATGTGCAAATCGGCGGTGTGACTCTGCTTTCCTATTGCAGCGAATTTTTGGATCCCTTTGCCGGATTGATGGGACTTGACGGTGTGATCCTGATGGCCTTTATCTTAGGTTTTCCCGCCAATGAAATTGTGCTTCCGATTATATTGATGGCGTATATGGCTCAGGGTACATTGGGTGCTTCTTTGGATATGGAAACCATGCGCAATCTGCTTGTCGGGCACGGTTGGAGCACGCTGACGGCACTGAACACCATGCTGTTTTCACTGATGCATTGGCCCTGCTCCGCAACGCTTCTTACGATCAAAAAAGAAACCGGCAGTATCCGATGGACTTTGCTTGCTGCCGCTATACCGACAGTATGCGGAATGGTAATTTGCATGCTGAACGCTGCGGTTGCCGGAATGTTTGGACTTTGTTAATTGTAGGGAAATTTTGATATATAAAAAGCAAAAATGTCCCCTCCGAATGGTTTCGGGCGGACATTTTTGCTTTTATTGTATTACCGTGCCTTAGAGGCGATTTCTTCCTGTGCTTTCTTTAAGAATGCATCAAAATTCATTACGCCTTCATCGCCGTTTTTGTGCGAGCGAACGGCCACTTGATCGGACGACTGCTCCTTGTCGCCGATGATCAGCATGTAAGGAACCTTTTGAAGCTGTGCTTCACGAATTTTATATCCGATTTTTTCGTTGCGCTCGTCCAGCTCACAGCGGATTCCTGCCGCGGTCAGTTTTTCATAAACGGAGACAGCGTAATCATGCTGTGCGTCGCCGATCGGCAGCACTTTTACCTGCGTCGGTGCCAGCCAGAGCGGGAATGCACCGGCATATTTTTCAATAAGCAGCGCTAGCGTGCGTTCATAGCAGCCGATGGAGGTACGATGAATAATATACGGTAGCTTTTTGGTGTTGTCTTTATCGGTATAATACATTCCGAATTTTTCGGCGAGCAGCATATCAATCTGGATGGTGACCAATGTATCCTCTTTTCCGAACACATTTTTGATTTGGATATCGAGCTTCGGACCGTAAAATGCGGCTTCATCAATTCCGATTTTATAATTTTCACGTCCGATAAGATCATCTAACAATTCACCCATGATTCGTTGTGCTTCGTCCCATTGCTCCGGTGTACCCTCGTATTTTTCGCGGTTGTTCGGATCCCATTGACTGAAGCGGAAGGAACAGTCTTCCTTGAGTCCCAAGGTATCCAAAAGGTTCATCGCGAGCTCTAAGCAGCCTTTAAACTCTTCTTTGAGCTGGTCCGGTCTCAGGACTAAATGTCCCTCGGAGATTGTGAATTGGCGGACACGGATCAAGCCGTGCATTTCCCCGGAATCCTCGTTGCGGAACAGAGTGGATGTCTCACCGAAACGCATCGGAAGATCACGGTAGGAGCGGTTTTTATTCAAATAAACCTGATATTGAAACGGACAGGTCATCGGACGGAGCGCAAAACATTCCTTGCTGTAATCATCCGGATCGCCCAGCACAAACATGCCGTCTAAATAATGGTCCCAGTGACCTGAAATTTTATAGAATTCGCGCTTTGCCATAAAGGGTGTTTTGGTGAGCAGATATCCGCGCTTTTGTTCTTCGTCCTCTACCCAACGCTGCAAAAGCTGAACAATCCGCGCCCCCTTCGGCATCAGAATCGGAAGCCCCTGGCCGATGGTGTCTACTGTGGTGAACAGCTCAAGCTCTCTGCCGAGCTTGTTGTGGTCGCGTTTTCTGGCTTCCTCCTGCTTTTCAAGGTAGGTGTTCAGTTCATCCTTTGTAGGGAATGCCGTACCGTAGACTCGGCAAAGCATTTTGTTCTTCTGATCGCCCTTCCAATACGCACCGGTGCATTGCAGCAGCTTGAAAGCTCGGACGGCGCCGGTGGAAAACAGGTGCGGGCCGGCACAGAGATCGGTGAAGTCACCCATACGGTAAAAGGAGATAACTTCACCGTCGGGGAGCTCTTCAATAAGTTGAACCTTATAAGGCTCATCCATTTTCCGCATCAGCGCAAGAGCTTCTTCTCTGGGGAGCTCAAAGCGCTCTAATTTTAAATTCTCTTTAACGATTTTTTTCATTTCCGCTTCAATGCTCTTTAAGTCCTCGGGCGTGAAGGCTTCAGCAGCATCAAAGTCATAGTAAAAGCCGTTTTCAATGGCAGGGCCGATTGTCAGTTTGGTTTCGGGGAAAAGCCGTTTTACGGCAGCGGCTAATATGTGAGAGGCGGTGTGCCGAAATACATGGCAGCCGTCCTCGTCCTGAAACGTTAGCAAATCGACTTTGCAATCCGAATCAACAGTGGCAGTCAAATCCCGTATTTGCCCGTTCACACGGGCACAAAGTATTTTATTGTTTGTGAGTTCCGCCGCTTTGGCTGCCTCATAAATGGTTTGCGGCGCATCAAACGATACGATATGCGCCGGATCGAATTGAACAGAATACATAAAGTGAATCCTCCTTGATAAGTTTTGTGTAAAAGAATATATGAAGTTGATTTTATATTATAAATTCTAAGTGATAAGGCCAAATAAAAAACTCTGTACCCCGAAGCACATATTTTTAAAATATATGCTTCGGGGTGCAGAGCTTAAGTTTTGCACGGTTCCACCCGAATTTTTATCTCTGATATGAAATTTTTAAAAGCCACAGGTGGTACCCGAAAATTCCGTTAACAAAATGCTTTCAGCCGGATGCATTTCTCTCTGTCGATATCGGTTTTATATTCTCGGACATGTCCTGTTGCGGTTGTTTTCCGGTCAAGACGGATCGTGCCGGTTATAAATGGAATTGGGATTGATCAGTTCGCGCCAGTCTAAGTCACCGCGTTCAATGCCGTGAATCAGCAGTTCGGCGGTTGCAATATTGGTCGCAATCGGAATATTGTGCAAATCACACATGCGGATGAATTCATTTTCAATCTCATTAAATGTGGATTCTGAGGAGGTATCGCGGAAAAATAATGCGGCGTCAATTTCTTCAAAGGCCACACGCGCCGTGATTTGCTGCAATCCTCCGTGTGCGCCGGAAAGCATGGATTCGATTTTCAGGCCGGTAGCTTCCGACACATAACGCCCCGTTGTTCCGGTAGCACAAATATCATGTCGGCTCAGAACACCAAGATATGCGATACAGAATTCAGTCATCAACTCTTTCTTTTTATCGTGTGCAACAATTGCTAACTGCATTTCTTAAGTTCCTCCGTTTTTATTTTATGCCGATTGAGATATGTGTTCTATACATTATATTTTGAATGAAAGTTTCGCATTAGGCGTACATTTTGCCCCATGACGCGGCGGGCGATGTTTTCAAAGGCAACGGCGGCATTAGAGCTGCCGGCTTCGTCCGCTAAGCGCCCCTCGTCCTGCAAGGAAACCAAGCGTTTGGATTCGGGAACCACGCCGATTAGGCGGATTCGGGTCTGATCAATTAATTTAATAATGGTACGGTAATCGTTTTTTATACCACGTTTACTTCCATCCGTTGAAAAATGATTGATGATTAACCGCTGATTGCCGACTTTCATACGGGTCAGCATGGATCCGGTTTTTCCGGCGGAGCGGAGAGAGGTGGCATGCGGCATCGTTATGATAAAGGCACTGTCTGCTACCGATGCGGCAACCTCTAACATAAAATCGTTTCCGCAGGGAGAATCCATAATAATATAATCAAAGTTGAAAATCCGGTCGGCACGGTCCAAAAAAGCGGAGAAGGTGCGAGAATCCAACCGTTTGATATAACTGTAGGGGGCGGAAATAAACCAAAGACGTTCACAGCGATCATCCTGCAGAATTGCCCTTTCGGGAGGAACCCGGCCGCTGGCTGCGTCGCAGATATCATAAATGACACGGTCTTCCATGCCCAAAATCAAATCCAAGCAACGGTTTCCAAAGTCTAAATCGCACAGAAGAACCTTTTTTCCCAACATGGCAAGCCATAAAGCAAGATTGGCAGAGACGGTGGATTTGCCCACTCCGCCTTTGCAGGAGGTAACCAATATTTTTTTGGGGGACGAACTCAAAAATTGCTCGTTTTGCATCCTGATATATCCTCACTGCTCTTCAGACTTTTACACTGTACAAAGTAATCATACCACAGCTTGTCAGTTTTTGTCAATCGTTCCCGGACCTCAAAACGAAGTTTTGGAAGACGTAGGAATGCGAAATACAGAGCAGGCATTTTCCATGCTGATGCGGCAAAGCTCACGAAGGGACAACCCCTTAATATCAGCAATTTTTTGGGCGGTGTAAATCAGATTGCCGCTGTGATTGATTTTGCCGCGGTTAGGAACGGGAGCCAGATACGGGCAGTCCGTTTCAATTAATATTCGGTCCGACGGAACGGCGGCAACGGCGGAGAGAATGGCGGAGGCATTTTTAAAGGTAACAGAGCCGGAAAAGGAGATATAATATCCGAGCTTGCACAGTTGTTGCGCGCTTTCGGCGCTGCCGCTGTAGCTGTGGATGACTCCGTGCACCTCCGGATATTTTTGTATAATATCGAATACGGCACCGTGGGCTTCCCTGTCATGAATGACGACGGGATATCCGGTTTCGCGCGCTAATTTCATTTGAAGCTCAAACCATTTCAGCTGAATCAAACGATCGGAAAAGTCATAATGAAAATCCAGCCCGATTTCTCCGATGGCGACAGCCTTTTTGTGTGACAGAAGCTGCAGCATTTCGCGGATACAGTTTGCGGGATCTCCGGCTTTTTCGGAGTCATGAGGATGGATGCCTACGGTTGCATATATTCCGTCAAAGCGTTCGGCAAGCGCAAGACTTTCGCGAGAGGTTTCGATGTTGGTGCCGGCGTTTACGATTCCCCGCACATTTCCCTCGGAAAACAAATCCGAGAGCAGCTCATCCCGCCCGCAAGACAGTTCCGAGCCGAAAAAGCGAGGATCGTTATAGTGCGCGTGTGAATCAAAAATTGTTAAATTCGGTGTTTCCATGGCCGGCCTCAGCGAATCCGCTCGCCCGGCGCGGTATTGTTATCCAAAAATACAACATGGATTTCCTTTTCGCCGGCGGCCAAAATCATACCGCGGCTTTCGATTCCCATCAGCTTGACAGGCTTGAGGTTGGCAACCAAAGCGACGGTTTTACCGATTAAATCCTCCGGCTTATAAAATTTAGCGATACCCGAAACCACTTGACGCGTTTCGTATCCGATGTCCACAATAAGCTTTAAGAGTTTATCCGATTTCGGTACCGGCTCACAGCTTAAAACCTTTGCGGCGCGAAGGTCGGTTTTCATAAAGCTGTCGTAGTCGATGGCCTCATTTATAAGCGGTGCAACATCCGGATGCGAAGCTTTTTCTTCGGCTTTCATTTCGTCGAGCACTTTTTTCTCGTCGAGCCGTTCAAACAGGGCGGGCGCTTTGCATACTTTACTTCCGGCGGGCAATGATCCGAAAGTGAGCGACTTTTCTTCGGTTCCCAATTGCCGGAAAATTTTTTCTGCGGTTTCCGGTAAAAAGCATTCGAGCATAACCGCTCCGAAACGGATGGCTTCTAAGAGGTGATAGATGACCGTGCCGAGACGCTCGCGCTTGCTTTCGTCCTTGGCAAGAGCCCACGGCTCCGTCTGATCAATATATTTGTTGGCACGGCTGAAGAGCTCAAACAAAGATGCGACAGCGTCGGCAATGTGATAGCTGTCCATTTGCTCTTGAATACGGATTTCCGATTGCTTTGCAAATTCACGGAGTTCCCGATCCGGCTCTTCTATGTTTTGCGGCGCGGGAACAATGCCGTCGAAATATTTTTGAGCCATTGCGACGGAGCGGCTGACTAAATTGCCGAGATTGTTGGCAAGATCGGTATTGTATCGAGCAACAAAAGATTCCGGTGTGATGTTGCCGTCGTTGCCGTACGGCATCTCAGCTAAGCAATAATGACGGACGGCATCCACGCCGAAACGGTCCGCCAAATCGTCGGCGTACAGGACGTTTCCTTTGGATTTTGACATCTTATCATTTCCGAACAGAAACCAAGGATGTCCGAATACTTTCTTCGGCAGGGGTTCGCCGAGCGCCATTAAGATAATGGGCCAGTAGATTGTGTGGAAGCGCATAATGTCTTTGCCGACAATATGGACGTCTGCCGGCCAGTATTTTTGATAATTTTCGCCCCGGGTTTCCGTGTCATATCCTAAAGCGGTGATGTAGTTGGAGAGCGCGTCAATCCATACATAAATTACGTGTTTGTCGTCGAAGGAGACCGGAATTCCCCAGCGGAAGGAACTGCGAGAGACGCAAAGGTCCTGCAGACCGGCTTTGAGGAAGTTGTTGATCATTTCCTTTTTGCGGGACTCCGGCTCGATGAATTCGGGATGCGTCTCGATATATTCCATCAGACGGTCTTGATATGCGCTCATTTTGAAGAAATAGGCTTCTTCTTTGGTCTTTTTTACCGGACGGCCGCAATCGGGGCATTTTCCGTCAACAACCTGCGTTTCGGTAAAGAAAGATTCGCACGGAACACAGTACCAGCCTTCGTATTCGCTTTTATAAATATCGCCCTGATCGTAGAGCTTTTTAAAAATATGCTGAACCGCTTTCACATGGCTCTCGTCCGTTGTTCGGATGAAGTGGTCATAATTTGCATTCATCAGATTCCAAATGGAGCGGATTTCGGCGGCCACACCGTCGACATATTCTTTGGGGCTGATGCCCTGAGCCTTGGCAAGCTCTTCGATTTTCTGTCCGTGCTCGTCCGTGCCGGTCAGAAAAAATACATCGTAGCCCTCAAGCTTTTTAAAGCGAGCCACGGCATCGGCCATAATGACTTCGTAGGTGTTGCCGATATGCGGCTTTCTGGATGCATAGGCGATAGCGGTTGTTATATAAAATTTTTCATGATTTGCGGAATTCATTCCTATTTCACTCTCCGATCCGTATTCCCGAGCCCGGGTTGCAGACTTTGCGATTATTGTTTTCTATATTAATATATCATATCACATTCACAGGTTGATTTCAAGCATAAATGCGGCTTTTTTCGCATAGAGAGAGGACCCCCGGGCAAATTCCCGCGAGAATATTCAAAAGCTTTTTACGGATCGGATTCATAAGACTGCGGGACAGATCATACAATTAAGACAAGTAATACTGCCGATAGGGAGAGTGATAGATTTTGTATGAAAACAAGCTTTTTTCGGCACCGCTTTGCGGCTATTTTAACCGTTGGTATCATGCTTGCCTCATTATTCTGTGTCGCGGGATGCCGCAGAACATCTTTGATGACCGTTTCTGATATTCTTTCCGAAATTGTATCGTCTTATGATATCCAGCCGCCGGGTATATGCTATATTGCCGATGCTCCCGAGGGCAAAAGCGGATATCTCGATGAAAAAACCAAAACGGAGCTGTTTGGCACGACAACGGACGACAGCCGGTATAATTTTAATTACTTGCGTGATTTTGCGCTGTATATTCCGTCTGTGCAGACTGCTTTTGAGGTAGACGTGTTTTGGGTACGCAATTTGGAGGACATTTCGGACATTGAGACAATGTGCAATCGAAGGATTGATGCTCTGCGTGCAGCTTCCTTGAGTTTTTCGGAGAAGGATCGTACGATGCTTGAGCATGCGGAGACCTATACCGTAGGAAGATATGTTTTTTTGCTGATAACGCCGGATAACCGTTTGGCCAAAACGGTGATTCGATCCGTGATATAGAAATAAAGCCGCGTCAATTCAGCGCGTCGGACGGGCGAAACCCTTCCCCGATGACTTCGCCGGCTTCGGCAAGAATCCAAAAGGCCTCGGGATCGCACTGCTTTATAAGGGTACGAATGCGATAGATTTCACTTTTTTTCACGGCACAGAGAAGGACTTTTTTGTCTTTTCCGCTGTACCATCCTTTGGCGTCAAAAGCCGTGATTCCGCGTTGCAGGTCCTGTGTGATGTGCTGTGCGATTTCTTCATGGTGCTCGGAGATAATAATGACAACGCGTGCCTTTTCGGCACCGCTTAAGGTATAGTCGGTCATTTTAGAGAGCAGATATGCGGTAATTACCGAATAAAAAATCCCCTCATAGCTGCTTAAAATGAAAGCGGCACCGAGAATGATAATCAGATCGCAAATCATCACTAACTTTCCGGTGGAAATCCGGCGAAATTTCAGCTTTAAAAGCCATACAATCAGGTCAGTGCCTCCGGTCGTGTATCCGCGTGAAAATAAAAGTCCCATTGCGATTCCCATGGTAGCGGCCCCGAACAGACTGCACAGCAGAGGATCCGTGATGGTAACCGGCAAAAATGTCAGCAGATCGGAAGCAAGCGAGACGGCTCCGACGCCGATGATGGTTTTCAGACAAAAGGAAATGCCAAATACTTTTAGGTTGATCAGAATCAAGGGTAGGTTGATCAATAAAATCGTTACACCGATCGGAAATCCGAATAAGTGGTTTAGCACGGTGGATATGCCGGTAGCGCCGCCGATTACAATGTCAGCGGGGACCAAGAACATATTGACGCTGACACCAAACAGGACAGCGGCAATGCTGACAATGCCGATTTCGTAAAGCACCTCTGCGGCTTGAATTTTAGAGCGATGACGGCTGTTTTTCATAATTGTTTACTGTGTCCTTTTGTTTTGGATTTGTTTTGGCAGAACGGTATGGATTTTTAAGACAAGAAATAACGAAGAAGTACGGGTGTTACAAGATTTTGAAACGGTTTCAACGTTTTTTGCTGAATGCCGCAATTCTGACGGGAACTTCCCTGTTTATGCGGACCATTACAGTTTCATTTCACGTGTATGTATCCTCAAAAATCGGTGCGGCCGGCATGGGGCTTTTTTCACTGATTATGTCGGTATATACCTTTGCGGTGACATTTGCCACTTCCGGAGTTTCTCTGGCGACGACCCGCCTTTGTGCCGAGTATATTGCTAGAGAAGATTACAACGGTGCGAAACGGTCTATCCGCGTATGCTGTATTTATAGTATAGTTTTTGGCATATCTGCCCTGTTTATTCTGTTTTTCGGTGCGGATTTTATCGGATGTGAGTGGCTGGGCGATCAGCGCACGGTTTCGTCCATTCGCCTTTTGGCACTGAGTTTGCCTTTTATTTCGCTTTCATCCGTTCTCAGCGGATATTTTTCGGCGGTGCGCCGTGTCATTAAAACAGCGGCGGCAGGGCTGTTTGAGCAGTTTTTGAAGATTTCTCTGACTGTTGCGGGACTTTTGATTTTGGCACCACGCGGGCTTGAATATGCGTGTCTTGCGCTTGTCGGAGGTTCTTCGATTGCAGAGGGCGGATCCTTTTTCGTGGCATGGATTCTCTATCGACTCGATCGGCGTCGCCATATGGCGGGAGCGCCGCTCAAAGGGCAAGGGGCGCTGATGTCCGATGTATTTCGGCGGATGCTGTCGATTGCCTTTCCGGTAGCGCTCAGCGCATATGTGCGTTCGGGACTTGTGACCTTGGAACATATTTTGATTCCGCGCGGACTGAAAAAGTCCGGCGCATCCGCCGAGAGGGCTTTGGCAGCATACGGTACGATTCACGGCATGGTATTTCCGGTTATTTTATTTCCGTCCGCCTTATTGGGGGCGGTTTCGGGTCTTGTGGTCCCGGAGCTTACGGAAATGAGCACCAAAAAAGAAATGGCCGGAATTGAGCGAACGGTATCTCGCGCGCTGCAAATGACGCTGCTGTTTGCAATCGGGAGTGCGGGTGCAATGTCCTGCTTTTCCTCGGAAATCGGGCTTTGTCTTTATAAAAGTCATGAGGCGGGGGAATATATTAAGGTTTTCTGTTCGTTGATTCCGGTAATGTACTTAGACGGAATTGTGGACGGTATGCTCAAGGGACTCGGACAGCAGATGGCGTCTATGCGCTATAATATTATCGATTCTGCCGTCAGTGTGATATTGGTTTATGTTTTACTGCCCCGAATGGGAATTGACGGATATCTGATCACGGTTTTTGTGACAGAGCTTTTAAACGGGGCGCTCTCCCTCTGGAGGCTTTTGCGTGTATGTCCGATCCGTTTGCGTGTCTGGCAGTGGATCGTAAAGCCGATACTCTGTACGGTTTGTGCATCAAAGCTTTGTTATTGGCTTTTTTCCGCATTTCCGATATCGTTTTCATTTGTATACGGAAATTTGATTTTTCATATTGCCTGCTTCATCGTATTCTATATCAACTTGGCCTCCCTTTCCGGTACTTTCCGTTGGAGATCGCTTTGGCAGTTTTTCGGATTCCGGGCAAAAAAGAGAGTCGGTCAGCTTTCCAGATAGGAGTTGATTTTTTGCAGTGCGGCCTTTTCAATGCGTGAAACATAGGAACGTGATATAGACAATTTTTTCGCCACTTCCCGCTGTGTGTTGGAAACGCCGCCGTTCAGTCCGTATCGCAGCACGATAATTTGTCGTTCTCTGGGAGTTAGCTGTTCCTTTATAAAACGAATGGCGCGGGAGGTCCGAATCTTGCGGTCAATATCGTCTGCTATGGTGTCGTCAATGCTGATGATATCGATATATGTCAGCGGATTGCCTTCTTTATCCGTATCGATGGCTTCATTGATGGAAACCTCCATGGCGGATTTCTTTTGTGATCGAAAATACATAAGGATTTCATTTTGCAGACAGCGACTGGCATAGGTGGCAAAGCGCGCGCCGTTGGTCAAATCAAAGGTATCAATGGCTTTGATGAGCCCGATGGTTCCGATTGACAAAAGATCGTCTTGATTTTTAGCGGAGGTATAGTGCTTTTTGACAATATGGGCAACTAAGCGCAGGTTATGTAAAATCAATTTTTCCCGAGCTTCCGAGTCACCGTTGGCCTTTTTCAAAAACAGCTCGCGCTCCGTGTCCGGATCCAACGGCGGAGGAAAGGATGAAATGTTGGATACGTGTAAATAAAAAAGCGGAAAAGCGGAAAGAATTTCAATAAAAGCTCGCAGCAGCATGAGGACTCCTTTTTTCGAGGTGAACGAAAAATATCAGATTCATTCTGCTAAAAAATATATTCACGGATGAGGAAAAAAGTGCTTTTCCATAAGAAAACGAAGAAAAAATTTTCGCTGAGGACTCAAAATCAACGGTTTTGGTACAAATTTCAATCTTGACACAAACGGGTAAAGCAGATACAATATATTTGTAGTAGCAGATTAGGCCGTAATCGGTGCCGCTGCGCTTTTGAAAATGACGAAACGAGGTAGCATAAGATGGATCAGAATCTTTTTGGCGATGAAATATTTACGCTGACCGACGAGGACGGAAATGAAAATCAATTTGAAATTTTAGGTCGGGAGGAATTGGACGGAAACATCTATTTTGCACTGTTTCCCATTGACGGAAACGAAAATGAAGAATATGTTATTCTGAAATCCGATACCGACGAAAACGGAGAAGAAGTTTTAGTTACGATCGACGATGACGATGAGTTTGACAAGATTGCGGATATCTTTGATGATTTGCTTTTCGGCGAGATCGATCATGATGCCGCTTCGGAATAAGAAGCAAAACCGTGCGGGATGAACCCGTGTTTTCCTGCTTAGTGCGTGATATCTAACGGAATTAAACCTACATTTCGAAAAAAAGAGACCGGACTTTCGGCGCAGGTATGCAGGCCTCTCACCTTTTTTTGAGGGTGAATGTTGGTTGTCACAAAACGCCGAAGAGGACTCTTGCCCTTGTTACAAAAGGGTTTATAATTCTTAGATCACACGGCTCGGCGGGGTCATATTAAAAATACGTTTCATCGAAACACAAAATCAATATAAAAAAGGGATTCTGCAGTATTAAATTTTCGGTACTGCAGAATCCCTTTTTATAAATCTTTTTTTGCAAATCAAAGTACAATTTGTTTTAAGTATCGGAAGAATATGCGGATTGAATCTGTAAATATTCCTCAACGCAAAGGCCGCTTTCGGCAATTTCCTTGGCTAAAGGACAGCCGAGATAACGGATGTGCCAAGGTTCGTATTTATAACCGGTAATTTCTTCTTTATCCTGCGGATAGCGGATGATGAAGCCGTATTCCGTGCAGTGCTCTCTCAACCAGATTCCTTCCGGCAGATAGGCAAAGCGGTCCTCCGTCATATTTACATCGATTGCCAAACCGCTTTGATGCTCGGAATGTCCGGGGCGTGCCGAATAACGGTCCGCATTTTGCTGTCCATCGTAGGAGACATAATCCCAATAAATGATATACTGATCCGTGTAAGAGCGGTATCCCGAACGGATAAATAAGTGAATTCCGTCCGCTGCGGCAGCCTCCTGCATTTTGCAGAAGGCGGCATAAGTTTCTTCCGTCAGACCGCCGGGAGCATAATCTTGCGGCAGAGTATATGTTTTGTTGACGATTAAAATTCCGTTGACATATGTGACACCGTCAATTTTTTCAATAGCGGGTTGAGACGGGGGCTCCGGCTCCGGTTCGGGCTCCGGTTCGGGCTCCGGTTCGGGCTCCGGCTCGTTAACGCCGGGCATTGTTTTTTCAGAGGGGCTGCAATCCATCGCTGTGGAGAGATCCGGAATCCGGGATAGATGCGAATCCCGGATGTTCAGCTTCGAATAGCCGAGGCAGAATATGCAAACGGCCAAAAGAACGGTGACTGCAAGCAAAGAGAAAAGTAACGTTGGTTTATAATGTTTTGACATAACGTTTAATCCTTCGTACATCGGAAAGCATTTTCAGGCTGTCCTTGACAATGTGAACCTTTGAAGGACGATGCCCGGTTACACGAACGGGAATTTCTTCTATTTTTCGATTTTGCTTTTGGGCAATCATGATGACTTCAATATCAAAGGCAAAGCCGTCTGTTTGGCAAAGAGAAAAGATGGCCTGTGCGCTCTCACGGCGAAAGGCCTTAAAACCGCATTGAGAGTCGCTGAGTCGGAATCCGGTTAAAATGCCGAGAAGCTTGATATAGGTTTTCGAAGCAATATAGCGCAGGCGGGAATAGTCTTTGTATCCGTCGTTTGACAGGTTGCGCGATCCGATGACCAAATCGGTTTCGGGAGCCGATAAAAAGCGTTCCGCAGCAGCGGTAATCGGGTCGAGCCCCAAGGCTAAATCGCAATCGGTATAGATCACAATATCGCCCTTTGCCTCAAGCATACCGGTGCGCACGGCACAGCCCTTGCCGCGGTTTTTGGGATATCCGATGCTACGGAAGGCAGGGTGCTCAGATGCAAAATCGCGGATAAGGTCGGCGGAATGATCGGTGCTGCCGTCATCCACAAAAAGGATTTCATAGCTCCCGGCTTCCAGATGGGTTTCCGCCCAGTCGGACAGCCGCGGCAGAATTTCAGGTAAAATGGCGGTCTCATTATACATGGGGATTACTAAAGAAATTTTCATGGTGTTGTCTCCGTATTTTGCAGTGAGCTTCCGTCATCTGTCACGGAGATGAGCTTTGCCTGTACCGCAAAACGATAGTTATTTACAGTGTTTGTGCAGGTGGAAAGGGTCAGAATGTGGTCGGAGGCTCTGAGGGAAACATTGCTTGAATGCAAGGACATGCCCTTCATTTGAGTCAAAAATTCCGTAAATTCCCGATCGTCGGCAAAGGATGTCACAAAATATTGAAAATCCGCCGGGCAGGCAAATGCGCTGAACACCTCATATTCATAGATTCCGTGCAGAGTGGAAAGCGTAATTTTGGCGTTGCGGAATACATCCTCCGATTTGAATCGGAGCAGAAAAGAAAACATGGTGTCGTCCGCCATATTATGACCATAGAGTACGGTGTTGCGATTCTGTTTAATATCATCGCTGTTGCGGAAGTCGGCAAAAATGGAGCCGGAGGGATTGTACGTTCCTTCGAATGCTCGGATCAGGTATTCATCGTTATTGCTTCCCTGTGCAACGGGAAGATCGACGATAATATTGTTATTATAGGATATGCTGATCCATCCGAACATGTCGTCATTCAGTGTTTTTAAGTATTCCAGCCTTGTTTTTACGGCCGCGAAGCGCTCATCATCCTGTGAAACGGTGATGCCTGTTTGAATTTGTCTGCGCTTGGCCGATAGGGAAAGTGCAACGGGGCTTTTGGAGTTTTTTTCAGCCGTCGGGATATCCTCTCGTGTCGACTCGGTGGCGTGATAAAACTGATAACGAAGGTTATCGTAAATATTGCTGGCTTGCCGGTAAGAAATTAATTTTCTGACAGTAACAAAGAGGCTGACCGCAAAGATGCAGGAAAAAATGCAGAAAAAGGCGAGTCGAACCGGCCCGAAGCGACGAATAAAGGATTTTTTCTCGATAGGAAACTCGTTGTCGGATACAGCGGATTCGGCAGAATCTGATTCCGCTTGAGGTTCTTTACTTTCGGATAAAAGGTTTTGGTTGCGATCTGCTTTAAAAAAGCGACTGAAAACAGATTGCATCTGTTTAATGAGCTTCATAAGCGTCCTCCCTAAGCATTTGGGAAAAACTGCGATATCGAAAGCCAAACAAAGATGTCCGAATTCCGATGTCGCAGTTTCGAGAAAAATGTAATTACGGATTTGTCATGTGGATTCCGACGCCGTCCGGCCAAAGTGCATAAGGGCAAACCGGTACATCAAAAACGCTCATACCGATGTGTATGATGTTTTGTGCAGCAAAACCGGTGCTGCCGGAGGTGCCGATCAATTGTTCTTTGGTTACAATATCTCCGACAGAGACATTTGTTGTTCCTAAGTGGCAATACCAGCTCTTGAGCCCTAAGCCGTGTTCGATCACGACAAGCTGCCCGCTGTAGGTGGTGGAGCCGACATAAATTACTTTTCCGGCGTTTACACTGTAAACTTCGGTGCCGTCCTTGGCAGAATAATCCACGCCGAGATGACGGTAGGTGTTGGCGTCACTGTCGTTGAATTTACGGATATGGCCGAAGCCTAACATGAGGGTGCAGTCTTTCACGCCCTCGCTGAAAATCGGGTCTGAGGAGAAATAAATGGTGTCATCCGAAGAGGCGGCAATTTCACGCAGGGAATTTTGGAATTCCGTCCAGGCAGCGCCGTTATCCATTTCAGACTGCGGCACGGTGGTGGAAAAGTTGCGGAAGGTTTTCGGGGTAATATTCAGCGTGATTTTTTGATCGGTTCCGCCTGCGGAAAGCGTAAATACATAAGAAGAATGGGTAAGTTCCGCTTTGATCGGAATTAATGCGCGCATATATTCGCCGTCGGCAAAAAATACCGGTTCGTATTCAATTGAGGGTTCCGATTGGAACGAAATGGTTTCGTTTGCGGAAACATTTTTTGCCGTCAGTACGACAAATTCGCCGGGTTCAATGCTGTTGCGACCGATATAAAAGGATGCCGGCGCTTTGATTGTAACCGCAAATTCGTAAAAAGCTTCGCCCTGTCCGCTCCGATCCGTGTTCTCATACCATTTTGCATGGAGTTTGACGCGAAGATCGGTCTCTTCATCCAAGGTAAGATTCGAAATTTTTTCGTATACGTCATCAAAAAGGACTTTGTCGTTTTCGTAGACCGTCACGGTTAAAGAATCGGGGGCAACGCTGAAGTTAAGCGGAAAGTTTGCATTCATGGAGTAGCGGCGTGCGGTATCCGAGGTAGTCTCGGCTGTCAGCGGAACAGAGACGCCGGAATAGGCTTTATATTTCCAGTCCGCGCTGGTCGGCAAAACGGTGTCGCCTCCGATATTGAGGGTCGGAAGAGCCGATCCGGGATAAATGCTTGCGGCATAAGAGCAAGAGAGGAATTTTTCGGCATCTTCTTTGTTGATATAAAATGCACTGCCGGAGGGATCGGTGTAATAAGCCTCCGCAGGATTTTTGCCGATATAATAATGATATTCCGAGGTTTTATTGTAGCTGTAGTAAATTACTTTGAAATAAGAGGAGCCTTGCAGCGGTGCGGGCAGAGAACCCTGCTTTTTGCCGCCTGTATTAATGGAAAGCATCAGCTCGATAAAAGCGGCTTCCTCTTTACTGTTTGCTTTGGAAACGATAAAGTTCTGCCCTGCTGTGTCGGTAAAATCGATTTTTTCTACAGCACGGGTATCTACCGGTTGTTTCTGAGCGGATTTGTAGTAAAATATGGCGATGTATGTCGGCATAAAAAGCAAAAGGATGCATAAAACAGTCAGCGTTTTTTTGTTTTTCATTAAACTTCCCCTTTTTCGAGCATATTGCAAAAATAAATATGCAAAGTCGATACATAATTATTATACGATACTTTGCAGGACAAATCAAGTATTTTTCTGTGTCGGCCGGAATGTAAAATTTTCAAGAAAAACTTTTTTTTTATTCCAATATCCGTTATAATAGTAATATAACGGATATTTTGGAGGAACGATTGATTATGATTGATATCGATAAGGTTTCGGTATGTAATATGGAAAATGCCATACGCGGGGCACGGAATCCGCTCAATAGCTGGGAAAAGAGTGACAGCGCTTTTAAAGACGGCGTTTTTGTCCTCGGTGAAAACGATTTGAATTTAGCGCGCAGACTCTGTGCGGCCGGCAGCGATCATCGCAAATTTATTCGACAAATCTTTGTTTCCGCAGATATTACTGCTCCGCTTTATTGGTGGAAGGAATTTGATACTTATAAGGTGGGAACGGTTGCCAATTCGACTTCTACGATGCATAAAATTCACGCAAAACCGTTTGAGATGAAGGATTTCAGCTTTGATCGGCTGGATGCGGAATCGAGAGAGATGGCAAAGAATTTTATCGACTATTTGGAACAGGTACGGCTGAAGTATGTTGAAACCAAGGACAAAACACTCTGGTATAATCTGATTCAACTGCTGCCGTCCAGTTATCACCAAATGCGTACGGTGACAATGAACTATGAGAATTTAACCTCTATGTATTATGCGCGCCGTGCACACAAGTTAGACGAATGGCGTCGGTTTTGCGAGTTTATCGAAACGCTGCCGTATGCACGAGATATGATTATAACGCATGAATAAACACACACGGGAATGAACAGAAATAAAACCTGAAATCAGGCCGAAGAGCGAAAGCAATCCGGTGTTGATTTTGATGAGACCCAAGGGGAAAGAGGGGATATTTATGAATCAAAATCCGAATCGACGGGGAGAAGGACCTTCCAACGTACGGCGCGGGGCCTCCCGCGTGCCGGGAGGCGGCATGGACCCACGTCAAAGAGAGCGCATGGAAGAAGCGCGCAGGCAGCGCGCTACGCGAGAACGTGCCCGGGCGGAATATGAACGGAGACTGCGGCTGGAGGAACAAAAGCGAAGACGCGCGGCACTGCGCCGTGCGCGGCAGGTGATGTTGATTGCGGTTATTGTCGTAGTGTGTAGCGGCATCATCGCGGCGGCCGTAATTGTGATGGATATTGCTTTTCGGGGCGATGTGGAAAAAAATATATTCAAATATCAACTGGCGAACAATAAGGTACGAAAGCTTTCCTACGACAGCGTAGTGACAAACGGGGAAATGTATTTGAATTTTTCCGAAATCGCAAAAGAGTTTTCATTTAGTGTAACTGGAGATGCCGATGCATGGAAATTTATTGCACGGGACGACTATACCGAATATGCCGTGTTTTCTCCGGATTCCTCGGAAGTTACAATCAACGGGGAAAAGACGCGCCTTTCGGCACCGACTTTTGTCAAAAAACAGAATTTATATGTGCCGATGAGTTTTATTTCGGACTACATGTCCGGTTTGGTTCTTACTTATGACGAGAAAACCCATACGATTACTTTGAAAGCCGATACCGGTGATTCTGCCGAGGAAATCGGATTTCGTCTGAAAGATTCGTCTCCGCTGGATCCGATTCAAGAGGAGGGGGCCGTCGGCACGGTGGATCTCGGCTTTCAGATGGATCTTAGCAGTTATGAAATGTATATGAATCCCACGGATCGTGATGTGTATTGTTTCCTTGTCAACGCGTCACATACGCTTTCCTCGGATTTTGTCCCGTCGGATTTGACGAACTTAGTCGATACCCGAAAGGACGGGAGGGCGATACAACAGATGTCGTTGAATGCGGCAAAGTCGCTGGAGGCATTTTTGATCGAGGCGCGGGCGAACGGTTTTTCGGATATTACCGTAACCAGTGCGTACCGTTCCTATGCATATCAAGAGGAATTATTCAATAACTACGTGAAAGGTGAGATGGAGCGTGATGCTTCTCTGACGGAGGAGCAGGCGCGGGAAATCGTTCGGACTTATTCCTCCGTTCCGGGAACCAGCGAGCATCAGAGCGGACTTTGTGTCGATATGCACAATATGGCATCCGCGCAAACCGCATTCGGCGAAACAGCTGCGGCAAAGTGGTTAGAGGAGAATGCTTACAAATTCGGATTTATTTTGCGTTATCCGAAGGATAAGAGCGATATCACAAATATTATTTATGAGCCGTGGCATTTTCGGTATGTTGGACGCTACCACGCAACACGGATGCACCAAACGGGACTGTGCCTGGAAGAATATGTTCCGACTTTGCAGTCATAGTCAGTCATAGTAGTAAATAAAAAAGCCTCTTTTGAACAGTTTCTCTGCTCAAAAGAGGCTTTTTTATTTTGTTCGCACCGAAACGGGAATATCCTGACTAAAAGAGGAAACAAGAAGGCTTTGTTTTTTTCGAATTTTCAAGGAAAAAGAAGAAAAGCGGCATCTGTAAATTTTTCTTTCGGTTGCGGCATGAATTTACCAAAGCGGATATTACCCGTGCAAAAGGCGCAAAAGTTGGGATAAAAAATCATTTTTCGCCCTCTTGTCTCCGACAAACAAGACTGTTTTCCTATGCTACAATAGCTTCAAGATTAAAAACTAAGCAAAGGATGTGACATCATGGCAAATTTTGCTCCGCTGTTTCGGATTCGCGGACAAGCCCAAGAGAAAAACAGTGTTGACGCGGGAAAAAGGCCGACAAAACTCAAAGAATATTTAAAAAAACTTTTTTGGCGAGGCGCTTTGGAAAGCAGCGGTAAAATTGCCGAAAATCGCGGAAAGATATGGAGACGGTATCTGCTGCGAAGCGGTCTTTGGGCACTTTTTTCGTTTTTTATTTCAAGAACGGCACTGACCAATGAGCTGTGCCCGTTCGGCATTGCTTTTTGCGGGGTCGCAACACGGTATATTCCGGCGCTTCTGCTTGGAAATTTAGCGGTGCTGTTTGACGGCGGAACCCCGGAAGCCTTTCTGGCGGCGCTGTTAACGCTGACGGTTCGCTTTTGTATCGGCTTTTACCTCTATTATGATACGCCGGATACCGCCTCCGTTTTTCATTCCTCTCAGAAAAAAAGGCCGGCCCTGACATCGGAGGTGTTAGAGAAGCCCCGTATATTCGGTGAGAGTATTTATTTGCGGATGGCGTCCGGAACGATCGGTGCGTTTGTCGTATCCATTGTCCGTATTGCCTCCGGACAGGACGGCGCCCGTGATGTGATTGCCGCGGTGCTGATGCTTGTATTGGTCCCGGTTTTGATCTTCCTTTATGCCGGGATTTATGACAGCAAAACCCGTTCCGGTCCGTTATGGGAGGCGGGAGTAGCTGCTGTTTGCTTTACGGTGGTAATCAGTGCCTCCGAGATTGTGATCAAGGGGATCTCCTTGGGCATCATCGCCGCATTTTTCCTGACGCTGTATATTTCCCGTGACGGCGGCCTTCTTCGGGGAGGAATGTTGGGATTGATTATGGGCTTTGCCTGTTATCCGGCCTATGCGCCGTTGTTTGGTCTTTGCGGCTTTGCATCCGGAATCTTTTGGGGCTCGAGCGCTTATGCGGCGGTCTCGGCAGGATGTGCGCTTAGTGTATTTTACGGCGTGTACATCGGTGGCTTTGCGGCACTTCGCACATTGCTCCCCTCCGTATTTATTGCGGCGGTACTGTTCCTTGCTTTGCAGGGGATTAAAGTTTTGCCGCGGATTCATTTGTACAGTTGCGTGATGCCCGCGGCGGCAAAGGAACAGAAAATGGAGGCGGTGTGCAATCGTGGCGAGATGATTGAAAAAGATGTCACCGCCTTTGCAACGGCGCTGCATGAGATTTCCGATTCGTTTTTTGAAATGTCGGAGCATTTCCGGCGGCCGTCTCTTTCTGAAATTGAGGATTGCATCCAAGCCGTGTGCAACCATCACTGCTCGCGCTGCCCTTCCCATTATTTATGCTGGGAGAACGAGCGTGCCTTAACCGAAGAATATTATGCCCATCTGAAAAGAATGATCTGGTCCGGAGGCCGCTCAAAAGATCGCGCGGTTCCCGAATATATGAAGAAATGCTGCCGTCACACGGAGGAAATGCAACAGGAAATCGACTCCCTGATATTTTCACGATTTGAAGAGAGCCTCAAGCGGGATAAAAGCGAAGTGTTTGCGTTTGATTACGAATGCATGGCAAAAATGCTGGAATACCTTATGAAGAAAAGCGTCGGCGATACGGCATTAAACTCCGCGGTTTCTCAAAAGCTTCAGCGGGCTGCCGGATATTTAAACCTTGATTTTGACGGGATTGCCGCATTCGGAGAACGCCGTCTTAAAATTGTTGCGGGCGGCGTGGATCCGTCGCACCAAAAATTATCGTCCGAACAAATTCGCACGAAGTTTGAGGCAGTCAGCGGATGTCGCCTCGGTTCTCCGCGCTTTTGCCTCGGCGGTGATTACAGTACAATGGTACTGGACGGCGCCGCCTGCTTTGACACAGACTATGCGATTGCATGCAGTAAGAAAGAGGACGAAAAAGAAAACGGGGACGATATCGCGCTGTTCCGAAGCACGGGGGATTATTTTTACACGGTGCTTTGCGATGGAATGGGAAGCGGAAAGGAGGCTCATTTGACGGCGGGGCTGGCGTGCCGGTTTTTGGAAAAGATGCTGTCGGGCGGCGGCAGTAAGGAGATTGCGGTGGAGATGCTCAACACCTTCTTACGCACACGGAAAACCGAATGTTCGACGACGGTAGACCTTTTGGAAATTGATTTGATCAAAGGAACGGCTTCCTTTTTCAAAAGCGGCGCGGCTTGCTCGATGATTTTGCGCGACGGAAACATTTTTAAAATTGCATCGGCCAGCATGCCGATCGGAGTGATGCGCGGAATCAACGGAGAGCAGATTGATTTTGCGCTTCAGGCAGGGGATGTGATTGTAATGCTGAGTGACGGAATTGCTCAAAATTTTGAAGAAAGCATCTGGCTTGCGACAATGTTGAGTGAGGAATGGAACGGAGAAGATATGGAGGCGATGGCGAAGCAGATATTGAAACGGGCACAGCAAGAGCATTCCAAGCAGGATGACATGACGGTTGCGTTGATTCACGTTACAAAGATATAAAAAATCAGCGGAACAACGGCGGTATTTTGTGTAAATTGCACAAATAAAAGCTATTATTCCAATTGTCTGAAATATTTTAAAAATACAAATTTTTTCTCTGTGGAAAAAGTTGTCCATGAATGCAACAACGCAATATTCCGGAGTTTTCCCACAAATCCACAATATTTTCCACAACTTATTCGGTAAAATCAGAGAAGGGGGCGCGCTTCAAAAATTTGAATATGGTTCAAATGCAACATTATTTTTTCGGTTAAAATTACAAATATCAAATCCAATTTAAAAACAAAAAACAGAAACCGCTTTTTCGGCCGAAAAAGCGGTTTCTGTTTTTTGATAGAGATTAGTCCAGACGGAATTGTTTCAATATTTTCAGAGACGGAATTGTCTGACCGTTATAATTGTCATTGACGATATTAGCCAGGGCCCAAAAGCCTTTGCTGTCATAAACTCGGTATTTTGTCCCTTCTTCTCCCGATATACCCAAACGGGAAGCAGCAACGGGCGCACCGTCCTTTAACAACGAATACGGACGTCCTTCGACTGTGACGCGGGCGAAATCGGCAAACAACTCCTCTGTGGGAATCAGGCATTTCAGGCGCTCCGCATCGGACATGGCTTCGATTTCCTCCATCGTTGCTGCCTGCCCGAGTGAAAAATTGCCGCTTTGTGTCCGTCGGAGCCCGAGCATGGTTGCGCCGCAGCCGAGTTTTGCACCGATATCACGGCACAGACTTCGGATGTAGGTTCCTTTGGATACGCAGAGCTGCATCTGATAATCCCGCGGCGGCTGCTCCGTGTCGAGCGGATGAATTTCCATACAGAAAATTTCGATCGGCCGTGCACTGCGTTCTATGCTGATTCCGCGGCGGGCAAGATCGCACAGTTTTTTTCCGTTCATCTTCAAGGCGCTGTACATGGGAGGAACCTGCTCTGATTTTCCGATAAAGGATTTTGCGGCGCGTAAAACGCTTTCTCTATCGGGAACGGCATTGCTTTGCGTCAGAATTTGCCCGCTGATATCCTCCGTGTCCGTCGTGATGCCGAGGCGAAAATCGCATTGATAGCTTTTGTTTTGCGCAATAATATATTCGGAAGCTTTCACTGCCCGTCCGATCAACAAAATCAAAACACCGGATGCGTCCGGGTCCAGCGTCCCGGTGTGGCCTACACTTTTTGTGTGATAGAGCCGCCGTATCCGATTGACGATATCATGAGAGGTACAGCCTGTATGTTTGTCAACAATTAAAATTCCCGAGGCGGTATCCGGCATATAAATTCTCCTTTCCAAAACAGTACAGGATCGTTTTTTAGGGGGCTTTTAAGGGTATTGTAACATAATTTTTTATAAAATCATAGATTTTCGGTGCATTTTGTGATAAAATAATATATATAACTGATTATTAGGCGAAGCTCCCAAAGGAGGGACAGGCTATGGCAAACTACAGACGAGACCGGATCAACGAACAGATGACAAAGGAACTTTGTGAAATCTTAAGAGAAGTCAAGGATCCGCGGATTACGGAAAATTTTGTAACTGTAACGGCTGCCGATGTGACAGCTGATTTGAAATTTGCTAAAATTTATTTTTCGGTTCTTGCGAGCAGCAATCCGGAAGAAACAGAAAAAGAAGTAAAAAAAGGACTGATTCATGCGCAGGGGTTTATTCGTACCCAGCTTGCGCACAGACTGAATTTGCGAATTACCCCGGAGCTTAGTTTCTTTTGCGACCATTCGATGCAAATCGGTGCGCATATTTCAAAAATCTTAGGGCAGATTGAGTCGGCAGAGCCGAACTCCTCTGCAGAGGAGGAAGGATTGTCGGAAGAATGAAAGCAGATAGGACGGATAATACGATACAGACACCGAAATTTCGGATGGAAAACGGGATCTCCTTTGCCTCGGTGCTTGATTTTTTCAATACGCATGATGGGTACTTGATTTTTACCCATGTGCATCCCGATGCCGATACCATCGGCAGTGCGCTTGCGCTGAAGATGGCGCTTTGCTCGATCGGAAAGCGCGCGGAGGTATGTTGCCTCGATAAAATACCGTCTTTTTTGCGCTTTTTATATCAAGACGGAGACATTCTTTTTTCTGAGGACAATCCGTTTGTCCCGACGGCAAAGACCTTTATCAGTGTGGATGTGGCTACAATCGAGCTGCTCGGAAAAAACGGTTTGATTGCAAAGCATCCGATTGATCTTGCTTTGGACCACCACCGCACGCATGTTCCCTTTTCCGAATACAGTTTCGTCGATCCTGCTGCGGCGGCATGCGGAGAGATTATTTATGAAATTGTGCTTGGTCTGACGGGGGTGTCCCCGTCCGATCGCATTGCGGACTGTCTTTATGCGGCCATCAGTGCCGACACCGGATCGTTTAAATATTCTAATACGACTTCGCGTACGCTTCGAATTGCTGCAAAGCTCGTTGAGAGTGGGATTGACAGTGCGGCGATTTCCACTCATTTATTTGATGAAAAGAGCATTGTTCAGCTTCGCGCAGAGGGCCTTGCTTATTCAAAAATGAAAACCTTTGCGGAGGGACGCGGTGTGATTGTGTCCTTTGACCGTTCGGATTATGAGGAGCATGAGCTCTGCGAGGAGGAAATGGGAACGATTTCTTCCTGTATTAAAACGGCCAGCGGAACCGATATGGCAATTGCCGTTCGGTATCATGATGAGGGCGAATATAAGGTGTCGGTGCGTTCCTCTGCGAATGTAGACGCCAGCGCTTTTTGCCGGAATTGGGGCGGCGGAGGACATTTGCGCGCTTCGGGATGCACGGTATATGCACACAGTGCCGCCGAGGCAGAACAGATGCTTTTGGAGAAAGCGACAGCCCTTTTGCAGGGAGAAAAGCAGAGCGTTTGATTTTGGTTGAAAGAAAATCTTGAAATCGTTATTGACAAATGATAAAAATATGTTACAATACTTATGAAATCAAGATGTATTTTTGTGTCTTGATATTTTGCGTAACATATTGCGGAGGTGAATCACATTGGCATACGTTATTTCTGACGAGTGCATCGCTTGCGGTAGCTGCGAAAGCGAATGTCCTCAAAAATGCATTTCGGAAAAGGACGGCAAATATGTAATTGATGCAAATGAATGCATCGATTGCGGCAGTTGCGCTGCAGTTTGCCCGGTTGACGCTCCTGCAGCCGAATAAGCTGTTTTCGAAGAACGTCGATCAGCCATGTTTATCAAAAAAAGTGATTCGCTTGCCGAATCACTTTTTTCATAAAACGGAGGAATATAAATGACGCTTCATGCAGACGAGCGTTATGACCGCATCAATGACTCGATTTCTTTAATTCAAAAAAAAGAGGGACTGACGTTTGGCACGGATGCGTATTTGCTGTCTTGCTTTGTCCGTCGCCGTCCCCGCGGATTTGCCGCCGATCTCGGTTGCGGAACCGGTGTGATTGCTCTTCTTTGTGCGGCACGGGGGAAATTTGCACATATTGACGCGGTGGAACTGCAGCAAGATTTTGCGCTCTTAGCGCAGCGCAATGTGGAGCACAATCAAATGATCGACCGCATTACCGTTCGGCACCAGGATATCCGTGAATTGAAATCCTCGGATTTCGGACGGGAACTCCATGCGGTGTTCTGCAATCCGCCGTATATGAAAAGCGGCAGCGGTCGTTTGTGTCGTTCTGATGCAAAAACAGTGGCTCGCCACGATGCCGAGGGATCGGTTTTTGACTTTTGTGCCGCCGCATTTCGCATTTTGCGGTACGGGGGCGATTTTTATGCGGTGTATCGGCCGGAGCGCTTGGCGGATTTGATATGTGCCATGCGAGAAAACAAAATTGAACCGAAGGAGCTTTGTGCGGTTCATGCCGACAGTGCTTCTCCGCCGTCCTTGATTTTGATACGTGGAAAGCGCGGTGCTTCGGCGGGTTTGATTTACAAAAGGCCTTTGATTATATATACGGATTGCAGTCACAGGGTATATACCGATGAATATCGCAGGATTTATGAGACAGGGGAAATATCGTATGAGTTGTGAAGATCGTCAAAAATCCTTTACGGATCTTGCAGAGGAATTCCATGACGAGAAAAATCGAATTCTGCCCGCAACCCTTTATTTGGTTGCGACTCCGATCGGAAATTTGGAGGATTTGTCGGCGCGGGCGCTGAAAGTTTTGCGCGGCGTGGATTTTATTGCAGCGGAGGACACACGAAACAGTGCGAAGCTTCTTCACCTTTTTGACATTCAAAAACCGCTGATCAGCTATTTTGAGCATAATAAGCGTATGCGCGGCGAATGGATTGTCAAGCGTCTTCAAAACGGTGAAAGCTGTGCGCTGGTTACCGATGCCGGAACGCCTGCCATCAGCGATCCCGGGGAAGACTTAGTGCGGCTTTGCCGCGAAAGCAATATTCCGGTATACAGTATTCCCGGCGCTTCGGCGGTGATTACGGCGCTGTCGGTATCAGCGCTTCCCACATCCCGCTTTGCTTTTGAGGGGTTTTTGCCGGTAGGCAATACGGAGCGGAGACAGCGGCTGAATGAGATTCGGTCGCTGCGGCATACGATCGTATTGTATGAGGCTCCCCACCGTTTGAAAAAGACGCTGGAAGATCTTTATGCAGTGCTCGGGGATCGGTTGATTGCAATCTGCCGGGAGCTTACCAAGTTAAATGAGGAAGTGAAAAGACTGCCTCTTTCCGAAGCCGTTTCCTTTTATGAAAATACAGAGCCGCGCGGAGAATATGTGTTGGTTGTTTGCGGTGCCTCCGATGAGGATCTCAAAAAGGAAGTATTTTGGTCGGAGATGGATGAACGGGAGCATATGGAATACTATACGGCGCTCGGAATGCGCAAAAACGATGCGATCAAGGCCGTGGCACGTGACAGAAATCTGCCGAAAAGCGAAGTGTATAACCGCCTTTGCCGATCGGAAAAATAAGAGAATCGAGAAACAAATTTCATCATATAAAAAACCTCGCCCTATTATGGTTTTTCCGTAGGGATTTTTCGGTAAGTGTGGAGTGTTCGGAGTCAGGCGTGGCGTGATGCCACGCCTTTTCTCTTGCTGTTTGTTGGTTTCAATCGTCTTCGTCGTTGAGTTCGTCGCCCCATATCGGTCGGTCGATCGCTCCGACGAAATTATAAAAGATTTCTACCGTTTGTCTGTAATGTCCGTCGACTTTCGTCTTTTCGTGAACAACGACCTTTTCGATGAACGCGCGCAGTATTTCGGGCGTGAGTTCTTCAAAACTGTTATACTTGTAAATAAGCATCATAAAATCGAGAATTTTATCGTCGTCTTCTTTCGCTTTCGCAATTTCCGACTTCAACGTTTTAACCCGTTCTTTCAGACCGGCTTGCTCGGTTTCGTATGTGTCGCTCATTTTTAAGTATCGCTCTTCGGAAATTTTACCTTCGACTTTATCTTCATAAAGGCTTTCGATGATTTTATCCAGCCTTTCGATTCGTTCTTCCGAAGTTTTAATTTCCTTTGAATACTCTTTCAGTTCTTTTTCCGTTCTTGTTGCGGCGTTTTTTCGTAACGTCTGCAAAAACATTTCTCTTTGCTGTTGCGCAAAATAAATCGTTCGCCGCAAATC
>CAKRMZ010000004.1 GCA_934365155.1 uncultured Eubacteriales bacterium | reverse complement strand
AAGAGCGAAAGAACGGAATCGAAAAAGTTATTGATTGTTTTCGGCTTTCCGTGGACTATACGTCTATATTCCGTCGGATTTGTTCTTGCAAGTTCTTTGCCGACGTTTGCATAATGCGAATTGTTATCCTTTTCCTTTTGCAAAGTTTCTGCTTTTCGGACGTATTCGAGCGTTTCGTCCATAGCCTTTGTAAGCCGTTTTGAAAGGTCGCTGTTGTCTGCCGTTAAAGCGATTACTTGTTCCTGTAACTTTCCGCGTTTTCTCGGAATATTCCCGCTTTTTGCCTCGGTTAAAGCGTCTGCATAAACTTGATTTTCTTCCCGTATGGCTTCCGCTTGCTCGATTATCTTTTTTGCCTTAAATTCGGCGGTGGAAAGGTGTTTCTTTTGACTGCCTTCTTTTCCGCGCTGTAAGCCCCAACGTTTTCCGACGGTTTCGTAAAAATCCGTTTGTAACTGTTGCAGTTGCGGCTTGTCAAAAAGTTGTTTACAGCAAAGTCGGCCGTCTTTTGTTACGGGCATCAGGTTTAAGTGCATATGCGGCGTTGTTTCGTCGTTATGTACTACCGCCGCGATGATATTATCTTCGCCGTAACGCTCCGCAAAGAATTTGTAACAGTCCGAGAAAAAATTATACTGTTCGACCTTGGCTAATCTGTCGAAAAAAGTTTTATCCGAACCTAATACGAAAGAGTTCATAACAACCGCGTCTTTGCGCGGGGATAAGCCTAACTCTTTTATTCTGCCGTTTATAAACTCTGTATAAGTTTTCCCGAAATGTGGCGTAAACCTGTAATTGTTTCTCGTTCGTTCGCTGTCTATCTGCGGATTGTCCGACTTGTAATTTCCGTCCCGTTCGTTTTCCTTTTCGATAGGGGCGACATCTTGTTTATGGTATTTCTCCATATGACACACTAAATATGAAATGATGATTTTCCTCCTGAAATTTGTTTTTGTAATCGTTGAGCAAAGTGTGTAGAAAATTATCGCTGCCGACTATTTTATTAGTGGATTCATAGCCTCGCAGAGCACACTATTTTGCAGAGCAAAGTATAGTGTGCTACACTTTGCTCAATAGTCTAAATTTTGCTCCGCATTTTCTCAAAGTTTTCTCACGCTACGGCGGGTAATATTGATTGTAATTTGTCATTGTTTTACCTCCCGAAAGACAACAAAAAAGCCGCTGATATTTTTACTACCACCGACTTAAAACACAAGTATTAAGTTTTAATTTTCGTTACATAAAGAACCTCCGATTTGTATCCGCAGACAAAAAAATCCGCGCGATTTCGTTTGCCTTTATAGGCTCGTTCTTCGCACGGATTTCAATCCCGATTATTTAATTTTTAGTCGATTTTATTATAACATACAAACATTTGTTCGCCAAGTATTTTTGCTTATTTTTCTTAAATATGCTTTTTATTACTAAATCGACAATAATTTTAACATACGGCATAAATGGGGGAAAATATAAGGGATATTTCATCTTGACATTTGTACCCAATTTTGCTATATGTTGTTGAAATCATTAAGCGGATGTTTGAGATGATAAATTTGTCTAAAAACGGCGTTTATGCGCGGTTTACGCGGCTTTTACTCTTTTAAAAGTTCCGACAAGTCGTTGAGTTCGTCGTAAAGATCTTCCATTTCAAAAGCGAGATTCTCAAAATATTCCAGACGTTCTTCAAGGTAACGGTATTCGGATTTCTGTATCAATTTGTTCTTTCTCGTACTTCTTCTCATGATGACTATGACCGCCAGAAAAATTGCGGCTATACCGCCGAGCGCAAGAGTAAGGAAATTAACTAATTCGGAATAGGTAAAACTTGTTTTTCCGAACAGCGTTTTTCCGTCCGGGAAATCGTATACGAACGTCTGCTTGAAATGCTCGAGTTCCTCGGCTGTTTCGAACTTGCCGTAGACAAGAATATCCGCGTGGAACAGATAGGCAAGCGCCGCGCACAGAACGGTAAAGGCTATCATAATTACTATAATCGCCGTGTGCGAACGCGGCTTCTTCGTTTCTTTTTTTCTGTACTCGCAGTACGCTATGTTATTTTCGGCAAACTTTTGGGCAAGAAGCGCGTCCTCTGCGTCCTCCTCCGAGTCTTTTTTCCACTGATTTTCGGGTAAAGATAAATCGCGCGTGTATAAAAACCTGGTTACGTTTCTATCTCTATCGTACGAGCTGTCTTGAAGTATCCAGCCAAAGCGTTCCATTCTCTCTCTTTTTTCAAGAACGGTTTCTTCGTTGGCAGGGGATTGAAACAATACTTTTTCTTCTATCATTTTCCTTTCCTCCTCAATTGACCCTTGTCTTATACGACTGCTCGCGCGTGCCCTGTTTTATGTAACTGCAATGACGGCAATAGGTAATATAATCGCTCATAACCGTTCCGTATTCGACGTCGTACTCGTCAACGACTACGTTCGCGTAAATCGGTTCTGAGGAAACCACACGGGTAGACCCATCGGAATATCTTGCGATCGTTTGCTTCTCTCCGACCTTTTTCGTCTGAGTTTTTGTTACGTGCTCCATACCTTCGCGCTTTTTGCCGTATCTTGCGGTGTTTTTCGTCACAACGCTGTCGAAACGCCTGCAAACCGGGCAGGTTCTTTTCTGTAAGCCCGAAAGGCAAACCAAAGTCGAAAGATAATAAAAGAACGGATACAGTATCGCGCAGATAATCGGCTGAAGAGTTCCCATGGTATCAGTAGTGAAGTTGTTAACGTCTTTGACCGCGAAAAACCACAGGCAAACATTTACGGCTACGCCTATTAAGAGCGACACGGGAATCATAATAACGATCTTTTTATAATACGGTTCTCCCCGGTGCCCGACCTCTCCGCGATTTACTTCGACGAATTTTTTCAGATTTTTCTTCGACATAAAAACCGCAACCAAAGCCGTGAAAATCAGATAAACCCCGACGCCTATACATGCTTTTAACGTAGCGCCGACAGAATCGGGCAATGCCGTAGCGATGAACGCCCACGCATACCCGAGGACGGTGAACATCAACGCAAATACGATAACAGCGCCCGTCCACGCTTCGGACAGTTCAAAACCCACCTTGCGGTTGTAACCGTTGACTTCGCGCTCTCTCCATTGTTCGATGTCCTTCAAGTAACGGTTTGTAAATTTTGTCTGAGAAGTTAATTCTTTTTCCATTTTTCCTCCTTTTTCGTTTTAATAAAAACAAAATCGCACCGTCCCATAGGCTATTACCTATGCAGCAGTGCGTTAAAGCTCAATATATTCGCCCCAAAGGGCAGACTTACGTCTTGCTTACTTGCTAATGATTGTCGCAGACTTGTCATACCTTGTCAACTCCTTTTGCCTGTGTTTTGCATTTTTTTGCAGGTTATTCGGCGTTAATAGTTCCGCGTATCAATATATGATACGTTTTGTCTTTTATATATTAGCATATTTTTAGCAAAAAATCAAGCCTGTATGCCACACCTTTGCGTGAAATTACAAAAATTCAAAAATTTACCCACAATTCGTTTCATTTTACTCATTTTCTATACCTTTCCGCACCATATATAGAAAACGACCCCGTTGTTTGGTGTCTCTTCAAAACCTCTGAAAGCCTTTTGTTATCGTTTGAAAGCGCAATTCTATAATTTAGTTTTAATAATTCCCTATAACAACTCCGCTTACGGCGAGGTTTTTATTTTGCATTCCGAATTTCGAGCCTTTATTCAAACTGACTGTTATACAGCGCGGCGTAGGCGCCGCCTTTTTTCAGCAGCTCTGTGTGGTTGCCTTGCTCGATGATATTGCCGTTTTCCATGTATAGAATGCAGTCCGCATCGCGGATCGTGGAAAGCCGGTGTGCGATGACAAAAGAGGTTCTGCCTGCCATGAGCGAGGCCATTGCTTTGCCGATTTCCGCCTCGGTTCTCGTGTCTACGCTTGACGTTGCTTCGTCAAGAATCAGAATCGGCGGATTGCAAAGGAATACCCGAGCAATTGTCAGAAGTTGTCTTTGCCCGACGGAGATATTGGCGGCGTCGTTATCTAACACCGTATCATATCCCTGTGGCAAGGTTTTGATAAAGTAATGAATTTTTGCCATTTTGGCCGCCGCCTCGATCTCGGCGCGGGTTGCGTTCTCTTTGCCGTAGGCGATGTTTTCGGCAATGGTGCCATGGAAGAGCCAGGTGTCCTGCAGGACCATACCGAAATTGCTTCGCAGCGTTTTTCGCGTGAGGTCGGTAGCCCGAATCCCATCGACTGTGATTCTGCCGTCGCCGACTTCATAAAAGCGCATCAGGAGATTGATCAGTGTTGTTTTTCCGGCACCGGTTGCACCGACAATGGCAACCTTTTGTCCCTGTTTTGCGGTAAAACTGATGTTTTTCATGAGGATTTTATCGGGGGAATATCCGAAACTGACGTTTTCAAAAGTAACGATCCCTTTTGCGCGCTCTAAGGGGACGGGATGATCGGTGTCCTTGATTTCTTCCGCGTCATCCAAAAACTCAAACGTTCTCTCGGCCGAGGCGAACGCCGATTGCATGGCATTTATCATATATGCCGCTTCCGTCAGCGGCTCGGAACACATTCCCATATACTGAAAATAGGCTTGAATCGCACCGAATGTCATGAATCCCTTTATCATGCGGTTGCAACCGATCAAAAGAATGACCGCCTGCGAAAGCCTTGATAAGAAGCGAATACTGGGGTTGACGCTGTTGGTTAAAAAGTCTGTTTTCTCGTTGGCTGCGGCAACATCCTCAATTGCTCGGTTCATTGTCGCCATGCTGCTTTCTTCATTATTGTAAGCCTTAATGACGTTTCTACCGGTGTAATATTCTTCGGCAAGCCCGGTCAGAACGGAAACCTTCTCTTGTCTCTCGGAGGAAAGATCAAGGTTTTTGCTCGCGACAAGCTTTGTGATGATAAAGCTTACCGCTGTAAATACAATGAAAATCAACGTGAGAAGCGGACTGAAATAAAGCATGAAGACCAAGGAACCGATGATCGTTCCGATGGATGTGATAAACCGCAGAAGGCCGGTTTGCAGCGTCTCGGAAATTTTGTCAAGGTCACTTGTGACCTTGGAAAGAATTTCACCGGGCTTATTGCTGTCGAAAAATTTTAAGGGCAATTTGTGAATTTTATCACTGATTTGCTCACGGAGAGTCAGAATCAGCTTTTCGGCAACGCTTGCCATGAGAAAGGACTGAAAGAAGTAGAATGCTGTCTGTGCGGCGTACATTATCGATATGATAACGAGTTGTCTACCCAGCGGTTCCCACGGGATGCTGAAACGGCTGCCTGTCGAAATTGCCGTTTTGACTGCAGCAATCAGAGAATCTATAACATCGGCGCTGAAATACGGCGTCAGGATGTTCAGAGCGGTTGCAATAATGACGGAAAAAATGACGACGATCAGACGGACTTTCTGATTTTTTAACTGCCCGAACAGGCGTCGTGCGGTTTGCATGGCGTGTTTCGGTGCATCTTTTTCTATGACCGTATCGTTTTTCTGATCTTGACTCATCTTTCGTCTACCTCCTTTGTCTGGGATTCGTATATCTCTCGGTATATGTCACAGCTCCGGAGCAGCTCTTCATGTTTGCCGATACCGACTGGTGCGCCCTCGTTTAAGACAATGATCTGATCGGCGTGCTGAATGGAGCTGACTCTCTGTGCGATAATAACGATTGCTTTGTCGCTTTTTTCTTTCAAGAGGGCTTTGCGGAGCGCGGCGTCGGTCTTGAAATCGAGAGCGGAAAAACTGTCGTCAAAAATGTAAAGCCGGGGATCTTTTACAATGGCACGGGCAATTGAAAGGCGTTGCTTCTGACCGCCCGAAAAGTTTGTTCCGCCCTGCGCCACAAAGGAATTCAGTCCCTTGGGCAGCGCGCGGACAAAATCTCCCGCCTGCGCAATATCCAGCGCATGCATCAGCTCTTCATCGGTGGCGGAGTTGTTCCCGTAGCGAAGGTTTTCGGCAATTGTACCCGAAAACAGCCATGCGCGCTGTTGCACATAGGAAATATTCTCGTGGAGCTGTCTTTGCGGCATGTCGCGGATGTCCGCTCCGCCGAGCGTAATGCGTCCGTCGGTAACATCGTTGAAGCGGAGCATCAGGGACGCAACGGTGGATTTGCCGCTTCCTGTCCCGCCGATTACTGCAGTGGTTTGCCCCTTTTTGCAGATAAAACCAAGGCCTTTTAGTGTGTATTCGTCGGAATCGGCATAGCGGAAGGACACATTTTCAAAGGCGAGAACATTTTCTTGCTCGGTAAGCGATATGTCGCTTTCCTTTTTGTCCTTGATTCCGGGGGTGTATGACAAAACTTCGTTGATTCGGTTCAAACATTCCATCGCGCGCGGGAATGAGAGGATTACAAACTGCGCCATCATCACGCTGAACAGCGCCATAATGGCATATTCGATAATTGCCACGATATCGCCGTCGCCGAACACTCCCGAAACGATGCGGCTGCCGCTGATCCAATAGACAAGCACGACAAAAAGGTTGATTGAAAAATTTGTCAGCGAGTCAAGCCCCGCAAACATTCGGTTGGCTTTGACGGATGTCGTTTTGTAGTCGCGGAAGGATGCGTTCAGTCTTTCGGTTTCGTGTTCCTGCTTGTTGAACGCACGGACAACACGAACACCGGTGATATTTTCGAGCAGAATCGTGCTCATTTTATCAAGCAGCCCTTGCAGTTTCCGAAAAAGCGGCGATGCGCTTCGCATGATAAAATTTGCAATCAAAACGATTACTGCGAGCACCGCGAGCAGCACAAAACCGATAAGCCGATCCTTCATAAACGTCAGGACGATTGCCGCAACAAAAATGATCGGAACGGGCAGCATCATCTGAAAAATGCTGACGACGGCAAACTGAACGGTTGCCACGTCGGAAACGGTTCGGGTGGTCATGGATGCCGTGCCGAAGGTCTGAAAATCATAGACGGAGAGTGCAAGCGATTTTTTATAGAGCGCCTTGCGGATATCTGCGCCGACTCTTGCCGCGAGCTTTGCGCAAACATATCCGCCGATGATGGCGCCGGCTCCGGCTATTGCCGCTGCGACAAGCATTTTGATGCCGGTGTTCAGAAGCTCGCTAAAGCCGGTGACGGCAGAAGAACCTTTATTCAGCATTTCGGCAGCATAGGTGGGAATCAGCATCATCCCTACCATATCCAGCGCCATAAACAAGGTTGTGAAAACGCACAGCTTTCGGTGCGGTTTCAAAAACCGTAAGATTAGTTTCATAAAACAAATAATTTCCTCCGATTTCTTGACGAAATTGTATACTCATGGTATTGTATACTATATAGTAACTATACAGTCAAGAGGGTAAGTGCAATGGTTTTAAATAATTTTTTTACAATCTCTGATTTCGCGAAACTGATGGGAATCAGCAGACAAACCCTTATCTACTATGACCGTATCGGACTTTTTAAGCCGATAAATGTCTTGAATAACAAATACCGTTTGTATTCCAGAAGTCAGATTAACGTCATCAGTTTGATTTTGATGCTCAGTGAAATGGGCGTTCCGCTGAAGAAAATAAAGACAATTGTGGATCATATTTCTCCCGACACCGCGATAGAAATACTCCGAAAGCAACAAAAGGAGGCGGAGGAAAAGCTGTATAGATACCGAATGCTTGAAAATATGATCCGTCTGCGTATTGAACAGATTACATTCGGAAAAGAAATTTCAAAAAAATCGTTTCCGCTGTTTTCCGTTATGGAGATCAAAGAGGATATTCCGCTGTACGTCGGCGATGACGTCAACTGTTCTCTCGGTGACATTGACGATGATTTTATCATACGCTTTTATAAAAAGTGCGAAAATCTGAATTTTCCGCTGATATTTTCAAGCGGACAAATGAAGAGCAAGGAAAACATCATCGCCGGTAAGAGTGGGATTGTCTCCAATATGTGCTTTACCTTAAAGGATTTCGTAGGTGCCAACGCCGTGATCCCGAAGGGACTGTATACCGTCGGTTATGTGCACGGAGATTACGGAGAGACGGAGTGTATTTACAGCGATTTACTCGCATTTATAAAAGAAAAGGGACTTAGGATCACCGGCAACGCTTATGAGGAATATCTGCTTGACGAGCTTGCGGAGAGCGATCCGAACCGTTTTATTATGAAGATTCTGATACAGGTTGAATATGAAACCGGGGGAGAAAACTCCTTTTAAAAAAAGAAAAAGGCAGGCGAAAATCTGCAACGATTGGAAATATAAAAAAGAGCGGAAGACGCGAAAAGTCATCGCACTTTCTGCTCTTAAAGCAACGGTTGGCGAGAGTCTGAATTCTCATCGCTTAAATTCCACGCTTCGGTAAAAACAAAAACAGCACCCTTTGCATGGGTGCTGTTTTGCTTTGGCTGCGGATCTAGGATTTGAACCCAGACAAACAGAGTCAGAGTCTGTCGTGCTGCCATTACACAAATCCGCAATAAAGAAGTGCTTTGTATTTTACTACTGCAACGGCTATTATAGCAAAAAAGATTTTTTTTGTCAATATTGATTTCGGATTTTTGTATAAATTTATGCAGATATGTGAAAAATATGCGTGTGAAATTCAAACAGGAGGCTTGGAATGAAGAATGTTATGAATGGCGGGGGGCGTGCATTTTTCGTGAGTTTGATCTGCGCGGTCCTTATTATTGCCGCTATACTCGGAATTTATTCGATGTGTTTTTCATGGATTCAAGGCAAGAAAGAAATCGCTGTTCAGGCTTCGCTAAGCAGAGGATCAAACGGAGAGGCGGTTCGCACGCTACAGACGTCTCTGTTTGAACTCGGGTACTACAGCGGAGAAATCGACGGGATTTTCGGTTCAAAAACCGAGGAGGCGGTTCGGCGCTATCAAGCCGACCGGGGGCTCAGCGCGGACGGAATTGCCGGGAACGCAACGCTTTCCTCTCTGGGGATTGCTTCATCGGGCGGATCCGGCGCCTTGCAGGGATACGACAGTGACACGCTGCTTTTAGCGCGGTTGATTAATGCGGAGGCGAGGGGAGAGGACTATCTCGGTCAGATCGCCGTCGGTGCGGTGGTGCTGAACCGGGTGAAGCATTCATCGTTTCCGAATACAATTTCGGATGTCATCTATCAAAGCGGCGCTTTTTCATCGGTGGCGAACGGTCAAATTTGGGTAAAGCTTGAGGATAGCTGCCTTCGCGCGGCTCAGGACGCCCAAAACGGAGTGGATCCTACTTACGGAGCAATTTATTTTTATAATCCGAAAAAGACAAATTCCGCTTGGATGCATAGTCGCGAAACGATTGTTACCATCGGAGCGCATGTATTTGCAAAATAAAAAAACGGGCAGAGAGAAGGGTTTCTGCCCGTTTTTTATTAGTTGAGGCTGTATATATCGGTGTTTTAATTGCCTTGACAGTATCCGTTTTTCTATGATATAATCACTGGTACTGTATTATGCTTATATTTTTAAACTTTTGATAAAAAATCATTGAGGGAGTGCATATTTTTGGATAAAATCGCAGTATTGATTCCGTGCTATAACGAAGGCCAAACCATAGCGAAAGTGGTAGCAGACTTTAAAAAGAATCTTCCGGAAGCAACGATATACGTTTATGACAACAACTCCTCCGATGATACGGCTGCCGTGGCACAAGCGGCCGGTGCGGTTGTGCGGCATGAGTATAAGCAGGGCAAAGGCAATGTGATTCGCCGTATGTTTCGGGAGATTGATGCACAGTGCTATATCATGGCAGACGGGGATGATACGTATCCGGCGGAATTTGCCCCGGAGATGGTCGAAAAAATACTGAGCGGCCGTGCGGATATGGTGGTCGGTGACCGTCTTTCTTCAACGTACTTTACCGAAAACAAGCGCCCGTTTCATAATTTCGGGAACAGCCTGGTGCGCTTTTGTATTAACTCTATGTTTCGCAGTAATATTAAAGATATTATGACAGGTTACCGAGCGTTCAGTTATTTATTTGTCAAAACGTTCCCGATGCTGTCAAAGGGCTTTGAGATTGAGACGGAAATGAGCATCCATGCAATTGACAAAAATTTGTTGGTTGAAAATGTGATTATTGATTACCGCGACCGTCCTGCAGGGAGCGAATCCAAGCTCCGCACATATTCGGATGGGTTTAAGGTGCTACGTACGATTTTGCGGCTTTTTAAAAATTTCCGACCGCTGCGCTTCTTTTCTTTTTTGTCTGTGGTTTTTCTGATCGGCGCATTGGCGTTTTTACTACCGGCTGAGTCTTTGTCGACGCGGCTGTTGCTGTTCCCCGGAATATTTTTGATGACCGCGGCTTTGCAGTCGTTTTTTACGGGTCTGATTCTTTCTACCGTTGCGCGAAAAAATCGGCAGGATTTTGAATTCCAGCTTTTTCGCGTGCAAAGTGAGTATGAATCGAAAATGAAATCTGTTGATTAAAGAAATACCCGGAATGTTCGAGCCGTATTTTTGCAAAGCTTTTGTTTTATCAAGTTTTTGCAAATGTTTGAAGGAGCGCTTTTTATGGGTTTTCATAATAATTTGATATGGAGAAACAGAATATCCGTTTTTATCAAGTTGATGTTAGCATACTTTGTTACCGTCAGCGTTACGCGCTATTTGTTTTCCGGAAGCAATATTGTTTTTGGGACGGCGTTGAACGGAATTCTGTTTTTTGTTTCTTTTGTGTTGATTGACAAAGCGCAAGCACAACCGCCGAGAGCCAAGCGGCTCTCCGGTATCTTTGCGGCTTTTTATGCCGTAGTGACGGTGATCGGAAAATCGCTTTACGATAACGGTAATTTGGACCGCCTGTTTCAATCGCCGAAGCAGATTTTGTCCGGTTTGATTTCCGTTATCGGCTTGACGGTATTGGTCGGTGCTTTTGCGTCGTTTGTCCTTGCGGTTTATGAAAAACACGATACGGTTTCTCCGAATGGGAAAATGCTACTGTATACGTGCAGCGACAGTTCTCTGTTTTTTATACTGTGGGCCGGTATTTTTTTGCTGTATATTCCTTGCTTTTTGGCCTATTATCCGGGGATTTATTCCTATGATATTCTTTGGCAGAATATGCAGGCGATGGGCGTTTGCGCATACAGTAAATACCATCCGCCGCTGCATACTTTCTTTTGGCAGCTTTGCATGGGGATCGGACGCTTTTTACATATAGAGCCGCTTGTGGTTTACGGAATTCTTCAAATGCTCATGCTGGCAGCAACCTTTGCTTATGCTTTGGTCTATATCCGTCGTCGACAGACAAAAAACAGCCTTTTTACAATCTCGGCATTGTATTTTGCTTTGAATCCGGTTTTTGCGATATTTTCTATCATTCCTACCAAAGACGTGTGCTTTTCCGTTTTCTTTGTTTTGTCTTTTCTGTTTATCTATGATGCGGTTCGGTACAGCGAGGAATTCTTTCGGAACCGGTTGAAGTTTGCGGCAACCATTGTCACCCTTGTGCTCTGTTGCCTGCTTCGAAACAATGCGATCTATGTTTTTGTTGCGACTGCACTGTGTTTGATTCTGTTTTTAAAGAAGTACCGGCTTCAGACCTATGTGCTGTTTCTGTGTGCCTTGGCATCTTTCTTTATTATTAATGGGCCGGTAATGCGCATGCTCCGGGTGGAGGACGGCAACAACCGCGAGAAACTCTCGGTGCCGATGCAGCAAATTGCGTATACCGTGGTACGGCATGCGGAGGAATTGAGTGAGGAAACTGTCCTCGAAATCGATCGGTTTTTAAATTATGACACCATTTTGTCCGATTATAATCCCCGTTTTGCCGATCCGATCAAGTACGGATTCAAAACCGGAAACTACAATTCGGATCCGATGGCCTTTTATAAACTGTGGTTCCGTTTGCTGTGCAGATATCCGGGAGAATACGTGACGGCGTTTTTAAATCTGAATTTGCCGTATTGGTATCCCGATGCGAGCACGGTGGATGAATATTCCCAAAGGCAGTATATTGAGACGTATATTTATGAGGATGAAAACTATTCGGTTGTCAGGGACTCCAAATTGCCGGGATTATATCGCTTTTACGAAAGCGTTGCCGATTACAGCTTGTTCCAAAAGCTTCCTTTGATATCAAATCTTTTCTCGATTACCACTCCGGTGTGGGCGATACTTTGCAGTGCGTTCTGTCTGATATGGAAAAGACGGTATCGGGATTTGATTATTCTCCTGCCCCCGTTTCTTCTGTGGGCAACGTATATGTTGGGACCGGTCAGCAATATGCGATATATTTTGCCGATTACAATGCTGTATCCGTTATTTTTGCTCTTGATTTTCGATGGCGGCGGCAAGCGCGTGCCGCATGAGTCCCAAACTTCAAAAGAAACGCAACGGGATTTTTCGGGTGTGGTTCTTTAAATGGAGCATTTATTGCAATTTATAATGACATATTAGGAGGAAAACAAATGAAAAAAACAAAATGGATGCGTCTCGGATACGTAATACTTGCCTTGATGCTTGTTTTGCTGATGGTAGGCTGCAAAAGTCAGTCGCCGAAAGGCACAGATACAGACACCGAAGCTCCCGTAACAGACACAGAGCCCCGGGATAGTGGGCGTGTTTTGGGTGAAGGAGAAACAACGTTTCACTTTACCGTTACCGATTCGGAAGGAAACGAAACCCGATTTGAGATTCACACCGACAAAAAGACGGTAGGTGCTGCCTTGACAGAGCTTGATTTGATTGCGGGAGAAAACGGCGCATACGGTTTGTATGTAAAAACCGTTAACGGTGTAACGGTTGATTATGACACGGATAAAAAATACTGGGCGTTCTATATCGACGGTCAGTATGCATCTACCGGTGTGGATTCTACAGATATTGTAAGCGGATCAACGTATTCGTTTAAAGTGGAATCCTGACTTTGATCCGGGTATAAAAAACGTTCTGTTGCGGAATGACGGGAATTTATACGGCCAAGCTTCGTATTTTAAGCGGAGCTTGGGGTTGATTTAAAACGGAATACATAAAGAGGGACGGCAGCTACCGAAAGGCACCTGCCGTCCCTCTTTACGGCTTGTGTGGAATGTTTACAGTTGCTTCACGAATATTTGCTGCAAATTTCTTGACTTCGATTATATCGACCTTATATAATATAACATATGTGTCAGTTTTTTAGACTGAAAATAAAATAGCTGTCAAGGGATGGCGAAACGGAGGATCGATAATGAGAAAGAAACTATTGGCAATTTTGCTTTGTCTTGTGATGGTTGCAGGGGTGCTGCCCATTGCAGCATTTGCCGAGGAAAGCTATGGCCTGTATGTAAACGGGGAGCAGTTTACAAGCGCAAAGCTCTCTATTGCATGCGGAGAGGGAACGGCAACCTACGACCCGACGACAGAGACGCTTACACTGGATAATGCTGTAATTACCAACGGCGACAACAGCGGCGATAATCCGAAATACGGTATCCGGGTGATCGGAAACGCAGATTTGACTATCAAGCTTTCCGGAACAAACAGCATTACTTTAGAAAATTGCGGCGGAATCCTTGCAGACGGTGACAGCGTTAATTATCATATTATCGGTGACGGAAAGCTTACCATAGATGTAACATGGGATGCTCTTTACACGCTAAACGGAAACATTGAAATATCCGACGGTGCAGAACTTGATATAAAATCAACAGACGGCAGCGGTATTACTTCCTATAATAAAGGAAATATTTCCATTGATAACGCAAAGGTGAAATCCGTTAGTATGTATTCTGCTGCAAGTGCGAAAGAATTAACGGTCAAAAACGGAAGCGAGGTTGAACTGAAAGCGACCGCCGATTATTTTAACGCAGCATATATGGGCAATGAGAACGGGTCGGGCAAAATTGAAATTATCAATTCCGAGCTGACGGCAAAAAGCTATTATCCCGCTCTGTATACCGAGGGAAATTTGACGATCGACGGCGGCAAAGTAGATTGCACCTCTACCGCGGACAGCGCGATCTGGACACTGGGCGATATTTTAATAAAAGGGAATGCGAAAGTAATTACTGACGGCAAATACCCGATGGGCGGCAAAAGTATCACTGTAGAAGCTGCCGATATCGATGCGAAAAATACAAATGAAAACAATATTCCCGCAATTTCCGACGAATGTGTGCCCGTGGTTTCCGACGGGTATGTGCTGAAATATGCACAGGCGGTAGACTCTGCGGAAACGGAAATTGATTTGCTTTCGAGCGGTACTCAATATTTTGCTCTTTATAAAAATGTTCATTTCATAACCAATGAGATCATTGATACGATAGAGGCTCCTTTTACCACTACGGTCAAATTAGGAGATAATGTCAATGCCGGGGAAACGACCTTCACATTGGATGTGGTGCGATTCCATGTCGGCGAAGAGTCGGTTGCTGATGTAAAGTGTATCGGCAGCGTTGCGACCAACGGCGAAGGCAGTTATAACGGAACTCTGATTATCACTGGCCCGAGATCTCAAGTGGAGAGATTCCTATGCGAGGGCGCAGTTGTTCGCCAGATCAAAGGAGACGAGGAGGGCTGGACTTATTCCGATGCCGTTTGGGCATTGATCCCGGAGTATGTTCAAGGCGATTCTTCCGAAACAATTTTCGGTGTGAGAATTCTTCCGGGTATCGTTGAAAAGACGGATAACGGGAATGAATATCATTTCGACTGGGAAGGTCAGCCGGTTGACCGGATGACGTTTGAAAATATTTACACCGCTCATGCTCATGACTACCAGATCGAACATGACAAAGCGTCTCACTGGAACGAGTGTAAAGATTGTCATGATATTCAAAATAAGGAAGCGCACAAATACGGCGAATGGAAAGTGACCAAAGAGGCGACAGAGACTGAAAAGGGTGAGAAAACACATATCTGTTCTGTTTGCGCCTATGCTGAAACGGAGGAAATTGCAGTCGTGCAACCTTCCGATGGCAAGAATCCGCAGACCGGAGACAGTCGCGAGTTTATGCTGGGCGCTGTACTGATCGTTATCAGCGGTAGCGTTCTGGCCGGAACGACATTTGTAAGCAAAAAGAAAAAGTATAACAGATAACGGGAATCTCTTTTCCAAAGGCAACTGCCGTTTTCGGCAGTTGCCTTTTTTGCTGCAAAAGCAAAACGGATTGCACCGTAATACAAGAGGCAAGCATTATTATGGCAGGAGCCGCTTCGGCAGCGTATATTATCAGTGGGGGCTTGGTGGATGCAAACCGTAGCACCGAAAAATACCTGAAACCGAAGAAGGTGAATCAAGATGATGAAAGCCAGCGAATTTATTAATATAGCACAGCGGATTGCGAATCGATACTCTACACTTTATGTCATGGGATGCTTCGGAGCGCCGTTGAACGCCGCCACCGTCGGACGATATATCCGAGCATACGATTACAATGCACAAGCGTATCGCCGAGAGCAAATCAATGAGGCGGTTTCCCATGACGGAACCGTATACGGTTTTGACTGTGTTTGCTTTATCAAAGCAATCCTGTGGGGCTGGGACGGCGATCCGGAGAACGAATACGGCGGCGCGGTATATCAGTCCAACGGAGTGCCGGATATCGGCGAAGATACCATGATTGACTATTGTAATGACATCAGCGAGGATTTTTCAAGCATTATTCCCGGCGAGGTGGTGTGGACGAGAGGGCATATCGGGATCTACATTGCAGACGATACCGTGGTGGAGTGCACTCCGGCATGGAAAGACGGGGTACAGATTACGTCCCTCGGAAACAAAAGACGCACCGCTCCGTACCGAATCTGGGCAAAGCACGGAAAATTACCCTATATAGAATACGATACAGAAAAGAAAGAGGAGGCCCCTATGAATCGACAGGACAATATCCCGAGTGAATGGGCAAAGGACGCAGTACAGTGGGCGATAGACAATCGCATTATGTGCGGTGACGAGAACGGAGATTTAAAGCTCCATGAAAATTGCACGCGTGAAATGATGTGTGTGTTTTTAAAGAGACTGTATGATTTTATGAACCGCGGTTAATGAAACGATTCGTAGCAAAATGCAGATAAAAATAAGACGCCGAGTAGAGTAATAAGCTCTATTCGGCGTCTTATTGTTTTTCCGAACAAAGTCCCTATAACGAACCAAGTGTTCGGATTATACTTCATTGGTGGGCCATCGGGGACTCGAACCCAGGACCAACCGGTTATGAGCCGGTAGCTCTAACCAACTGAGCTAATGGCCCGTAATACGGAACGATAAATATTATACACTAAGATGGGAGTCCTTGTCAACTTCTTTTTTTGTTTCACGGCGGCTTTGCGTTTGCGGTTTCCGTTTGACTTTATTTCTTTTTTGTTTGCTTGAAATGCATAGTTGTGCGGACGGATAAGATAGGTTCCAATGCTGCGTCCATACGGTGTTTTGCTTCTTTCGCCCGCAGGCATAGGATAGCTGCAGGTTTATCGTCAACCGATCATCGGAACGCTGCTCGGAAAAATCCATTTGAAAGTTTTCGGGCCGATGGAAAAAGCGTTTTTTCGGATCACTATCGGCCTCATATTCCGCAATGGCTTCACGGAGAGCCACGGTGCCGATATAGTTGAAAAACGCGTCGGCAATTTCTTGGTAAAATGCGTTGAAATCAATGCATTTTTGCTTTTTTGCGGTGCTTTCGGAGCTTTGTAAAAGCTTTGGATATCGTAGGTTGGCCCGCGTCATTAAGACTCCTTTATGCAAGAAATCCTCCGCTCGTTTTTCAAAATCCAGTTGATGTTCAATCGGTTGTTTCATGCTTATCACCCTATATATTGTATCACCAAATGATTATAATTATGACATTATTTACAAGATGATTTTTTTATTGTATAATAAAAAGGAAAAGAACCATGAACAAAAATCAATTTACAGAAGGAGATTGTTTCCATGGTCAGCAGAATTCTTTCGGTCGGAAAAACTTTATACAGTGTGCATGCCAAGGTGCAGCGCTTGCCGAAACCCGGATGCCGCTGCAGTGCGGAAAGCTGTGCTTTTTGCCCGGGAGGCAATGCCGCTTTGACGGCAATTGCCCTTTCCAAGCTTGGATTGGATTCGGTGTTGTGCTCTAAAATCGGTTCGGATATGAACGGGGGTCTGATTCGCCAAAGCCTTTCGGATCTCGGTGTGGATACTCGATTTTTAGTCAGTGACGGGAAAATAAAAACCGGTGCCATTCTTATCCATGATGATGAGAACGGTGAGGAGAGTGTGACCGTATTTGACGGCGCTGGAGAATTTTTGAGCCGGGATGATATCGAGGATGCCTTTACCTGCTATCCGGATGCGGTATATTTACGCTCGGATATTCGGCCGGTTCTTGCCGAGGATGTGCTGGGCTTTGCCTCGGAGCAAAATGTCCCGATTTTCTTTGACGGCAGGGGTTGTTCGAAATTTGAGTTTTGCAAGGAAGAAATGCCGACATTGGAAGCCTTTATTTTAAGTTCGGAGGAGATTCCGTATTACTGCGGCATCCTGCCCTCGGATATGCAGCGCTGCTTTGATGCCGTAATTCAGCTCTCTGTCAATATCCGGGCAAAATACTATATCATCGAACTCGGTGCGCGGGGCAGTATTGTATATGACGGTAAATATATGGAGATTGTAACTTCGTGCAGAAACCCGCTGGACATTGCCGACCGTGCAACCTTGTCCTCTGCCTATGCTGCGGCATTGATTGCGGAATATATGTCCTCGCAGGATATGCTGAATGCCGTACGGTATGCGGAATCGGCATTGGCGCTCGGAGCCGCGAAGGCAAAGCAAATTGACTCTTTGCCGACACTTCAGGAATTAAAGGTGTTTGTGGCGAATCAGGAGTCAAAAACTTAAATCGTATCGGAAAGGGAATCATAATATGTCAAGAATATTGGGGGTGGACCTCGGAGACGTTCGCACGGGTCTTGCAGTTTCGGACCCCACGGGCTTTTTGGCCAGCGGGATTGGATTTATTCGAACCGTCGGACTGACGCAAACGGCTCGGGAGGTAGCACAAAAAGCCAAGGAGCTGCGGTGTGAGCGCATTATCATCGGAAACCCTGTTAATATGAACGGAACAGCGGGCCCGCGCTCGGAAAAATCAAAGCTTTTTTGTGAGATGCTGCTTGAACAGACCGATATTCCGACAGAGCTGTATGATGAGCGTTTAACTACGGCGTCGGCGCATGTTTATCTCAATGAGACGGATATCAAACGTAAGAAGCGCCGCACGGTGGTGGATACATTGTCCGCCGAGATTATGCTTCAGAATTATTTGGATTCGCACAGGAGCTGATATATGGAAAAAAGCGAATTTATCGATCAGTTATATCGGAGCTTTGAAGAGCATGAATGTGCAGAGCTTTTGCAGGGAAACGGCGCAGATACGCTTTATGAGTTGAGCGCGGAGCTGATGCGTGCGAACGCGTACATGAATCTGACGGCGATTCGAAGCGAGCATGAAATTATTATAAAACATTTGCTTGACAGTGCGCTCATTATTCCCTATATCCCGTTGAATGCCACACTTTTGGATGTTGGTGCCGGTGCGGGATTCCCGTCGTTGGTTTTGGCGGCTTTGCGCGATGATTTGCAGATTACGGCGCTTGACAGCACGAAGAAAAAGATGGATTATGTGCGCAACACAGCGTCGCTTTTGGGGCTTAGTCAAGTGACGGTTGCGGTCGGTCGAGCGGAAGAGCTGGCTCATTTACCGCAGTTTCGGGAACAATATGATGTGGTGACGGCCCGTGCGGTTGCCGCACTGAATATTTTATCGGAGCTTTGTCTGCCGTTTTGCAAAAACAAGGGCATTTTCTTAGCGATGAAAGGCCCCGGAGGGCGTGAGGAAGCGCAAGAGGCCGAACGCGGAATTGCCATACTCGGTGCAAGGACGGAGTCCGTGGTTTCCCGCATACTTCGGGATGATGCGACAGAGCTTGGCGCACGGACGGTGATTCAAATCAAAAAAATAAAATCTACGCCGGCGATATATCCGCGGCGATATCAAAAAATTGCAGCGTCCCCGTTATAATAGAACGCTGCAATTTTTATTTTTGAACGGAACTGTCCTTTGCCATTTGGATATAGGGGATATTCTGATATCCCATCCGTCTGTAAAGCGCTGTGGCACCGATATTTTGCGGTTCGACTTCCAGCCGATATCTCGCGGCCGGAATATTTTTTTCAAGCCATTTTAAAAATCGGCTCCCGAGTCCCTGCCCCCGATAATCCGGGCGAATGTAAAACTCGTCGAGCCACACGGTGATACCTCCGGCTTCCCGGCTGTAGCTTTTCGTTAAAAGCGCATATCCGATTGCCTTTCGGTTTTGTTCGAATATACAGCAATATAGATATTCATCCGATCGCATGATTTCGTTCCATGCATCCGTATGATGCGTGCTGCTGACATTATGCAAAACCGCATCGGAGGCATAAAATTCTCGGCTCATATTGAAAAAATCCTCTGCGTCGTTTCCATTGGCTTTTCGGATCTGCGTCGTTTCTTTTAAAGACATAAATATCACCATCCTTTCTGACCGGCTTTGTCAAAATAATCCCAAAATGCAGCCCATTCCCGGCGGCAGATGGTTCCGTTTTTAACTAAAATTTCGTAGGATACGTTATGCCAACGGTAACGAATGTCAGCCTCCCGGTATCCGTTTTTGAGATAGAAGGCTTTCCTGCGAACGCGCTGTGCGTAGTTTGGGGCTTTCGGGTCAACGGCTTCGATATCTAAAATGATTCGCTGATCGGCATGTGTTTTTGAAATTTGATTCAAAATTGCGGAGCCGTAACCTTTTCCCCGCAGCGATTTGCTGATGGCGAAGAAGAGAATATGAGTGATATCGCCGAGCGACAGCAGCGAACAAAATCCGCAGAAGGTTTGCCTGTCATAGTATGCAAGTAATTCACTTTGTGTGGTATCGAGCAGGTTCTTTATTGGAACGCGTTCTTCCTTCGGAAACGCGGATCGGTATAAATTTTTTACTTTTTGAAAATCAATGGAGTTTTTGCTTATTTTTCGGGTCGTGATCATAAAATCCTTTCACGGGTATGATCACAGCTCAAACGCGATTTTGAGCTCATTGCAGAACTGTTCAAGTTCTAAAATTGCTTGCGATTGTATCAGGGATTTTGTTAAAGCTTCTCCCTCGGCGTTGTAGATTTCGTCAAGGGCTTTTCGTGCATAAGCCTTTCCGGCTTCGGTTTGGCGGATGTACATTTCGCGGCGCTTTCCTAAAATCGGCTCTAATGTGACATACCCTTTATCAATACATTCTTGTATAATGGTGTTTAATGTTGTGCGCGGCCACATCCACTCCTCGCACAGTTGTTTTTGAGAATGAGGGCTGCCATCGTCAAGTGCATATAAAAACCATATTATGTTTGCCTTGACGCCGAGCTGCTTGGACACTTTCTCGTAAATGCCGTCGATGCGATTGACCGAAATCATAATTCGACGAATTGCGTCTCGTTGTTCCATGGTAAACCACCCCCTCACTGCAATAATACGAAATCGTATTTATATTATAATACGATTTCGTATTATTGTCAAGTCGGGTTTTTATATTTTCAAAAGATAAAACTCCGAGGACAGACTGCCCATGCCTGTCCTCGGAGTTTTTGATTGGAAGTGTCTTTTTAAATTAAGAGCGATCTCAGTGCTTGTTTTGGGATTCTTCCCGAATTTTTACGAAATCGCAGATTAACTGAGCGGCGCCTTCGGTATTGACGACGCCGGAATCGATTGCCAAATGATAGCTATCGGTATTGCTCCACTTTTTGCTGGAATAGAAATTATAGTAATTCGCGCGGCGTTTGTCGTTTTTGCGAATCATTTCGTGTGCTTTGGACTCATCGGTGTCATATTTTTTCATAATTCGCCGGATACGGTTCTGCAAGTCTGCATGGATAAAGACCGATACCAGGGCGGGATCATCCATTAAGACCGAGTCTGCGCAGCGGCCGACGATGACGCAAGAGCCTTTTTCTGCGGCTTCTTTGATAATGTTGGACTGTGCAATATACAGTTTATCGGTAATCGGAATTGCCGTTTGCGCATTGTAGGCGTGACCGACCATGAAAGCACCGGTGGACAACGCGTATAAGAAGCTGTTGGAAGCGGTTTCATCCGCTTTTTCAAAGATTTCCGGTGCATATCCGTGCTCTTTTGCGGCTAAAGTGATCAGCTCTTTGTCATAAAACGGAATATTCAGCCTTTCGGCCACCATCTTTCCGATATCGTGACCTCCGCTGCCGAATTGTCTGCCGATTGTAATGATCGTTTTCATAAAACCCCTTCTTTCTGATTTATAGTGGAAGAAGCGAAAAAGATATAACTTATTCTGATCTCATTATAAAATTGATTGTTTAAATTGTCAACAGCAAACATTCGACACATTCTATATTTTATTTTTTTATGCGAAAGCAAATTTTGGGTAGAAAGCAACTTTTAAAATAAAAAACGGAACGGGATGCGTACGCATCCCGTTCCGTTTTTATAATGGCGAATGTTTCAGTAAGTAAATAACTGTGTCCAATAAAGCTTTCCGGCGCTGTCTTGATAGCATCCTACGCCGAGTTTTGTAAAGCTTGAATTCAAAATGTTCGCCCGATGTCCTTCGGAATTCATCCAGCCGTTCATCACTTCTTCGGCGCTGCGCTGGCCCATGGCAATGTTTTCGCCGGCACCGCGATAGGAGATTCCGTTTTCGTCAAGCACGCTGAAGCAGCTTTGCCCGTTCGGACGGGTGTGAGAGAATACGACGGTTTGTTCTTGGGAGCGTGTTTGCGCGGCGTTGCAAAGAGCGGCATCCAGCTCGAGAGCGTTCAGTCCGGCCTTTTGGCGTTCTTGGTTCACTAAATCAAGAATTTCTTTTGCGTAGTCCGCCGAGTTGTTCTGCTCCGGCAGAGTGGTGTCGGGTGTCTGAGGTTCGCAGTTGCCGCTTGTGCAGTTTTCGTTGTTTTGCTCCGGCAGAGTGGTGTCGGGTACCTGAGATTCACAGTTGCCGTTTGTGCAATTTTCTTCATTTGACGGCGGGGTTATGATGCTGTCTTTATTGCAAGCGGATTTTTTTAACTCTTCAATCAGCTTTGTCAATTGCTCCGAGTTGCATTCTGTGTTGCTTTGAAGCTTGCTGAGCAAGTCCTCTGTCAATATGTTTGTATTTGAATTGTCCGTGCAGGATATATTCAATCCTTTCATAATTTCAGCAAAATCAACACCGGCGATTTTGCTTTGACAGGAAGACTCTCCTGCTTTTTCGGTAATAGCAGATACAATGCCGGCATTTTGCAAAATTTGTGTGGGACAGAGAGCCTGTGCATTTGCCGCTAAAATACCGCTGCAAAGCATTACACTGAGTCCGAGTCCAATCCATTTCATTTTATTTCTTTTCATTTTCGATACACTCCTTTGCAAAGAAACTGGATTGCTGCTCTTAATAAAACGAGCAAGCACAGAGGGAATTGTTTTTTCCATCTGAACACAGTGTAACAGAAGCAAAGTGCAAATTCAATGTAAGATATTTTCCAAAATTGGTGTATCCTTGCCGAGAATGAAGAATTCACAAAAATTAATGAAAAAAATTCCAAAAAACCTTTTTATTTCCATAAAAACAGCAGGGCGGTAAGAATGATGCCGCAGAGGTTGCCGCAAGCGAACCAAAAGAAATCCGAGCGTTTTCCTTTTTTGGAAAAAATGCCCTTTTTGTTTTCGGAGGCATGTGCAGTTTCGCTTTGATAAAGGCCGACGACTTCGTTTTGCACGATTAAGTTGGCTTCGCGGACAATATCGGCTTGTGCCGGCAAGTCGAAATTTTTTTTCACAATAAAGTATGCTTCTTCAAAATACGGATTCCCGGTATTTTTTACCATAATGATTTTTCGTTCAAAGCCTTTAATCATAACTCCTCCACATATCAAAGATAAGCATAGGTTTTCCATTTTTTTGAATAATATGCATTCCTATCACATAGAAATTGAATAAAACCGAAAAAAAACCGTACACTAAGAACGGCAAATCTTCTGATTTAAAAAGGAATATGAAATGAAAAATTTAAGTCCAATGAATGCGGTGATTTTGGCCGGAGGCGAAGGAAGTCGATTACGGCCGATTACCTGTAAAATGCCGAAGCCGCTTGCGCCGGTTGTAGCGCAACCGGTAATGGCGCATATATTAAAGCTGCTCTCACAGCACGGTGTGCGGGATGCAGTGGTTACTACACATTATTTGTCGGGTATGATTCGGGAATATTTTCAGGATGAGTATGCAAACATCCGACTGCGGTATTATGAGGAAGAACATCCGATGGGAACCGCAGGAAGCGTTAAGGCGGCGGAAAATTTTATTGACGGTGATTTTTTGGTGATCAGCGGCGATGCAATTTGTGATTTTGATTTGAGCGCTGCGATTGCTTTTCATCGGGAGCGCCGGAGTGATGCGACTGTTTTGGTCTATCCTTGTACGTCGCCTTCCGAATACGGCGTTGTAATCAGCGGCTCGGATGGTAAAATCGCCGGCTTTGTGGAAAAACCGGCGATTGAACAAAGCTTTTCGGATCAGGTGAATACAGGAATTTATATCTTTTCCAAAAAAATTTTGGAAGAAATTCCCGCGGATCGGCCGTATGACTTTGCGAAGGATCTGTTTCCGAAGTTTCTTCGGGAAGGAAAAGCGATCTATGCTTATCAGGCGAATGGATATTGGTGTGATATCGGCAATATTTCTGCGTTCTATCGCTGTAATATGGATCTTTTGGAACAGGAAGGAAAAGATCGGTATATCGATCCTGAGGCGGAAATCGAAGAGGGTGCCGAGATTGGAGAGGGATGCATTATCGGTGCTCACTGCCGGGTTCAACGGGGGGCGAAATTGAACGGGGCGATTCTGTTTGAGCATGTCAGCGTATCCTCCGGAGCGACTATCGATAATTCGATTATTTGCAGTCGGGTTATTGTGGAAAACAATGCGCGAATTCCGCGTGGCTGTGTCATCGGAGAGGGGAGTGTAATCGGTCCCCGCGTGAGTTTTTCAAACGATATATTGGTTTGGAATGACAAACAGATCGGCGCTGCAACCACTCAGAGCCGAGATTTGATTTTCGGGACTCCGCGCCGTAATATTTTAGGCGACCACGGAATCTGCGGAAAATACGGAGAGGATTTTGATGTGTCGTTTGCCGCAAAAATCGGTGCAGCGGCGGCCGGTGCTTCGCGCGGACGTATCGGGATTGCTTGGGACCGTGATGATGCAGCCGAAGCGTTTGCTTCTTTGATGGGATATGCGGCGTTGGCGCAGGGAGCCGAGGTATATTTGATTTCCTCGGTACCGGAGTGTGTTGCGGCGAAATGTGCGACGGATCTTTCTCTCGATCTAATGTTGCATGTTTCGATGAATGAAACGGAAAATGTGACGGTTTGTTTGTATGACGGCAACGGCTTATATCCCGCCCGTGACGCGGAGCGAAAATTTGAAACGGAAATTATGCATGCAACAGCCAAACGCTGTAGCGCTGCAGCGGTACAGAAGATGCACAGGATCGAATGTGCCGACGCGTTATATTTATCTCAAATTCAAACATCGTTTGTTTCGAGTGGAGTTTCCTTGGAAGGAATGCGAATTTGTGTGCGCGATAATGTACCGTCCCGTTTGTTTGCGAAGATTGCATCGGCGCTCGGGGCGGATGTGAAAATCGGTCGGGATCCCGAACGGCGGGATTATTTATATATTGATATTGATGACAGCGGTCTTGAATTTTGTGCCAGTCAGATTTCCGGAGATACCGTATATTTTGCGGACCGTTGGCATATGATCGCAATGATTATTGCGGCAAGGCAGGAGCTCGGCTGCGAAGAGTTAAGCCTGCCCTATACGGCGCCGGAGGTCATTGAAAGAACCGCGCGGGACGCCGGCTTTACGGTGCTGCGATATGTGCGCTCTCCTGCCGTACAGAGCAAAGCGGAAAAGCAGGCTCGCGCCTTGGCGTCGAAACAGAGCTTTTTGCGTGACGGGGTGATTGCCTCCTTGTGGCTTTGTCGGCGCATATCCAGAGAACGGAAAACCGTGAGGGAATTGCTGATGGAGCTTCCGGATTTTTATGTTTGCTTTGATGAACTGGAAGCGCGGGATGAGGATAAGACGTACGTTATGCGTGCGCTGTTTGAAAGCGGAGATTCGATCGATTACGGCGGCGAGGGAATCCGACTCAATTTCGGATACGGAGATGTGCACATTGTTCCGAAACGAGAGGGCGGTTTTTCCTTGATGGCTGACGCATACGATGCGGAAGCGGCGGAGGAAATTATCGGAGCTTCGAAAGAAAAAATCCTTCGTGTAATTGAGCAGCGGCAGCATTCAAGCACTGCAGAGGCGATAAAATAAAAAACCGGGGAAAAGACGATGCCGAAAACGGATGCAAACTTTCGTTTTTCGGGTCGTCTTTTTTTGCGAGATTGGTAAATTCTTCCTTTTTCTTCCTAAAATCTGAAAAGTAGTGAAAAAGAAACGTTTTCTTCCGCCACAATTCTCTGGAAAATATTGTAAATTTACGATATCATCATATTGCAAAAACGGGAAACGAGAAAAAGAGAGGGAAATAAGAAATGATTGCTTTTTTAAAAGAAAATCGAAGAATCGATTCCTTTGGACATCGAAAAAACGCTCAAAAATCCGAAACAAAAAATGAAACAGTATACGCAGAGGTGCTTTCTGAGCGGCGGGAGACGCCGATCGGGAAAATTTTGTGGATCGAAGTCGGACGCATTTGTCCGAATCCGTCTCAGCCGCGCCATGATTTTGAGGATGAAAAGCTGTTTGCCCTGGCTGAAAGCATTCGGATTCACGGCATTTTGCAGCCGCTTTGTGTGCGGGAGCTTCGCCCGGAACGAGAGTCCTTCGGCGGACTGTATGAAATGGTTGCGGGCGAACGTCGTTTGCGTGCTTGCAAATTGCTCGGAATCGAGAAGGTGCCTTGTGTTCTGCTGCCGATTGACCGACGTCAATCGGCGGAGCTTGCTTTGGTTGAAAATATTCAGCGGGAAGATTTGAATTTTTTTGAACAGGCTTGCGCCGTTTCCACGATGATGGATGTGTATGGAGCAACACAACAGGACTTAGCAAAAAGGCTTTCGGTCAGTCAATCGTTTATCGGAAATAAAATGCGTATTCTGCGGTTGACCCAGGAGGAACGGGCCATTATTTTGGACGCGGGGCTGACGGAGCGTCATGCGCGTGCTTTGATTCGCATTGATTCGGTAGAAAAAAGAAAAAAGATTTTGGAGAAAGTGGTGTCCGGACACCGCAATGTGCAGCAAACCGAGGAATTGGTCGAGGCCGCGCTGCATAAAGCTCCGATGCGGGATGTTCCGAAGCGTTCGTTTGTCCCTAAAGATATTCGCTTGTTTATTAATACGGTGGATCGGGCAATTTCGACAATTAAAAGTACGGGAGTTGCTGTGATGAGCCAGAAAAATGAAAGGGATAACGAAATTGAATTTGTGATTCGTATTCCGAAATGTTCATAGACGTTTCACGTGAAACATTGTTGCGGATATTTTTTGGAATCGGTTGACATACCTTTGAAGATAATGCTATAATAAACACAGTAAGCGACATGGGTATGGAGGCTATAATATGGAATCGGTCCGGCAACCGCGATGGAATGACAGACAGCCGCATTCTTGCAATATATTGATCTTTGCAAACCAAAAAGGCGGCGTAGGCAAAACGACTTCTGCTGTAAATATTGCCGCGGGAATTGCTCTGCGAGGCAGGCGGGTGCTGTTGATTGATATGGATCCGCAGGGAAATGCGTCCAGCGGAGTGGGCATTGAAAAACGACATATGAGCGTCACTACATATGATGTGCTGATTGGACGTTGCGATGCAGCATCGGCCATTGTTCGGACAAAATTTGAAAACCTGTCGGTAATGCCTGCCAATATGTCACTTGCCGGTGCTGAATTCGAACTGGTTACGGCCGATGAGCGGGAGTGGCGCTTGAAAAAAGCCTTGGATCCGATCCTCGGACAATATGATTATATATTAATTGACTGTCCTCCGTCGCTCGGAATTTTAACAATTAATGCTTTGGTGGCCGGAAACGGCATTATTATTCCGATGCAGTGTGAATACTATTCCTTAGAGGGCCTTTCTCAGTTGATCATGACGGTAAAACAGGTAAAAAGGCTGTATAATGCAAAGCTTGAGATTACCGGTTTGTTGATTACGATGTACAACGGACGGCTGAATTTGTCAATTCAAGTAATGGAAGAATTAAAGAAATATTATGGGGACAAGCTGTTTGTCAATCCCGTTGTGCGTAATGTAAAGCTCAGTGAGTCGCCGGGATTCGGAGAACCGATTCAATATTACGATCGGTTTTCGCGTGGGGCGGAACTTTATAATTTGCTGGCAGGAGAAGTAATCGAGCGCTGCGAGAATAAACTCAGATAAAATGGGAGACAGAATATGAAAAAAGGCGTCTTGGGGAAAGGCCTGAATGCGATTTTTATGGATAATGCGGCAGTAGATGAGGACGGAAGAAATATTGCCGTGATTCGCTTATCCAATATTGAACCGAGAGCAGATCAGCCCCGTAAGAGTTTTGACGAGGAAGCATTGTGCGAGTTGGCTGCTTCAATTGCCGCGAACGGAGTATTGCAACCGATTGCCGTTCGGCCGACTGCAGACGGATTTTATGAAATCATTGCCGGAGAAAGACGCTGGCGCGCTGCCAAAAAAGCAGCCTTGACGGAGATTCCGGCAATTGTTTTAAATATCGATGATCAAAAGGCGGCGGAGCTTGCCTTAATAGAAAATATTCAACGGGAAGATTTGAATGCTGCGGAAGAAGCGATGGCCTATCGAACTCTGCAGGAGGAATACGGCCTGACGCAGGAGGAGCTTTCTCAGCGAATCGGAAAAAGTCGCAGTGCAATTGCCAACACGATGCGGCTTTTGGAATTGCCGCCACAGGTTTTGAAACTGCTTGAAAACGGAAAATTGAGCGCGGGACATGCACGTGCGTTGCTCGGGCTGCAAAAGAAAGACCAAATTGAGACTTTGGCGAATATTGTCATAAACAAAAATTTATCCGTGCGCGAAACGGAAGCGACGGTGCGGAGGATGAATTCCGAGTGCGTTATAAAACCGGATTCCGTGCAGACAGAGCCGCTTAAAATTGATTATGTAAAAGACTTGGAGCGGCAAATTCAAAAATATTTGGGCCGTAAAGTTGTCATTTGTTCCACGGGAAACAAAAAATATATTCAGATTGATTTTCGGGACAATACGGATTTAGACACCTTGTTAGAATTGCTTTGCGGAAAAGACCGTATACAGGGATTGTAAAAAATATTTGAAGATATTGTGCGGAGGTGAGAGAATGAGTTCGGGACTTGTGAGCGTGCGAATTATTGTTATCGCACTGGGAGTCGGAGCGCTTGCGGCGATGCTTGGCTCGGTATATATCAGAAATATCTTGGGCGGCTTGGTCCGTGCACTGCAACAGCACGGAGCTGACAGCGAAACCACGGCAATTTCGTTGCGGGATCTTAAAATGGATCGGAAATTTTTTGTTTTGTATTCACTTCGTCGTTCCTCTGCTTTGCGACGTGTAGTAAATGTGACGGGACAAAACAGTGCTTCAAAGAATATTCTTGCAGATACCGGTTTGTATATACCCGCAGCCAACCAAGAACGCGCGGAGCGTATTTACGGTAAACAGGGAATTCGCGCGGGAGAATGGATTATCGGCGCGGTCCTTTTGGTTGCAGTGTTTGTAGCTGCTTATTTTGTTGTTCCGCAGTTAATTATCGCATTTAAAAATGCTTTGGAAAGGTAAGGAAAAAATCATGACAGGCAGAAATCCCAATATGAATCGGCAATATCCGAATTATGACAAGCGCCGTACAAGAGCGGAAATGCGGCGACGCAATGATCGCAAACGCATTATTTTTACGGCAATACTGATCGCTGTAGTGTTGATATTTGTAGTGCTGATTTGTATGTATGCATTTGGTTTCCGGTATATGAAGCTTCGCGCCGATGATGGGTATACCATTCGGTTTTTAGGTAAGATTTCAGACGGAAAGCCGTACAGCGGTAATATTTATTACCCGGGCGGAGCCAAGGCAAAAGTGGATATGGAAAACGGCGTTGTGAAATTTTCCAACGGCGATATATATGAAGGCGAATTGAACTCCAAACTTTGCCGTGACGGAGTCGGCAAGCTGACCTATTCTACCGGCGATATATATGAAGGTGAGTTTAAGGATGACCGTTTAACCGGTACCGGAAAATATACCTTTACAAACGGTGATTCTTACGAGGGGACGCTGAAGGACGGAAAAAAAGACGGTACCGGAAAATATGTTTGGGCAGACAGCTCATGCTATGAAGGACAGTTCGCGAATGATTTGAAAAACGGAACCGGTACTTATACATGGGCAGACGGCTCAAAATTTGAAGGCAGTTATGTCAACGATTTGAAGAGCGGCACCGGAAAGTATGTTTTTGCCAATGGCGATGTGTATGAGGGTGAGTTCAAAAATGACATGCGTGACGGAACCGGCACTTATACATGGGCAAACGGAGAAGTTTATACCGGGCAGTTTAAAGAAAACGAGATCAGCGGGCAAGGAAAATACACCTGGCCCAGCGGACGTTCCTATGAAGGCACTTTTGATAAAGGTGTAATCGTACAGGATGCTTGGGAGAATACAGCGGCATAAATTTTAAAAAGCAGAACCGATTTCGGTTCTGCTTTTTTTGATAGCCAAAGATATTAAGAAGGTATTTCTGTGGCAAACAAAAAGGCAGAAAAAATAATAAAAAATATTGTTTTACGTGGAACATTTAAAATTAGATTGCGTCTTAACTAATGAAGAGCGACAGAGGGAGATTCTTCTTTGAGTTGAGGAATCCGGCTGATGCTGATTATAAAAAATAATTAAGAGGTGTTTGCTATGAAAAAATGGATGGGTCTTTTTATTTGTTTGCTTCTGCTTGCCGTAATGGCATGCTCGTGTCAGCCAAAAAATCCCGATGATTCCAAATCTACCGATGATCCCACAAAAGTGTCTGCCGATTCGGGCGAGCCCACTCCGGACTCGAAGGATCCTGCTACTTCGGATTCGACGGGAACAAAGGATACCCAAAAGCCTGATAATCCCAAAACGCCGGATACTACTCCGACCAATCCGGATACAACAAAGCCCGATGAACAGTCTAAACGCTTTGAGGGAAGCATTTCATCCGATAGCGGCACCTATCTGAATTTGCGTGCAGACTGGGTAGCGACGAAGCCTTGGGGACAGGATAATTATACATTAAAAGTAGAACTGTATTTGGAGCATATGTCTATTTCCATGTCGAAACGGGAAGGCTTGTCAATGAAAGTGGGCAATGCGGTACATAAATTTACGACTTCTGCTGTAGAACAGAAAGAGGATGGGGCAAAAGTCACCTCCACTTTGCTGACGACCTATGAGGTTACATTGAGTGCCAAGGACGTAGAGTCTGGCAGCATCGCTGTGGAAACGGTTCTGCCGTTCCGCGGAACATACGGCGACAAGAAAATTGATCAGCTCACATTAAAGGGCAATATTACGATTCCGAAATCATAAAGCCGAAGGTAATCGTAAAGAAAAGCACAGATGTTTGTTGAATGAGGGATAAGCCTTCAAGATTTATCAAAATAGTAAACAAACTGCAAATGAGTCCGATTATGATATCGGACTCATTTTTTTATGCTTTTCTGCAAGAAACAGCCGCAAAAAGAACAAAGTGCCCAAAGCGATTTTCGCCCTGATAAAATACCGGCGAAATGACGGTACGATGCTGTCGGGGGAGCGGATATATTTACGGTGCGTCAGAATTTTTTCAAATAGAAGTTTGCCGAAATTATAAAAAATGCGCTCCGAAATCATAAAACATTTCGAAGCGCAAATTGAGACGCAATATCGGTGATGCTGTCGAATCGGTTATTTTGTGCCGAATAAACGGTCACCCGCATCGCCCAGTCCGGGGAGAATATAGCCGTTTTCATTGAGTCGCTCATCAACACAGCCGACATAAACTTGGATGTCGGGATGGTCGGCAGTCAGTCGTTTGATGCCCTCGGGAGCAGCTAAAATCGACATGAATTTAATATTATGGCATCCGCGTTTCTTGATAAAGTTGACTGCGGCGGATCCGGAACCTCCGGTTGCCAACATCGGATCCAGCATAACAACCTGTCGTTTGTCAATGTCGTCGGGTAGCTTGCAGTAATATTCATGCGGCTCCAGCGTTTCGTGGTCGCGGTAAAGACCGATATGTCCTACCTTTGCGGAGGGAACCAGCGCGAGCATTCCGTCTAACATTCCGAGTCCGGCGCGCAAAATCGGCACAAATGCCAGTTTCTTTCCGGCGAGGAATTGAACACTTGCTTTGGTAAGGGGAGTTTCAATGATTTTTTCCTCCAGCGGCAGATCCCGCAGGGATTCATATCCCATCAACATAGCGATTTCCTGAGCTAATTCACGGAACTGTTTGGAGCCGGTTGTGGTTTGGCGCATAATAGAAATTTTATGTGTAATGAGCGGATGATTCATAATGAATAAATTACTGTCCATAGCTTGATATATCTCCTTTGTCATTTTTCGTGATTCATTATAGCAGAGATATCATTATTTTTCAAGATAGGAACGGCAGAAAATAAAGATAATTGTCAAAATCGGTATAAAGAGAAATATTATTGCGGCAATTGGCGGAAAATATGAAATTAATTCGTCAAACAATACAAATCAAAATGGTTAGCCTCATGTAAAATTATCATTATTAGCCAAAATTAATTTAAACATTTTTCTTGTAAATGTTTGTGAGTTATGGTATCATCAATGTGTATAACTGTTTGAAATATATTTATAGTAGATAGTTTGCAAGTCGCTTCAGATGTTGATTTCAGAACTTGCAATGCTGCTGTAAATGAAATCTGATGTAAGGGGGAAAAGCATGACTGTAATCGGAATGGATGTCGGCACAACCGGCACAAAAGCAATTGTCGTGGATGAAAACGGCAAGGTTCTCGGACAAGGTTACGGCGAATATGAGCTGATTGCCTTAGGCGGCGGCGCAATTGAACAAAGAGCGGAGGACTGGTGGAATGCAGGTGTAAAGGCCGTGCATGAAGCAATTCGCGGTCTGGATGTTCATGACATTGTCGGCCTGTCTATCTCAACACAAGGCGGAACAATGCTTCCCGTAGATAAGAATTTTCATCCCATGCGCGATGCGCTGACATGGATGGATTCTCGTTCTAAGGCAGAATGTGCGGAGCTGAAGCAGGCCGCAGGAGAAGAAAATATTTATCATAAGACCGGATGGGGTGCCTCTCCGGGAAATGATGCTTCCAAAACAATATGGATTCGGAAACATGAGCCGGAAATCTTTGAGCAGGCAGCAAGCTTTGTTTCGACGCTGGAATATATGAACTATAAGCTGACCGGTCATAATGTGATTGATCCGACAAACGGCGCGATGCGCGGTATGATTGATATTCAAACAATGAAATGGGATCCCGAGATCTTGAAAGCGGTTGGAATTACCGAAGATCGGCTTCCGAAAATTTTGCCTACCGGTGCTTTCATCGGTACTCTGACAAAGCAAGCAGCGGAAGAACTCGGCATTCCGGAGAGTATTAAGGTCTATAACGGTGCACACGATCAGTATTGTGCTGCAATCGGATGCGGCGCGCTGGAGCCCGGCGATATGTTTTTATCGACCGGTACCACCTGGGTTGTTTTAGGCGTTACCGATCATGCGGTTTACAGTCCTACACGAATTGCTCCCGGTGTTCATCCGGCGGGCGGTTACGGAGTCATGGCTTCCATGAAGAGCGCCGGCTCGGCACTCAAATGGCTCAAAAATACACTTTGCATTGACAGCTATCGCACATTGGATGAAGAAGCCGAAAAAAGAATGTACTCTGCCGAAGGCATTTTATATTATCCTTTCATGGCGGGTTCAGGATTCCCGCACCGTATGGATTCTCTGTTCTCCGGAGCGATCGGCCTGCAGCTGCATCATGATCGCTACGATTTGGCGCGCGCGCTGATGGAAGGGGTTGCTTTCGAGGCAAGAACGATTATTGATGAGTTTAAACGGACCGGAGTACCGGTTACCACGCTGAAAATGATGGGCGGTGCATCCAAGAGCAAACTTTGGAGCGAAATCACAGGATATGCAACCGGATGCCGGATTCTCTGCATGAAAGAATCCGAAACCTGTGCACTCGGCGCGGCCATTATTGCCAGTGTAAATGCCGGAATTTCCGCAAGCTATAAAGATGCTTGTACACGTTTTGTACAGTGCGAGGAACTGGTGTTGGATGATCCGGTGAAAAAAGAATTCTATGAAAACAAATATCAAAAATATAGCACTTTGCTAAATGCAATCAAAGGAGTTGTAAAACAATGGTAGAAAAGTATTTTATCAGAACACCCCGCGATGAAGAGTTTTATAACCTTTATCTGAAGGACCGTCTTCCGAAGACAATTATAGATGCGCATATGCATTTGATTCCCGATCAGTTCCGTGCACCGGTTTCGGAACTCGAAAGAAAAGCAGACTGGGCGCTCCAGTGCGTTTCCAATATGAGCTATGACGACTATTTGGTTTATTCAAAAGCCTTCTATCCGGATGCAGAGGTCAGCATCAACGCATTCCCCTCGCTGTCTCGCACGGTCGATCAGGTGGGCTCCAACGGATATATCGGCGAGCGTCATAAGGACGGCCGAATCCGCTTTGCTCATTTAGCGGTCCGCCCGTGGTACACAATGGATTACATTACCGAAACGATGCGGAAATATAATTTTAACGGCTTAAAGCCTTATCCGGACGCAGGCCCCGGCACAAAGGGCGGCGAGGTTCCGATCTTCCAGTTTATTCCTCACGAACAGCTCCAGTGGCTGAACGAACAAAAGAAGTCCCTTGTACTTCACTTGCCGCGCGCAAAACGTTTGGCGGACGACGATAACGTTCGCGAATTGAAAGAGTTGCGTGAGAAATATCCGGATATTAAAGTGATTATCGCGCATTTCGGCCGTTGCTTCCCCACGATGATCGCAAAAGAGGCTATTCAGAAAATGGGATCTTCGATGAAAGACTTCTTCTTTGATTGCTCTGCGGTCGTCAATCCCGAAGTATATGAATTGATGTTTGAAGCCATTCCGCATGACCAGATTATGTACGGTACCGACCTGCCGGTATTCCTTTTCCACGGCAAACGGGCTTGGACGGATACTTCTTATCACAACTTGGCGCGTGAGAATTTTGCATGGAACAAGCATGAAGAGGGTGAGGCTGCCGAGGAGAAATACACGTTCTTCCTGTATGAGCAGTTAAAGGTTGTTTTGGATACCTGCGATAAATTCGGCGGACGTCCTCTTGCGGAAAAAATCTTCCACGAGAATGCGGAAAAAATCTTGGGCCAGAACTGAGTGCCTGATAGAGAGGGTATTTGTAAAATGAATCAATTAAAAGTCGGACTTTTGCCTTTATATGTTGAGATTTACGATACATATAATCCGGAACGTCGTCAGTGGATCGAGGCGTTTTATGCTGATGCAAAAGCACATTTGGAGGCAGCCGGTGCGGAAGTAATTACCGCTCCGGTGTGCCGATTGGAGCACGAGTTTAAAGAAGCGATCCAAAATTTCGAAAGGGAAAATGCAGATGCGCTGGTTACCTTGCATCTCGCATATTCTCCGTCTTTGCAGTCCGAGCATGTGCTGGCGGATACAAAGCTTCCGCTGATTATTATGGATACAACGCCGGATTACAAATTCTTTCCCTCCACGGTCAACGGGCGATATATGACTGCTTATAACCATGGAATTCACGGTGTTCAGGATATGTGCACACTGTTGAAAAAGAACGGAAAAGAGTATCAGATTTTTGCCGGACATATGGATCATTCCGATGTGGTTGCCCGCGTGGTTGCGGCGGCGCTCGGCGCTAAATTGGCGGCGGCACTGCATCATGCCAAGGTCGGAACCATCGGCGGTATTTATGACGGAATGGGAGATTTCCGTGTTCCGTATGACCGGATGAAAAAAGAACTCGGCGCAGAGGTTGCTGTTTTTGATACGGTTGCGGCGAAGAAAGCTTTCTTTGAAATTACAGAAGAAGAAGTTGACGGTATTTGCAAAGAGAACCAAGAGATGTTCCGCTTGGTCAGCGGTTCCGAAGAGCTTCTGCGTGCCGATGCACGCTTTGCGGCTGTTGTTCGTCATTGGATTGAAAAAGAGGGATTAACGGCGTTCACGCAGAACTTTCTGATGGCATTCCGCGACACCGGTTTCCCGTATGCTCCTTTTATCGAAGCATGCAAGGCAATGGGACGCGGTATCGGTTATGCCGGCGAGGGTGATGTGCTGACGGCTGCATTGGTCGGTGCGCTGATGAGCGTTTATAAAGACACCGCATTTGTTGAGATGTTCTGCCCGGATTGGGAAGGAAACACCATTTACCTAAGCCATCTCGGTGAATTGAATCCGAATCTGACGGTATCTCCCGCGCGCATCTGTTTAAAGGCACTTCCGTATCCGAACGTGAATGAGTATGTCGGTTTGGCAGGCACTTACCGTGCCGGAAAAGGCGTATATGCTTCTCTGGCTCCGACCGGTGACGGTCAATATACGCTGGTTCTTTCCGAGACGGAAATGGTAGAGCATCCCGATTACGCGGATGATCAGTGCTTTGTTGCCGGTTGGATCCGTCCGCAGTGCAGCGTAGCGGAATTTTTAGAGAGATTCAGCCGTGCAGGCGGAACTCACCACGGTGCATTTGCATACGGTGCGGATATTCGTGCATTAGAATCTTTCGGAAAAATTATGGGATTTGACGTTGTTGTAATCTGATAAAGACTTTTTTGTCGGTTGAAGTATTAAGAAATATGTATCGGTCATGTTGTCATTTGCATATTCTGTACTAAGAAAATGTAAAAAGAGGATTTCTTCCGAAAAAACGGGATGATTTCTTCAAAAAAATTCGTTGAAAATGGTCCCGAATGTTGAAATCCTTTTCCATGACCGGAACAGGAAAGCAGGTAATATTTATGGCTCAACTGAAAATGCTTCGCTATCCGGCGGAGCTCGTTAAACACCCCTTAAAACCGGGAGTTCGCGTAGAAACGCATTGTGACGCATATACACAGCGCTGGTGCGATATGATTAAAAAGCTTACGCATAATGACGCTTGGCGTCCTTATACTTTTAAGTGCTCTATGTTAGATAAGCCGGATATTAAGCCGGATCAGATTTTCTATGCGATTGCACCGGACGGTATGCCTGTTGCAACGGCAACGGCACGGATTGATCCCGCAACCAAACACGGTACGGTTCATATGGTCTATGCAGACGAAAGCTATCGGGGCTTAGGGCTCGGACGCGCGGTTTGCGAGGCAGTAGTGGAATGCTTTGAAAAAAACGGTGTTCTTGAGGCGGACCTTTGCACGGACGATGACCGTCTGGCAGCGATTTCGCTCTATCTTTCACTCGGGTTTCTTCCGTACCTTTATGATGAAACCATGCCGGAACGTTGGTCTGAAATTAAGAAAAAATTGAATTTAGAGACCCTGGCGGCATTTGATGCCGATAAGAAAAAAACAAGTATTGCATAAGTCAAAATTTGCTTATTTCAAGAGAGGACAAATAATATGATTAAAGTAGGAATTGTCGGGGCCAGAGGCCTTTCCACCATGATGGGATTTCGTGATTTGGAGGGCGTTGAAGTTACTGCAATCTGCGATTTGGACGAAGCGCTTTTAAAAGAGAAGCAGGAAAAATTCAATGTAAAAAATACCTACCGTATCTATGAGGATATGTTAGAGAGTGATATTGACGCTGTAGTTATTGCAACGCCGATGCAATGCCATGTGCCGCAGGCAATCGCCGCTTTGCAGGCAGGAAAACATGTAATGAGTGAAGTTGTGGCCGGCGTTACCATGGATGAGCTTTGGTGGCTGGTAGAAGAGGTTGAAAAGTCCGGCAAGATTTATATGTTTGCGGAAAACTATTGCTACATGCCGCAGAACCAGTTGGTTCGCGAATTGAAGCGTCAAGGATTTTTCGGCGATGTTTATTATGCAGAGGGCGAATATTTACATAATCTGGATGACTTTCTCACATATTCAAACGGCAAGCCGTCTTGGAGACAGTATTGGCAGTGCGGTAAACACGGAACGTTTTATCCGACGCACAGCCTCGGTCCGGTAATGCAGTGGTTTGAGGGCGAGCGGATTGCTCAGATTGCAACCTTTGGCACCGGTCATCATCATTCCACGGGACTCCGTCAGGAGGATACTACCGTGACGATGTGCCAGACAGAAAGCGGAAAGCTGATCCGTATCCGTGTAGATGCATTCTCTCCGCGCCCGCACAACATGCGCTATTATCAGCTTCAGGGTACCAAGGGATGCTATGAGGCGCCCAGAGGACTCGGCGATGTCGGCAAAATTGCTTTGGTGGAAGAGGGAAATCCGAAGAGTTATCTTGAGTGGAGACCGCTGGACGATTTCCATGAATATATGCCCGAGCGTTATCGCAATGCAACGCGCAATCAGCTTCTCGGCGGACACGGCGGCGGCGATTACTTTATCGTTAAGGATTTCGTTGATGCAATTCGCAACAATACGAAACCGGATATTGATGTTTATCAAGCTTGCGAATGGACCGCAGTGGGATTGCTCAGCGAAATATCCATTCAAAACGGCTCCCGCATGATTGATGTTCCGAATTTCCGACGCAACATGCCGCGTGATGAGCAGCTTTTAAAGCTTTGGAAATAAATCGAAGAAAAAATATTTGGTAATTTTAAAAATGAAATCCGTTTTTTATTCCAATACTTTTACAGTATGGTAAAATTTGGTCAATTTGATTGGAAAAAGACGGATTTCAGATTTAAATTTTGTCATTTAGACTAAAATAAGGCCGCTATCTTTGTATAAAGTGTCCATTGTTATACCCGAAAATGTATGATAAAATATCATTGGGATAACGTGGAATACAGGCTATATGTGGGTTATGTAAGGTTTTTTCAAAAAATAAACTGCAAAATTACATACGGATAAAGCTTTTTTCGAGATTTTATTATGGAGTATTATCGATAGAAATTCCCATCTTTGTTATGAATACGGTTTTGTTATAATTGCCAATACCGTTTGATTCATAAAAGACAATAATTTCGATTATTGTTTCTCAAATTTATTATTTTCAAGAAAGGAATTAAAGAATGAAAAGCAAAACTTTAGTAAGAGTTCTTACATTGCTTTTGACAGTTCTGATGGTGTTTGCACTGGTTTCCTGCGGCGATTCCGGCAAAAAACCGAGCGGTTCGGATTCAGGCGGTACCGGAACGGTGGAAGAAGGACGCAAATATCCCAATCTGCCGGATGATACATTCTACAAGGATTATAACTTTACGTTTGTCTCCTCCTCTCCGAACTGGGGCGGCGGCGCGTACATTCCGGAAGACGTCATGGCAGATGCCTATAACGGCGACACCATTAACGACGCTACCTATGACAGAAACCAAGCGTTGAAAGCGAAATACGGATTTAATATTGTCAACGTTTCCTCGTTAAACTGCGCTGAGGCGGTAAGAAAAGCGGTTCGTACCGGCGACTCTACCTATGACGCAGTAATTGAGGCGAGCATGAACATCTCTTCGCTGATGTTTGACAACTATCTTTACAACCTCTATGATCTGCCGAACCTGGATCTTTCTCAGGAGTGGTGGGCACAGGATTCCGTACAGGATTTGACCTTTAATAACGCATTGTACATTGTGGCAGGCGATATGGTCAAAATGAGCTATTGCGGAAGTGCTGTAGTTTACTACAACAAGACCATTGCGGCAGAAGAGAACGTAGAAGATCTCTATCAGTGCGTTCGCGACGGCAAATGGACCTTTGACAAACTGCTGGAAATTGCAATTGCTTGCTCAAAGGATCTGAACGGTGACCAGACGATCGATTTCACCAACGACCGTGTCGGCCTTTCGTTCGGTAACAAGAACCATATGGCATTCTTCTACGGCGCAGGCCAGAAGATTGCAACTATTCGCGGCGACCAAATTGATCTGACCATGAGAACCGAGCGCACCAACGACGTTGCACAGTGGCTGGCAAATGTCCGTGCAAGAACCGACGGTGTTTATGTCAATGACGACAGCGCTCCGTATGCAGATCCCGCAATCCACTCGTTCCAACAGGTTCGTATGAACTTTATGGATAACCGTGTGATGTTTACTATTCAGACACTGAATACTGCATCCGGCGAGTTTGCGGAAATGGCAGAGCCCGGCTTCGGTATCCTTCCGATTCCGAAATACAACGAGCAGCAGGATGAATACTATACCTTTATTCCGTATGATATGCATATGCTGGCTGTTCCGAACTATGTTGAGGATCCGGCAAGAACCGGCGCAATTTTGGAAGCAATCTGCGCATATTCCAAATATACTACGAAAAAAGCAGCTTATGACGATATCCTGATAACTCGTAACACCCGTTCCGAAGAGAACGAGGAAATGATCGATCTGATTCAGAAGCACCGTATTTTCGACCTCGGTTACATCTTCAACTGGGGCGATTGCAGAACTCTGTTGCTCTCGAGCGTAGAGCGCGGAACCAACACATTCCAATCTACGTATGCTTCAAAACAAAATAGAATTTCCCAGGAAATTCAAACAACTTTGGAAACGATCGATTCGTCAAAGTTCTAAAATCTGATTTTTAATGCTTATATTCATCGCTGTCTGTTGTCTGCCGATCCCGTTATGGGGACGGCAGACAACGAGAGCATGAATTCCTTTGTGTGAATAGAAAAGAAAGCCGATACGGGACGAGCGGCTGTTTAAAACTGCTTGATACGGAAGCAGAAAATTTTGTACGAAAACTCAGTCTTTGTGATGAACGACAAAGGTTTTATATAGAAATAAGCTGAAAAACTAACATTTATTTGATTTTGTAAAGAGATGTTAAAAGCAGTTATACTTGGAGAACTGTCATGAAAAAATTGTTTAAAATTTTGATTTGCACTGTGTTTTTCTGTGCGTTAATGATTTGCAGTGCCAGTGCAAAATTGACGGATGCGCAAAAGGACAGCTTAGTTGATTTTACAGAGGACTTTATTGAACAGGGCAATGCGAAAAAATTGCTGCAATACGGTAGCTATGATACTTTTATCACCTATCAGCTGGGGCTGGTCCATTGCGAATACAGTGTGAAAACCTCAAACGGCGGACAGGGTCAAAAGGTTCTTTGGATGATGCGCCCGAGCGGATATGCTAATTTTGAAGCTTACAAAAGAGATTTGAATTCTCCTTATCAGGGATATTTCAAAGAAGGCGATTATCTTGTTTTAGACTGTTCTGCGTTTGTGGCGCTCATGTATAAGAGTGTTCTCGGATTGCGTCTTGACTATGGCATTGCAGGACACGTCAGCAACTGGACAACATCGCATTATCTGCTGGATGAATATCAGGACCAGCGAAAGGTGCTCAAATATGACGGCAGCGGTGAAGAAATCGATTTATTTGAAGTGCTTGCGACGGCTGATTTGGAAGCGCCGTTTCTGTCCTTGCTGGATACCGGTATCAAGACAGAAGACTTAGAGGTCGGAGATCTGCTCATCGGTCTCAATCAGGAAACGAACTGGGGTCACATTGTGATGTATGCCGGTGACGGATATGTTTATCATTCGTCATCCACACCGTATGTGCTTCCGGACGGAAGCTTGCATCCTTATCTAATACGCAAGGAGCCGCTTTCCAATCTTAACAATCCCTCTTACAGCTTGGTAAAGGTTATGCGGCTAAACGACGGGGTGCTCAATCCTGATTTCGACGGATATCACGATAAAGTGGATTTTAGTTCTTTGAATACGACGACCCGTGCATTTGACACAAAGGCACCGGAGATCCTGTCGATTAAAATCAGCAACGATTTTGTAAAGGGCAATACCAAACAGATTACGATTGATGTTACCGACGAATTCGGCGATGGATCCGTTACATATTTTGCAGGTTCGGAAAAGAAGGTTTTGAGAGGATCCGCCAACGGCGAAAGCGGTGTCATGGGAATTTATATGGGTGTTTCTCAGACTTTGCCCGAAACCACATCGGATTTTGATTTGTCACAGGCAACGCATTATGAGATATTGCGGGCGAGAGGACAGTATTATATCTGGGCGATGGATGCGGCAAGAAACATATCCGAACGATATCGAATCATTGTCGGTAAGGATACTTCATTTGTATATCGGTCGCCGGAGGACGGCGAAGAAGTGCTTCTCGCAACTTACAAAGCCGGCGAGGACGGAGCGGTTACCGAGGGCGGAAACTCCTCTGATGGAGAGAAGACTCTTTCATCCGCTTGGATGATCGGAATTTCCGTAATTTCGGCGGTTGTCATATTGGCTGTAGTGGTGATTGTTCTGGTATGCCGGAAGAAGCATAAAAAAGCAGAATAACTTTTTCGAGTATTCCGATAGGGGAAAACGGATTTTCGGATCGTTTTTGCAGTGTCGGATAGGCTTTGGTCTCACATACAAGTGATGTTTTATTAAGAGAGGATCTTATACGTTGAAAAGGCTGATTCAATTTTTGCTGGTTAGCATGTTTACGCTGTCTTGCCTTGCGCTTTGTGCCAATGCAGCGCTTACGGAAAATCAGAAAAATACGTTAGTGAAATTTACCGACGACTTTTTGAGAGAAGCTGTGGACGAAAGACATATTGTGTGGTACGGCGGTGGCGGTGATTTTGTACCCCCCTCTTACCAGATGAAATTGGTCCATGTCCAATCGCTGTATTATACAGTAGGCAATGCACGCAAAAAATTGGTATTTATGCTGAATCCGGAAGGATACGATACTTTTAAGGATTATTATTTCGAGACGCAGAATTCCACCGGAGGATATCTCAAAAGAGGAGATTATATGATCCTTGACTGCACGGCGTTTATATCGCTGATGTATAAAGGTGCACTGGGTCTCCGCTTTGATTATTATACATCGGGACATATCAGCGCATGGACTACGGCACATTATTTATATGATGATTATGCCGCTTCGCGCCGTGCCCTTGACAAGGATGGAAATGAAATCGACATTTTTCAAACCATCTATGCCGATGACCGCGATAAAACGAAATTTTCTCTTGCTTCTGCACTGACCCCGGAGGTACAGAGCACGATGGAGGTCGGCGACATTATTGTCGGCAACAATGCCAATACCGAGCTCGGACATATTTTGTTCTATGCCGGTGACGGCTATGTCTATCATTCCTCCAGCGAGCCCCATTATCTGCCGAACGGTAAAATCGCGGGGACCTTGCAGCGCAAGGAGGCGATTTCCGAACTGACAAACGAGTCCTACACGATTTTAAAGGTGTTGCGCATTAATGACGGTATCTTGGATGAGGATTTCGTCGGCTATTCCATGGATTATGATTTTGATGCTCTGAATACAGAAAAGTCCATTTTTGATACCAAGGCACCGGAGATTAAATCCATTGTTATCAGCAACAATTTTGTGAAGGGCAATACCAAACAGATTACCATTGATGTTACCGATGAATTCGGAAACGACAGAATTTCTTATTTTGCGGGCGACGGAAAAAAAGTGTTAAAAAGCGCCGGCAAAGGCGAAAGCGGCGTGATGGGAATTTATATCGGAGTTTCCGCAACATTTCCCGAGGATACGTCGACACTTGAATATACCGATGCGAATCACTACGAGCTGCTGCGTGCCCGCGGACAGTATTATATCTGGGCAATGGATGCGGCGGGCAATCTGTCGGATCGATATCGGATTATCGTCGGTAAGGACACCTCGTTTGTATATCAGTCGCCGGAGGAGGGGGAAGAGGAATTGCTCGGAACCTATAAGGCGGATGAAAATGATATTACAACAGCAGTTTCCGATTCGGACAGCACCCCCGATTCTTCCGCACCGGATGCCGATGCCGGAAAAGATATTTTATCGGTTTTGATCCCTGTGTTTATCATTCTTTCGGTGGCAGTCGTCGTCATTTCTTTGCTGACGGTTCTGTTGCGTCGGAAAAACAAAAAAGAATGATGGAATGATGTATAAAAGGCTGTATCACCGTATGCAGCGGGCATATGTGGCAGTCTGAGCTTTTCATGGATAATGACCGGCTTATGCGCGGTGATTATAAATATTATTTTATTTCAGCAATTTTTGTTAGGAGGAAAATTATGAAAAAATCAGCGTTGATCTTCATGACGATCTTAATGATCGCATCTGTCTTCATGTTTTCAGCAAACGCCGCTGAGAACCTGTTTGACGGAAATTACGTTCAAATCGGCTTCGGTCCTGCAACCGGTTATGCTATGACCTATCAAACCAACCCGAAGCTGGTCGGTGCAATGGTTCCTTGCGAAGCAGGTGCAACCTATAAGGTATACCTCGGTGAGCCTTACACCAACAACCGTTTTTATGTTGCATTTATCGACCAAGAGCCCTATGACAGAATGACTTACATCGATGAAGCAAAAGCAACTGCTGCAGAAATGAAAGATATGTCCAGAGTATTCAACGTGACTGCTCCCGAAGGCGCAATTTATTTGGTTGTTTACTTGGGTAATGACGGTGTGCAGCCGGCCGGCGGTCTGTTCATTGAAAAAACCGGCAATGCTCCGGTAAAACCGCCGGAAACACAGCCTTCACAGGTAACCGATAAGGAAACCGTTAAAGAGACTGTCAAAGAGACCGAGAAAGAAACCGTTAAAGAGACTGAAAAAGAAACTACCAAAGAGACTGTGAAAGACAGCACCAAAGAGACCACAAAGACTACAACAAAAGATACCGCAAAAACAGAAGAGAAGAAAGACGGACTTTCTACCGGCGCAATCATCGGAATTATTGCAGCTGTAGTGGTTGTTGCCGCAGTTGTTGTAATTGTTATTGTTAAAACGAAAAAGAAAAAATAAAGATTTAACTTTATAAAGCTTTTTTGAAAACTGTCGGAGTTCTGCGGCGGGTGCTTCAATGCCCCGCCGCCGATACCCCGAACCCCTTATCGGAATAAACCGATTAGATTAGTAGAATTTAATAAATTTTCAGACCATTAGAATTTGCTGTTGTTCTCCACGGATCTTGGGGTGAATTGTAAATTTGAAATGGCAGACAGTTTTACCTTGATATCTTTGTAAGCAAAGCAAAAAACGGAGGATGTTGCAAATTGAAAAAACTGATTCAATTTTTGCTGGTTATGATTTTTACGCTGTCTTGTTTTGCTATTTTTGCCAATGCAGCGCTCACAGAGAACCAGAAGAACACATTAGTGGAATTTACCGAAGACTTTTTGAGAGAAGGCGTGGAAGACAGACATATCGTTTGGTACGGCGGCGGCGGTGATTTTGCGCCTCCTTCCTACCAGATGAAATTAGTTCACATCGAATCTCTTTATTATACAGTAGCCGGAAAACGTAAAAAATTGGTATTTATGCTGAATCCGGACGGATATGCTACATTTGCGGATTATTATTTTGAGTCCCAGAATTCCACCGGAGGATATCTGAAAAAAGGCGACTATCTCATCCTTGACTGCACGGCGTTTGTGTCGCTGATGTATAAGGGTGCGCTCGGTATGCGTTTTGATTACTGCATTTCCGGACATATGAGCTCTTGGACAACGTCGCATTATCTATATGATGATTATGCGGATTTTCGCCGCGTGATCGATAAAAACGGCAACGAGATAGATTTGTTCCAGACGATCTATGACGATGACCGCGATAAAACGAAATTTTCTCTTGCTTCGGCACTGACTTCGGAAGTGCAGAGCACGATGGAGGTCGGCGACATTATTGTCGGCAATAACGCCAACACCGGACTCGGACACATTTTGTTCTACGCCGGCGACGGATATGTTTATCATTCCTCCAGCGAGCCCTATTATTTGCCGAATGGAAGAATTGCAGGAAACCTGCAGCGCAAAGAAGCCATTTCCGCGTTGACGAACGAGTCCTATACAATTTTGAAAGTATTGCGTATCAATGACGGTGTCTTGGATGAGGATTTCAAAGGCTTCACCATGGACTATGATTTTGATGCGCTGAACACCGAGAAATCGATTTTCGATACGCTCAATCCCTATATCAAAAATATAACCGCAACACCGATTGAGGGTACCAACCGCTTTACACTCACGGTAACCGCATCCGATGAATTCAGCGGCGGTCGCACCGTATCTTTGGCTTCCGATCCCGGTTGCCTTATTAAGGGCAGCGGCCAAGGCGAGAGCGGCATTTTAGGCTATTATGCCAACACAACCGGAAAAATTCCGAGAAATATGACTTGGAACGACGCCAAGACCAACATTTTCACCACCGATCGTACACCGGGAACCTATTATATGTGGGTTCATGATGCAGCCGAAAACATTTCGGACCGCTATACGATTGTGCTTTCCGCTGACGGACAGGTGAAGTTCTATACCGACAGCCCGTCCTACGATTATCCGGAGTTTGAAAAAACTCCCTCGATCGAAAACTTTACCAAAAAGAATACCTATACATCCGGTATGTACCGCGATGTAGCGGATTTCCAGTGGTTTGCACCTTATGCCAAAGGCGCTTATGAAATCGGCCTGATGCTCGGAACCTACGACGGAACCACCTTTGAGCCGAACAAGGAAATTACGGTGGATGAGCTGATCACTCTGATTTCGAGAGTACACAATATTTATAACGGCGGCAGCGGCGTGTTTGAGCAGGTCGATCCGTGGTATGCGGTTTATCGCTTCTATGCAATCCGCCACGGCCTGATTGCCAACGGCGAATACACCGACGGTAGCGCGATCGCTAACCGTACCGACATGGCATATCTCTTTGCAAAGATTTTGCCGAAAAAAGAGTATACGGCAATCAATACCGTAACAAGACTGCCGGATGTCAACGAAAACACAAAACATGCTGACAGCATCTTCTTGCTCTACCGTGCAGGGCTTGTGGCAGGCACGGATCCGAGCGGAACCTTTGAGCCGAACAAAACGATTACCCGTGCGGAAATCGCGGCGATTATCACCCGTTTGGCCGATCCGTCAACACGTCAGCACTTCTCATATACCTAAGCATAAGGTAAAAATTCAGGATTTTTGCTGTCGGTGATGAACCGGTAGCAAAATATCCCGATCAATTTATATTTATATGGATGAAAACAAACTTTATCTGTTTTTGGGGGGTAATTATGAAAAAAGCTTTGCGGATGTTAATTATTGCAATGTTCCTTATTGCAACTTTTTCCGTTGCTGCCAATGCGGCACTTACCGAAAAGCAGCAGAAAGCGTTGATGGATTATACGGAAAAGTTTGTAAATGAAGGAAATCAGGCCGGAGTGATTCAGTACGGTAGCCGAAACGCATGGAACTGCCTGCAGATGAAACTGGAGTATATCGACCGTTGTTTTTATACCGTTGGCAACACGTCGACCCGTATGTTTTGGATGCTGAAGCCGGAAGGATATCCGAACGCAGCGGAAGCACAAAAGGATATCGATAACAATTATGTGCGTCCGGGCAACTATATCGTTCTCGGCTGCGCGGAATTTGTCGATTTCATGTACCGCGGTGCATTGGGCTTTAATTTTGACTATTATATTGCCAACCACTTCAGCGCATGGACTACGGCAATCTTTACTCAGGATAACTATGCGGACTGGCGAGTCGTTTTGGATAAAGACGGCAATCGCTTGCCGCTGTTTGAAGTTATTTTGGATTTGAACAGAGATCCGGGTTACTCGCTGCATACGGTTTTTGCGGATGAGGAATTATTGGCAAGAATGCAGCCGGGCGATATCATCGTCGGACGGAATGCGGCATCGGATCTCGGACATATTATGCTTTATGCCGGTGACGGCTGGATTTATGAAGCCAGCAGCACGGTTTTTCCGGAGCTTGACGGAACGGCAATCGGTTATCTGATTCACAAACGCAGCCTCTCCGTGATGGATATGGGTACTTGGTATAATACGCTGCAGGTACTGCGTATCAGCGACGGCGTGTTGGATGAGGATTTTGAAGGATATTCGATGAATATTGACTTTAAGTCTTTAAACAGCACGGAATCCGCAATTGACAAAAAAGCGCCGTATATTACCGATGTGACATGCAGCGATACCGCCAATGCCAACGGGCAGTTCACAGTGCGCGTGGATGCCAGCGACGTATACGGCGACGGACGGGTACTGGTGCAGGCCAGCGACCCGACAGTTGTAGTGCGCGGCAGTTCGCAGTATGAAAGCGGCGTATTTGGGTTCTTCGTGTCAAAGCTCAGCAAGCTCCCGAACAACCCGGCATGGGTAAGCAAAAAGAGCACGGCTCATGAGTTCAGAAAAACTCCGGGCAGCTACAGCTTGTGGGTGAAGGATGCGGCCGGAAACGTTTCGGATCGTTACGTTGTGAATATTGCGGAAAACGGCAGTGTTACCATCACGGCGGCAAGCGGTGATGTGGTGGCTTCTACTACGGAATATACTTACCCGGCCTTTGAGAAAGCTCCCTCAATTCGAAACTTTATCAAAAAGAACAATTACAGCGTCGGCATTTTCCGGGACGTAGCGGAAGAGCAGTGGTTCGCGCCTTATGCAAAGGGCACATTTGAATTCGGTTTGATGCTCGGCACTTACGACGGAACTACGTTTGAGCCCAATAAGGAAATCACCGTTAACGAGTTGATTACCTTAGCTGCGAGAGTGCACAACATTTATTACGGCGGAAGCGGCATTTTTGCACAGGGTGACCCGTGGTATGAAATTTACATGCGCTATGCGGTGCACAACGGTATTATCACAAACGGTGAATTTACCGACCGCAGCCGCACGGCAACCCGCACGGAGATGGCATATCTCTTTGCAAAAATTTTGCCGAAAAAAGAATATCAGGAAATTAATACTGTAACCCGCCTGCCGGATGTGGATGAGAACTCCGAGCATGCCGACAGCATCTTCCTACTCTATCGCGCAGGCCTTGTGGCAGGTACGGATCCGAGCGGTACCTTTGAGCCGAACAAAACGGTTACCCGCGCGGAAGTCGCGGCGATTATTACCCGTTTGGTCGATCCGGCAAAACGCAAGGGCTTCCGCTATGTTTGATATCGCTCTTTGATTTTTCATGTCTGAGACTTGAAAACGTAGCAGTGAAGAATGAAGATTCTGTGTCTTTGGACGACAAAGCGGCAGTCGCTTTCATGAATTCGTTCTTTCCATGCCCCGAAACAGCAAATCCGTTTTGGAAATAATGGCGATTTATTCTAAAAAAACAAAAAAATATGAAGATATTTTAAATATTTTTATAATAATTTTTGTTGACAATGCAATTTTAATATGGTATGCTATGGGTGTAAGATTTCAGTGCATTTAAGAACGCCTTTTCGGTAATTGTATACATAGCTTTCCGCGCCTTGCGGTAAAACATCGTTAAAATTGCTGAAAAATGCAGTTCGCGCTGATCTTTAAAGCGTAAGTAATATTTTTATAATTTTCAGGAGGAAATTTCATCATGAAAAAACTAATGAAAACCCTCGCAATCGGTGTGCTGGTTTGCATGATGTTTACTGGTGTGGCTTCCGCGGCTTTGACTGCTAAGCAGCAAGCGAATTTCACAAATTACACCACCAGCTTCATCAATGACGGCAACGATTACGGCATGTTCTTGTTCTCATCCTACGCACTGGACAAAGCGTTGAACTTTGATCTGGTTGCTACGGCAACGGAAGCTGGACCGAACTCCTGCTACCAGACCCATGAGAACGGTATCCGTACCAAAGCGTATTACTTTATCGACCCCGATAAATGCGCTACATGGGCAGACGCATTGCCGGGTCTTCAGGGTACAGGCGCTTATGCAAAAACTGGTGGATACCTTGCTCACGGTAATTATTTGATGATGACCGGTAGCAGCTTGGTTTCTTTGATCTACAAAAACCTCTTCAACGTAGACCTCGGTATTGTTGACACAAGCAAAGCACCTGCTTTCGCTTCCGGCAAACTCTACAATGACAGAACTCATTTTGACCTCGTGAAAGATTATCATTCCGTTGACGGCCCGGATGCAGAGGGCAATCAGGTTGACCGTTTCAAATTCGACAGAACTCTTAAGATCGGCGAAACCGTTGAACAGAATCTGCTTCAACCCGGCGACCTGATTATCGGTGTTCGTTATGCGAATGCTGCAGCTTCTACCATTGAAGGCGCGCAGTATTCCGATACCATCGCTCTTTACCTCGGCGACGGCAAAGTCGTTGTTTGCGAAGCTACTCAGTGGAGATCAAACAACCAAATGGTTTACCTCACCTACCCGCAGATCAACTCTGACGGTTCCGTAAACCCGAACCTCTTCCGCATTCAGAATCTTGCAGACCTGTTGCCTGCTGAAGACGGTGCAGCTGGTGGTGCGACCGCAGTTCACCGTTGCACTGATATCGCAATTCTCAGACTGAAAAATGTTGAGAAAAACGGTAACATCGCAAAAGTTGACTTCGAAAAATTGGCTGAAGGCGTGAAACCCTCCAACGCAGAACTTTCTGACGGTGGCGACACTCCCGGTAGCAACACTCCCGGTAGCAACACTCCCGGCAGCAACACTCCCGGTAGCAACACTCCCGGCAGCAACACTCCCGGCACCGGAAACGGTAACAATTCTCCGGCAACCGGCGATATGATTTTGGTAGGCAGCCTTGCAGCTCTTGCTGTTTCCGGCATTGGCGCTTTGGTTATCTGCAAAAAGAAAAGAAAATAAGAGCAAATAAACTTCGTTTGTTTTCATCTTTCCGATGGATCGGATGAAAGAAACCGAAAGTAATTGCTTGTTCTGCGGGGCAAACTCTGTCCCGCAGAACAAGTATATTATTGATCTTTTTAATATTGTCCCGAATATTGAATAAGAACAAAGAATGCAGCAGTGCGTTTATATCAGTTTGCATGTATTATGCATTTATTATATGGAATAAAAACTGCATGAACTTAGCTTGATAAGTTCGATTGATTTTTCGAAATTCAATAAAATGTAAAAATTAAGTTGTATGGAGTTTTTGGTACTCCTTACAGCTTATTTTTGTTTTTGTACAAGTTTCCTGTTTTATGTGTAAAAGCAAAGATGTTTTCTGCATATAGAACAAAAAGTATGTGAAAAAAAGTCGGCATTTTCTCATGCACTTTTTGCTTTCCGGCAGTACATATAAAAATAGAAAAAAATTTTATTTTCAGGGCCGTACGGCTTTGAAAACATGAGATAGCGAAAGGAATAATTATTTATGAAACTCGGTATTTTTGGGTTGTGCCGTGGTTTGAACTTTGTGAACAGCGCCAAGTTGAATAACGTGGATGTTGTGGCAATTTGCGACTGGGACCCCAAGCGCATTGAAACCGCAATGGAGAAGTGCCCCAAAACAACGGTTGCCTATTCCGATTTCGATCAGTTTATCGAACATGACATGGACGCCGTGGTGATTGCCAATTATTTTAATGAGCATGCGCCGTATGCCATCCGTGCGATGGAAAAGGGTAAGGATGTGCTTTGTGAATGCACGGCAGCCATTACGCTGGCGGAATGCATTGAGCTGTGCCGCGCGGTAGAGCGCACCGGCAGAAAATATATGCTGGCGGAGAACTACCCCTACATCAAAGGTCCCATGGAAATGGAAAAGATCTGTGCGGACGGCAGCTTAGGACGGGTTCTCTATTCCCACGGTGAATATGTGCATCCTTGCACAACCGAGGACACCAACCGTTATACCCGCGGACAGTATCACTGGAGAGGCTGGACTCCGCGTACCTATTATCTGACGCACTCTTTGGGACCGATTATGTATATTACAAAAGCGTTCCCGAAAACGATCACCGCGATTTCCGCTGCTGCTCCGGAGCTGAACAAGAACACCTCCAAGCATACGGCGGACGGTATTGCATTGATGATGTGCAATATGTCGGACGGCTCCATCAGCACCTTTTCCGGTGCGGGCGCGATTGCGGGACGCGGCATCTGGTATCGTGTTGCTTGCCTTGACGGTTTTATCGAAACCGTGCGCGGCAACGCCGATGAGGTTTGCCTACAATATAACCCGTGGGTAGAACTCCCAAGCGGCAGAGCGGAGAGACAAACCTATGCTCCCCGTCCGGACGGTGTGGAAGTACCGACCGATAAATATCTTTCAGCCGGCCACGGCGGCAGTGACTATTTTGTCATGAAGCACTTTAAAGCCGTATGGGAAGGCAAGGAAGAGCCGTATTTTGACGTTTACCGTGCAACGCAGATGTCCGCCTGCGCGATTATGGGCTGGAGAAGCGTGCTGAACGGCGGTAAAACGCAGGAGGTTCCGGATTTCAGAAACGAGGCCGACCGCAAAAAATACGAGAACGATACCGCAAATCCTTATCCGAAAGCAGATCGCAGCGTAGACATTCCCTGCTGCAAGAAAGAATACATCCCCACGGAAGAGGAACTCAAATTTGCAAATGACTTCTGGGATCGCGAAAAAATCTTCGTTGATCCGAAAATCCGTTGACGGAAGCTTTTTAAAAGCTTTGAAAGCGGCATACAGTTTGCCGTATATAATTTATGATTGCCTTTAAAAGGCTGGGAGGAAACAGAAAAATGGCAGTAAAAATCGGTATTTTTGGACTTTCAAGAGGTCTGAACTTTATTAAATGCGCAAAGCTTTTGGGACTGGAAATCGTAGCAATTTGCGATATGGACCAAAAGAGACTGGATTTTGCAAAAAACAGATGCCCCGAAACGACGAAAACCTTCACTGATTTTGAAGAATTCATCAAAGAGGATATGGATGCGGTTGCATTGATTAACTTCTTTAATGAACATACCCCCTTTGCAATTCGCGCGATGGAATTGGGACGCGACGTTCTCTGCGAGTGCACCGCAGCCAGCACACTTGCCGAATGTGTTGAGCTCTGCCGCGCCGTAGAGCGTACCGGCCAAAAATTCATGTTGGCGGAGAACTATCCGTACATGCAGGGCCCGAAGGAGATGGAAAAACTCTACCGCGAGGGAACGCTCGGACGCGTGCTTTATTCTCACGGTGAGTACATTCACCCCTCTTCTTTGGAAGATACCAACAAATTTACCCGCGGCGAATATCACTGGCGCAGCTGGACACCCCGTACCTATTATCTGACTCACTCTTTGGGTCCGATTATGTATATCACCGATGCTTTCCCGAAGACGGTTACCGCTGTATCCGCTTCGGCACCTGAACTTTGCAAAGGCACGGCAAAGCATTCCTCCGACGGAATTGCCTCCATGCTCTGCAATATGTCAGACGGATCGATTTGTTCGTTCACCGGTGCCGGTGCCATTGCGGGACGCGGCAACTGGTACCGCATTGCCTGCCTTGACGGTTTTGTCGAAACCGTTCGCGGCGACGGCGATTCGGTTTGCCTGCAATACAACCCCTGGTCGATTCCGGAGGGTAAATTCGAAAGACAAACTTATATCCCGAATATTGAGGGCGCCGATCATCCGGCAGCTGTTGTTCGCGACGCGGGCCACGGCGGCGGAGACTATTGGGTGATGAAACACTTCAAAGCGGTTGTTGAGAGAAAAGAAGAGCCGTACTTTGATGTTTACCGTTCGGTTATGATGTCCGCAGTGGCAATTTTGGCTTGGCGGAGCGTGCTGGAGGGCGGCACTACCTATGAGATCCCGGATTTCAAAAATGAAGCGGATCGCAAGAAATATGAGAACGATACCGTGACACCTTTCCCGAAGGCAGATCACAGCGTGGATATTCCGTGCTGCAAAGAAGAATATCATCCTACCGAGGAGGATATGGAAACTGCCAGGAAAACATGGAAGAAATTCGGTATTGTAGAAATTAACGACTGATTGTTCAGTGACTGAGGCGAAAGAAGAGGTGCAATTTTATGGGAAAATTCGGAGAACCTTTTGATTCGCAAATGCAAAAAGAGATTCGCGATCGATTTTACTATATTAATTTCGATCCGGATCTCGGCAAGCGAATCTTCTTTGAAAATTCCGGCGGATCATTGCGACTAAAGCAATGTGTTAGAGTAAAGAGTGAATATGAGCAATTTCCGGATTGTCCCGAACGTATTCATGAACGCGCGTTAGAGCTCTGCAAGGTGCAGGAAAAGGGCGTGGAAGATATTTTGCGCGTGATTTGCGGCGCAAAGAGCGGTACGGTAGAGGTCGATCTTACCGCATCGGAGATCAACTTTGAAATTATCGGCTGTATTGCGGATAATATCGAGGGAAGCAATATTGTTACAACCGTGCTTGAGCATCCCTCTGCATTTGACGCGGCGCAGTATCATGCGGCACGTACCGGCAAAGAGCTTCGTGTGGCAAAGGCCAATCCCGTAACAGGCGGAGTAGACGTCGATGAAGTGCTGAAGCTTGTAGACAAAGATACCTGTTGCTTAAGCGTGATGGCGGCTTCCAATATTTCTGGTGCTGTGCTGGATGTGGAAACGATGGTGAAACGCGCACGGGAAATCAAACCGGATTTATATTGCATTACCGATGCGGTGCAGCATGTGCCGCATGCGGCGGTGGATGTTGAAAAACTCGGAGTGGACGCTTTGGTTTTTGCTCCGTATAAGTTCTTCGGTACACGCGGTTCGGGCTTTGCATATCTTTCCGATCGGCTTTCGGTGCTCCGTCACCGCAAGCTCAAGGCGAAACCGCAGAATGTTTGGCAGCTCGGTTCCCCGACTCCGTCAAACTTTGCATCCCTTTCGGCTATTGTGGATTATGTTTGCTGGATCGGATACTGCTACACACAGCAGCGGCTCAGTCGTCGTGAGCTGTTTGTCGCTGGTATGGATCGCATCCGCAGCCATGAGATGGCACTGTTTGAGCGTCTGCTTGACGGTACGCCGGAGGTTCCCGGTTTGCATCAGATTCCCGGTGTTACCGTGTTCTTTGATGACGGCGATCTCAGCAAAAAGGATCTTATTCTGGCGATTGCCATTGACGGAATCGATTATAAGGAATGCGTTTCGGAATATTCCAGACGCGGTGTTACTGTTTATGAGCGTGTCATTGACAGCTTGTATTCCAAGCGTATGTTAGAGGCGTTCAACATGAAAGGCGCGATCCGTGTTTCGCCGATTCATTGCCATGACTTTAATGATGTAGATGAATTCTTAAAGATTACAAAATCCATTGCCGAAGATTTTGCAAAATAGATTGGAGTAAAACAAAACGATGGAACTTTGTGCAAAAGAGCTTGCAAAGCAAATCGAAAATCAAATTATTGAATGGCGCCGTGAATTTCACCGTTGTCCGGAACTGAAAATGGATATGGACCTGACGGAAAAGCTGATTTTGAAGATTCTCGGAGAAATCGGCATTACCGATATTCGTACCGGAATCGGCGGAAAAGGAATTGCCGCAGTGATTCACGGAGCTCTTCCGGGTAAATGCCTGGGTATTCGCGCAGATTGCGACGGACTCCCTGTGAAGGAAGAGACGGGGCTGCCTTTTGCTTCAACAAATGGGAATATGCATGCCTGCGGGCATGACGCACATACGGCGATGGCACTCGGCGCCGCAAAAATCATTTTTGAGAACCGCGATAAACTCCGCGGCAGCGTAAAGATGATATTCCAACCTTATGAAGAGGGCGACGGCGGCGCGCGCGCGATGATTGCGGACGGTGTGCTTGAAAATCCGAAGGTCGATGCTTTGATTGCATTGCATACCGGAAACATTTTTGACCGCGGAAGCTTCCACGGCGGCGAATTCGGCTGGAATGCCAAAAGCATGTCATTTTGTATTACAGCATATCGTGTTCGCTTTAAAGGGGTCGGGTCTCATGTTTCTACTCCGCAGTTCTCTCACGATCCTATTTTGGCTGCATGCTATGCTACAACACAAATTCAGTCCATTGTCAGCCGCAATACCGATCCCGCTCATCCGGTGATTGCCGCAGTGACGACGATTCACGGGGGAGCCCGCAACAACATTATTCCGGAGGAATGTGTGATTGAGGGATCTGTTCGTACGACTACGGATGAAGAGCAAGCGTTTGTTTGGAATCGTTTGGTTTCGATTGTTAAGGGCGTAGGCGAATCTATGAATGTAGAGGTAGAGGCAGAGAAAATCTTTGACTTAAATTCCTCGAGAATGGATGCGCATCTTGTGGATATCTTCAAAAAGGTTTCCAGAAAAATTGTTCCGGAGGAGCATATTAGAGAAATTACGGAACTGACGCCGGCCGGTGAGGATTTTGCGCGGTATACCAAGTTGGTGCCGAGCTTGTATATTTTCCACTGCTCCAAATTTAACGATAAGACCAATTACCCGCATCACAACCCGAAATTTGATATTGATGAACAGTATCTGTGGTCCGGGGCAGCATATTTTGCTCAATTTGCTTTTGATTGGCAGGAATAAAAAATCAATCCGAATGATCGGATATAAAAAAACCTCCTATGGCAGATGAATTTCCGCCATAGGAGGTTTTTTATGCCTTTGAAAAGCAATCCAATAAAATTGTTTTTGCCTTTTTCGTATATTTTGGAAGGAAGCCGGGAATATTTTTATGGAAAAGGGGGGCATATTCAATGAATTCCAATCAAAAAACAGCAATTTCCATTATGGCCGCTTTTTGCGCTTTGGTGTGCATTTTCTGCACGGTGGCAATTTCCGCCAAGGACCGTCAGTTGCAGAACACACAGACTGCCGCCAACATGAATGCATTGGATGATTTGGCACAATCTGCCGAACAGATTCGCGTTTCTCTTGCAGATATCCGTTATCAAACGGCGAGTTCGCTGCTGATTGAAAATACGTATCGCCTCAGTGCAGCGGTTGCTACGGGTAAAGCTGCATTGGCTCGTCTTGATATTTCAAATCTTGACGGCAGCGGTTGCGAGAACGTTTCGCGTTTCTTTTCACAGGCGGGCGAATATGCGCTTTCGTTAATAAAAAAGAATGTTTCCGGAGCTTCGCAGGAGGAAAGCCGGATGTTGCAGACGTTGTGTTCCTATGCGGATGCTTTATCGGAAACGTTATCGAATTGCCGCATGGAAATTTACAGCGGGCGGTGGAGCATATCGGATTTTGCGGTGCTTTTGAATGAGCAGGCGGGAGAGATTTTTGCCGCCGCGGACGAATCCTCTCTGTTTTATGATTTCCCGAAACTGATTTATGACGGACCGTATTCCGATGCCGAGACACCGGGTACGTATTCCACCATTCAGTCATCTCCCATTGTCAGTGCCGAGGAGATACAGAATACGTTGAAAGCGATGGTGGGCGATACGGCAAAGACGCTGCGAAAAGAGGTTCGCTTGGATGAGGAGATTGCAGTGCAGCGCTATTCATGCAAGAATATTTCTGCAGAGGTCAGCGTTAATGGGGGCTATCCGCTGCGTATGACGAGATATGTTAAGGTGAGCAAAATCAGTATGGACGCAGCCTCTGCGCAGGCGATTGCCGAAAGTTATCTTTTGAAGCTCGGTTTTCAGGATATGGTTGTTTCCTACTATTTAATCAGCGACGGAATTATCAATTTCCGATTTGTGTATCAGATGAAGAATGCCGCCGGAGAACCGGTGCGATGCTATTCGGACGGAATTACGGTCGGCGTTATGCTGGATACGGGAAAAATTTCTTTGTTTGATGCCTATGACTATATGAAAAACCATCGGGCACGGGATCTATCGGAACCGACGGTAAGTTCCGATGAGGCCGCTGGGGCGGTGAGCAGTGAATTGTCGATTCAGACCCGTGCCATGGCGGTGATTCCACAGAATCAAACGGAAAAATATGCGTATGAATTCTGTGCACAAAACGAAGAGGGAAAGCAATATTTGATCTATGTCGGCACGGTGAGCGGAGAAATTTTAGATATTTTAACGTTGAATGAAAGCGATCGCGGTACGATCGTATCCTAATAAAAAAACAGGTTCCGAATGCTCGGAGCCTGTTTTTTTATTAGGAAAACTGTGCATTATAAATAGATGCGTAAAAGCCGTTTGCCTTGAGCAGAGTTTGGTGGGTTCCCTGTTCGACGATGTCTCCGTTTTGTACCACTAAAATCCAATCGGCGTTTTCCACGGTGGAAAGGCGATGCGCGATGACAAAGCAGGTTTTGTCTTTCATGAGGGCTTGCATTGCATTTTGAATTTGTTTTTCCGTTCGGGAATCGACATTGGAGGTTGCCTCATCCAAAATCAGCATATGCGTGGAGGCTAGCATCGCCCGGGCGATGGTCAGTAGTTGCTTTTGTCCTTTGGATATGTTGATGCCGTCCTCTCGAAGGACCGTATGATATCCGTCCGGCAGGCTTTCGATAAACGAATGAATGTGCGCCGTTTTGGCTGCCCGGACGACTTCCTCCATTGTGGCGTTTTCTTTGCCGTAGGCGATATTGTCAAAGACGGTTCCGCCGAAGAGCCATGTATCCTGTAGTACCATGGTGTATGCGCGGCGCAGGCTGGTGCGGGTGAATACGGAAATGTCCTGCCCGTCTAACAGGATGCAACCGCTGTTTGGGTCATAAAACCGCATGAGCAGATTGATAATAGTGGTTTTTCCGGCGCCGGTCGGCCCGACAATGGCAACGGTTTTTCCGGGAGGTACCGAAAAATTCAGATGGTGAAGAATGATTTTGTCGGCATCATATCCGAAATTGATGTCGGAGAATGTTACATCTCCCTCAACGGAACTTAAAATACGGGCATCCGCAGCATCCTTCGGCTCGCTCTTTTCGTCTAACAAAGCGAAAACACGCTCTGCCGCTGCAATGGAGGATTGCAGATCACTCAGAATGTTGGCGCTTTCATTAATAGGCCCGGAAAATTTTCGGGAGTACAGCAAAAATGAGGAAATGTTACCGGGCGTAATTTTTCCGCATAAATATAAAGCGGCGCCTAAAATGCTGATGAAGGAATGTGTGAGATTGTTAATCAGAGTGGTGGACGGTCCGGCAACTGATCCCTGATAATCTGCGTTGTAATGCGCATCCACCGCGTCCGTGTTTTTTTCGGAAAATGCGGTGATGACTTGTTCTTCGCGGTGATATGCAGAGATGATTTTTTGTCCGGAGAGCATTTCTTCACCGTATCCGTTTAAAATTCCGAGAAGCGCGGAACGCTTTTTAAATAGAGGTCGAACCTTTTTTATGCGATATCGGGTAAAGAATATCAGCGCAGGAATGGTTCCGGCGAATACAATTAACAGAACGGGTGAAATGGAAAGCATCATTAAAAAGGAAACGATAACCGTGATCGCGCTGGTCGCAAATTGCAAAAGATCGCTGGAAAGGGATGCGTTGATGGTATTGATATCATAGGAAAGATGACTGACAATTTCTCCGGTTTGCTTCTTGTCAAAATAGCCTACCGGCAAAGTGATCAGATGTTCAAATACTTCCCGCCGCAGGGTATAGGTGATTTTGCGACTGAGATGAATCATCAGGCGCGAAAGGATATAGGATAGCACGGAGGATAAAATATAGCATCCGAGCATGATGAGCACATATTGAAATACCGGAGCAAAATGAACGTTTCCCGGCTGTGTGCCGATTGCGTCAATGGCATATCCGGCAAGCTTTGGCCCGACAAGCGCTAAAAGGTTGGAGCAAAGCATCAGTACGAACGCAATCAGCAGGGTATATTTGTATTGAAATACATACCGGTAGATGCGTTTTAGGGTGGAACGCTTGATGTTGATTCTTTTTTTTGCCTGCGGTTGATTGTTTGTGCTTAGGTTATGTTGTTTCAATTGACGCTCCCTCCCAACTGGGAATTGCTGATTTCCCTGTAAATTTCAGAGCAGCTTAGAAGCTCGCTGTGCGTTCCGATCGCGGCAATGCGCCCCCGGTCTAAGACAATAATTCGATCGGCATTCATAACGGAGCTGATTCGCTGGGCAATAATAATCTGTGTTATTTCACTTCCCATGGCGTTTTGCAATGCGGTACGAAGTGCGGCGTCGGTTTTATAGTCCAGCGCACTGGAGGAATCGTCGAGAATGAGAATTTCAGGCATTGCCGCAATGGCGCGTGCGATTAAAATCCGTTGCCGTTGTCCGCCTGAAATATTTGTTCCTTTGGAGGTGAGCAGATGCTCATACCGATCGCTCAGGTTTTCAATAAAGGGGGCTGCTTGCGCGATCTCTGCCGCGCGGACAATTTGCTCCATGGATAAATTCCGAAAGAAGTTAATATTTTCTTCGATTGTGCCGGCAAAAATAAAATCGTTTTGCATGACAATGCCGAATTTTCTTAACAATTGTTCTGCAGGAATCGCGCGGATGTCGGTGCCGTTTATCAGAATTTGTCCTTGGTCAATGTCCCAGAATCGCATCAACAGACTGATAAGCGTTGTTTTTCCGCTCCCGGTGGCACCGATAATGCCTAAGGTTTCTCCTTTTTCCATAGAAAAAGATATATCCGAGAGGGTATTTGCGCTGCCTTCATAAGAAAACGATACATGATGAAAGCTCAGATAATGATTTTCGTTTTCTGTCTTGTATTCAAGGCAGCGTTTGCAGGAATCCTTCGGCATTTGCACAATTTCCGCAATGCGGTGGGAGGAGGCAATTCCTTTTGTATAGGTAAGAAATACTTTGGTAATCATGAGGGTCGCGTTGGAAATGATGGTGAAATAATTTAAAAAGGCAATGATTTTGCCGGTTTGTGTTTGCCCGATTTGCACCTGCCGGGCACCTAACAAAATAATGCAGCAAAGTCCCAGATTCAAAATCAGATTGATGATCGGACTGTTTGCCGCCATGGTAATTCCGGCTGCAGATTCCCGATCGGTTAATTGCTGATTGGCTTTGTCAAAACGGCGCTTTTCATAATCTTGCTTGGAAAGCGCTTTAATAATGCGTACTCCCTGCGCATTCTCCCGCACGACTCTTACCATTTCATCTTCCGCGCGCCGGGCGCTGAAATGCAAAGGGATGCTGCGCCGGGAAATTAAAAAAGAGGAGAGTGCAATAAACGGAACAGCGGCAATAAATATCAAGGTCAGTGTAGAGTCCATCAGCAAAGTAATAAAAATTCCGCCGATAAATAAGATGGGGGCGCGTACGCCGATACGCTGAATTTGGTTAATCATATTGTGAATTTGATAGGTGTCCGAGCTGAGGCGGCTTTCCAAAGAGGGAATCCCGATGGCATCGATTTGCTGCTGAGACAGGTTCATGCAGCGTGCAAATAGATCAAAACGCATTTTTTCGGTTGCATCGCGGGATACCTTAACTGCCGTCCGATTGGAATAGATGGCGGATACAAATGCAGAAATGCTGCAAAAAATCATCAAAAGGCCCCAAAGAAGGATTTCATAAAGATTTCCTTTTGGCACAATGCTGTCGATCAAAAAGGCTAAAATCATGGGCAAAACCAGATCCATGATGGCGCTGATAAAACGGACGCACAGACTAAGGATAATCGATAGCCGATAGGGCTTCAGATATTTTAAAATAAACCGCATTTCTAATTTTCCTCATTTGCGTGAACAATTTCAAAGGCTTGTTGGTTTAAACGGCACATGAAATTGTCAAGTAATTTTTGTTCTTTTTCATTAAAAATCGAGATTAAGGCTTGATTCCAGTCCTGTTCTATTTGAAGACACAAAGGAAGAACCGAGAATGCCTTATCGGTGGGGTAGACCAGCTGCATTCGTTTGTCTGCTTCCGACGGACGGCGATAGAGATAACCGATTTCCTCCAAAGTTGCCAGATGTCGGGTCACATTGCTTTTTCCGATGTTGAGCCGCCGCACTAACATTTCCTGGGTAATACCCGGCTCGCGGCAAATGAAAATAATATACTGAATGTGTGGGGGCAAAAGTTCGGTCCCGCTGAGCATTTTAGCGCGGAAGGATCTGGCAAAGCGATGAATGGCTGTAATTTGATCGGATAGAGTCGGCACGGTATAGGGCTCCTTTTCAGACAAAATTCAAAGGCTCATAAATTAGTTGCATGTGCAACTAATTTATGAGCCTATTATACTACACATTCAATGTTACCGTCAAGGGACCGAAAGAATTTTTCTTATGACGTTTAAAATAATAAAGAACGCTGTGCTTAATGCACAGCGTTCATATCAGTAATTTGAAAATCCAAAAAAGGGATTTTATGAACTTAAAGCTTTTCGATGATATCAAAACCGAGAGAAGCAATCAGTTCATCCACCCAAGGACGGCTGTAGGAACCGTCTTTTTGCATAGTTTCCATAATTTTTGCTTCTTTTACTTCAACGGCTTTTGCTTTTTCCGCAAGCTCTTTTGCATTTTCGGGTTTTATAACAATTACGCCGTCATAGTCACCGAGGATAATGTCACCCGGGCAAACGATTCTTCCGCCGATATTGACCGGAACATTAATCTCACCGGGGCCGTTTTTGTACGGACCGTTCGGGGTTTTTGCTCTGGCATAAACCGGGAAATTCATATTTTCGAGTGCATCTGCATCACGAATTGCTCCGTCAACAATCAGTCCGGCAATTCCTCTGGACTGGCAATAGGTGGTCATAATCTCACCGAAGATGGCGCGTTTGGTGTTTCCGCCGGCATCGATAACGATAACATCGCCGGGTTTTGCGAGATCCATTGCCTTGTGGAACATCAGATTGTCACCCTCCGGAACACGAACGGTAAATGCCGTGCCGAGAAGGGGAGTTTTATTCATCGGGCGGATTGCGCCGTCAATTGCGCCGGTACGGTTCATTCCGTCGTCGATGTTGGCAACCGGAAGACCGCGAAATGCTTCTACCAATTCCCGATCCGGACGGTCGAAGTCTTTAATAATTCTGCAACCTACGTTACTCATTGTTACTCTATACCTCTTTTTATTTGAATTTTACAGTTTTGCCAAAGCCACTTCAATTCTCTTAACAGTCTCTTTCAGATCGTTCAGATCGGTTGCAAAGGAGAAACGAATGCACTTTTCTCCGCCGAAACCGTAAGAATCGCCGGGTACGCCGACTACTTTTGCTTCTTCAATCAGATAGTCGCAGATCTCGAATGAGGTCATATTGTTTTTATCAATTTTAACCCAAGCATAGAAAGCGCCTTCCGGAATTCTGCAGGAAACGCCCGGAATTTTATTTAATGCACCGATAAAGATGTCACGACGCATTTCGTAGCTCTTTCTCATCTCTTCAACCTCTGCCTGGCAGTCGAGTGCTACAGTAGCTGCCTGCTGAATAAATCCGCTCATGCAGGTCAGAGAGTGCTGATAAAGCTTGTAAGCTTTTTCGATGATATAACGGGGAGCGGCAAGATAGCCGATACGCCAGCCGGTCATGGCAACACTCTTGGAAAAGCTGTTGACGGTGATAACACGGTCGGCAATTTCCGAATAACTGCCCATGCTGATATTCTTGTTGCCGTCAAAAATGATGGCTTCATATACTTCGTCGGAAAGAATAACTACATTCTCATGCTTCTTTGCCCAAGCAGCAACGACATCAGCCTCTTTTCTCGAGAGGATGCGGCCCGTCGGGTTGTTGGGGTAATTGAGGATAAGCATTTTGGTTTTATCCGTGGTGGCATTTTCCAATGCTTCCATCGTGATGTCATAGTTGTTGTCGTATTTGAGCTCCACATTTACCGGAGTACCGCCCGATGCGATAACAATCGGTTCATAGGAAACCCAAGCGGGGTTGAGAATGATAACTTCATCACCCTTGTTTACCAAAGCGCGTACCGACAAATAAATTGCGGTTTTTCCGCCCGGCGTTACCAGGATTTCATTGTCCTGCAGGGAAATGCCGTTTTCCTCTTGGAGTTTCTTTGCAATGCGGCTGCGCAATGCGGGGAGGCCCTGTCCGACACGGTAATGGGTATCACCCTCTGTCAGAGCTTTAATTCCGGCGCAGGTGATTTTTGCAGGAGTGTCAAAGTCCGGTTCGCCACCTGAGAGGTTCATGACATTGACGCCGGCTGCTTTCATATCAGCTGCTTTTTTCATGAAAGTCATGGAAGCGGAGGGCTTTAAGCTGGTGAGGTTTTCATTAAAGACGATGTTGCTCATGTTTTTCACACTTATCCTTATTATATTTTGAAATTATTTTTTATACAACTTTTGAGGTCTGTAAAAAAATCGGTTCCGGCGAGAAAAACCGGGACTTTTATGGTGCAGGTGACAAGACTTGAACTTGCACATCGGAGATACTGGTTTCTAAGACCAGCGCGTCTACCATTCCGCCACACCTGCATAGCCGATAGGCCGTCAAATTACTTACTGTATCAACCTTAATCATATCACATCACGGTATTTGTGTCAAGCCAAAGCGCATTTTTTGAGCGGAAAAGAAAATGCTCATATGCGGTGTTGCAACAGGATACTTTATGCAACGAGCGGAGGGGGATAAAGGAGGTTTTGCGGTATGTTTTTCATCTGTTTCGGGAAAAAATGGGACCGATTGTAAAATCATAGAATAAAAATTGAAATATTCGTTGACTTGCATTCCTGCTGTTTGCTATAATTAATAAATAGTATTATAGATGTATATGTGTATTCTTATGTTGCTTTTTGCAATTTTGATAAATGAAGGGAATTTATAATATGAAATGGATGTCTTTAAATGATTTGCGGGAATCATTTTTAAGCTATTTCGAATCGAAGGGTCATCTGCGGTTGAAAAGCTTTTCTTTGGTTCCGTCCGGTGACAAAAGTCTTTTGCTCATTAATTCCGGAATGGCACCTTTGAAGAAATATTTTACGGGAGAGGAAACTCCGCCTTGTAAACGGATTACCACCTGCCAAAAGTGTATCCGCACGCCGGATATTGACCGTGTCGGAAAAACAGCGCGGCACGGAACCTACTTTGAAATGTTAGGGAATTTTTCATTCGGCGATTACTTCAAAGAAGAAGCATTGCCTATGGCATGGGAATTTTTGACGAAGGTCCTGGAGATTCCGGCCGATCGCTTATGGCCGTCGATTTATGAAGGGGATAAAGAGGCTTTCCGTATTTGGACCGAAAAGATCGGCGTGCCCGCCGAACGGGTGATTGCGCTCGGAAAAGAAGATAATTTCTGGGAGCACGGCCCCGGCCCCTGCGGTCCTTGCTCCGAGATCTATTATGACCGCGGTGAGCAGTACGGCTGCGGCTCTCCGGACTGCAAGCCCGGTTGTGAATGCGATCGTTATATGGAGATTTGGAATAATGTTTTCTCTCAGTTCTGCGGCGACGGAAAAGGGAATTACGAGGAACTGAAAAATAAAAATATTGATACCGGCATGGGACTTGAACGTTTGGCTTGTGTGATGCAGGGCGTTGATAATTTATTTGAAGTGGATACCGTACGCAAAATCTTAGATCATGTTTGTGCAATTAGCCAAAAGGTTTACGGAGCGGAGGAAGCGTCGGATGTATCCATCCGAATCATCACAGACCATATTCGGAGTTCGGTGATGATGATTTCGGACGGAGTGCTGCCGTCCAATGAAGGCCGGGGATATGTTTTGCGCCGTATTCTTCGCCGTGCATTGCGCCACGGCAAACTTCTCGGTGTGAATCGGGCTTTCCTATGCGAGCTTGCCGAGGATGTGATTGAGCTCAGCGGCGGGGCTTATCCGGAGCTCAAGGAGAAACGGGAATATATTCAAAAGGTGATTGCTTTAGAAGAAGAGCGCTTTGAGGCAACCATCGATTCCGGCCTTTCGATTCTTTCCGGAATGATTGAGAAGGCACAGAACGCAGGCCTTGAGGTCCTGTCCGGTGAGGATGCCTTTAAGCTGTATGATACCTTTGGATTTCCGTTAGATTTAACTCGGGAAATTGCCGAGGAGAAAAAATTGCGTGTAGACGAGGAAAAATTTGCGGAACTCATGGACATGCAACGCCGTCGGGCAAGAGAGGCCAGAGGAAATCACGGCGGATGGAGCGAAAACTCCGATGATGCGATGACGGGAATTCCGGACACGGAATTTGTCGGATATGATACATTGCAAAACGACGCGTCTGTTTTGGCCGTATTGGTGGACGGTTCCTCTTGCGCTTCCGCAGAATCCGGCCCTTGCACGGTGGTCTGCGACTGCACTGCATTTTATGCGGAAAGCGGCGGACAGGTCGGAGACCGAGGCTTGATTGTCTCTCCGCGCGGGAGATTTGAGGTAAAGGATACCCGAAAGGTCGGAAAGGTCTTTGTTCATATCGGAGAAATCACGGAGGGAGAGATCGGCGTCGGTGATGCGGTGCACTGCGAAGTCGATGCGGCATATCGAAAAGCCGTCTCCAGAAATCATACCGCGGTGCATTTGCTTCAGGCTGCCTTGCGCCGTGTGCTGGGAGATCATGTTGCACAGTCCGGCTCTTATGTAGACAGCGAACGTGCCCGCTTTGATTTTTCTCATTTTGCGGCAGTAAGTCCGGATGAGTTAAAGCAGGTAGAAGATTTAGTGAATGCCGAAATTTTGAGCAATGAGTCAGTTGAAACTTTGGTGACCGATGTGCATACCGCACAGGAAATGGGAGCCATGGCTTTGTTCGGTGAAAAATACGGCGATCGGGTCCGTATGGTGCGAATCGGCGATTTTTCAAGGGAACTGTGCGGCGGTACGCATTTGCATAGCACCGCCGAAGCCGGGTTGTTTAAAATTATATCCGAGAGCTCGGTGGCTGCCGGCGTGCGTCGGATTGAAGCCGTGACCGGAACGGGAGTCTTAAACTTAATTCGCAGTCACGAACGGCTCATTGCCGATTGTGCGGCAGAACTCAAGTCTAACAATCCCGAGGACATTGCAAAACGGGCAGCCGGACTTGCGGCGGAACTGAAAAACGCCCGTGCCGAAATCGACCACCTCGGCGAAAAAATGGCCCTGATGAGTCTTAACGGATTGGAAAAGGATGCGGAAACAGTCGGTAAATTTCATTTTGTTTGCAAAGTAACACATGAAATTACCGTGGATGCCGTCCGTACGTTTTTGGATCACCTAAAAGAAAAAGACGCGGCAACCGTTGCAGTGCTTTCATGTCAAAACGGCGGCAAATCCAACTTGGTGTGCGTTTGCGGCGCTGAGGCTGTGAAAAACGGTGCCAATGCCGGAATGATTGTTAAAGCCGCTACCGAGATTGTGGGCGGCGGAGGCGGCGGACGCGCCGACAGTGCTGTCGCGGGAGTGCGCGATGTTACGCGTATGTCGGAGGCTTTTGATAAGGTAAGAAGCGTTTTATCTGCATTGTAATATTTTAGAATTGGCGAATCACTCGCAGATCGAAATATCTGCGGGTGATTTTTATATTAAAAAACTCTAAAAAGGTGTTGACAAGAAAAAAACAGTATGATATAATAACTTTCGTCACAGCGCAGTGAATGTTTGTTTGATGCGTTGATTGGTTTTTCGGAAGCATAGCTCAGCTGGGAGAGCATCTGCCTTACAAGCAGAGGGTCATAGGTTCGAGCCCTATTGTTTCCAC